>NZ_JBHYJA010000072.1:0-24519 GCF_042740355.1 Streptomyces sp. NPDC059010
CTGAAGTGCATCTTGAATTCCGCCTCATCGGCGATCCGCGCCTCCTCCTTCGTCGCGCGGTTCGCCAGCTTGTAGTGCTCCTTGTCCGGGCCGGCAGCGTCGAACATCATCCAGTGCTGCCGCTCGTCCCCCTTGTCGCAGGCGCTCAGGACATGCGCCTTGTCGCCGGACTCGGTGCTGCTGAGGCACTGCTTCGTGCCCTTCAGTTCCAACTGGAAGTAGCCGTCGGTGCTGATGGTGCGGCGCCACACGGTGTCGTCCCCGCACTCCTTCTGGGCAGCCGCCTTGCCGGCACCCCCGGATGCCAGGCACCGCCCCTTGGTTCCCACCAGCTGGGCGTCCACCGGCGGCGCCGGCTGGTTCTTGATGAGGTACGGGCTGTTGGCGATGTTCCCCTCGGGGTTCTCGGCGAGCGGGCTGCCCGGTGCGGGCCGCGGGTGGAAGTACGCGAACTCGTCCTTCGCGCAGTCCAGTACGGTCCCCGCCAGCAGGTCGTCGCAGCGCGGTGTCTGGTCGGCGCCGCGGCAGATGGGGTCGTTGCCCTGGTCGTCGGCGCCGTTGCAGTGGTTGAAGCCGAAGGCGTGGATCAGTTCATGGGTGAGGGCTTGCTCGCCCCAGCACCCGAACGTCACACCGGCCCATCCGCCGCCGAGGCCACCGGCATGGGCGCCACCGCCGAGTCCGCAGCCGTCCACACCTTCGGCGTCGACAAAGTAGACGGGCTTGTGCCGACCGAAATAGCCGGTGTCGTCCTTGAGCAAGTGCTCCTTGATCCAGTTGTCCGCATGTCCTCGAGCCTCGCCCAGGCTGAGCTTGTCCGGGAGGTCGGCGCCGATCGGGGTGACCTCGATCTGACAGTTGTCGTCCTGCACGAACCGCAGCCTGCGGCTGTCGCCCTGTCCGAAGCGTTGGGCACTCGCCTCGAAGGTCTGGTCGATGTTCCAGGCGATGCGCTTGACGGTGTCACGCATCTCCTCGAATCGGCTCTCGCCGTTGCGGTACACGTAGAAGACCTGGATCCAGCCCTTGTCCGGGCTGTCCTTCTTGTCGCAGGCCACGGGGGGAGTGACCGCCGCCGACAGCTTCCCCGCGGGTGCGGCCTTCGCCGTGCCGGTCCAGCCCGGCAGACCGATCAGGGTCCATGCCAGGGCCATCACCATGCCGAGGATTGCGGGGACGGTGAATCCCCACCTCAGTCTGTGTCGTGTGCTCACACTCGGTTCCTCTGCTCGCGGGACAGCGCGGCAGGGCGGCCCGGGGCCGGAGTGCAGGGGGTCGGGCAGGACCGTAACAACGATTCGAGGCGGACGTCCAACTGGACCGCCGTCCGCAGCGTAAAGGTAAAGCATCGGTAAAGCGCCGGGATGTGCCGAGTGGCTCTCACTTCTCCCACAACGAAGGCCAATACGGCACAGACGAGAGGAGCGGCGCCAGGACGTTCCCGTGGTCATGAGGACAGGGGGTCAGCGGGTGGCGGTGCCACAACCCCCAGTGCGGCGCCGCTACCCGCCCTGTACGTCACCACGTCACGTAATATCCGCCGGACGGACCGTGTAACGGTTCGATAACGCCGCGGGACGGTTTACTCATAGCCTGCTTCTCGCAGAGGAGATGCTTTCATCCCGTCCCCCGGCCCAGAGAATGACCGATATGCGCAACAGCACCCCCGGCGACGCCGCCGGAGCGGCAAGCAGCGACGCCGACCTGACCGTCCACATACGCAGCGGCGTGCCTGGCGACGCCCAGGCCGCAGCGGAGGAGCTCTACCGGCGACACCGCACTCCGGTGCTGGCCTACGCGCGCACCTGCACCCGGGACTCGCACACTGCGGAGGACCTGACCTCGGAGGCGTTCGCCCGGGCGCTGCGGGCCGTACAGGGCGGCAGCGGCCCTCAGGACGCCTGGCGCCCCTATCTCCTGACGACAGTCCGCCGGACCGCGGCCGCCTGGTGCCGGACAGCGCGTCGCACGGAACTCGCGCCCGACTTCGAGGCCTGGCTTTCCGAAGCACCGATGGCGGAGAGCGGCGAGGAGTGGCTGCTGCACCAGGAGGAGGGCAAGCGGGCGGTTCGCGCCTTTCGCAGTCTTCCCGAACGCTGGCGGACCGTCCTGTGGCACTCGGCGGTCGAGGGAGAGTCGCCGGAGCGGATCGCGCCCTTGCTCGGCCTCAGTGCGAGCGGCGTCGCCTCGCTCACGGCGCGTGCCCGAGAAGGGCTGCGGGAGGCGTATCTGGCGGAGTACGCCAGCGATCCGGATGCGACGGAGGAATGCCGCCATTACACGGGCCTGCTCGCCGCCTCGATCCGCCGCGCCGGGCGGCGCCGCCGCCATCAGGGCCTGGAGCGGCACCTCGCGGACTGCCCCCGTTGCCGCCACGCGAGTCTCGAACTGCGCGACCTGAACAAGACTTTGGGTGTCGTGCTCCCTGCCGGTGTCCTGCTGTGGGCGGGAGCCTCGTACGGGTCGAAGGCCGCCGGTGCCGGCGGAGCCGCGGCCGGCCTCCACAAGACCGCATCCGGTATGAGTACGGGCCTCAAGGCGGTCGGCATCGGCACTGTCGTGCTGGCCATCTCCGTCGGCGTCTACCTCCCCTTCAGGGACGGCGACGAGCCCCGAGAAGCCCCCGCTCCGAGGGCAGCCGCCCCCGCCCCCACCTCAACTCCCCCTCCGAAACCGAGTGAGTCCCCGTCATCGTCCCCTACCCGTAACCCGACGCCCTCGCCGAGCAGGCCCACTGCTTCGCCGCCCCCGTCCTGGTCGCCCGCCGCGACCGACCGGACCCAGCTACCGATCGTCTCCACCGGAAGGTGCATGGACATCGACCCGGTCGAGGGCGCCGAGCCTTACGAGGCCGCGTGTGACGGTAGCCGCACGCAACAGTGGGAGCTGCTCGTCGACCGCGCCGCACACGAGGTACGCCTTCGCAATTACGCGACCGGGATGTGCCTCGCCAACTCGGGTACTGAGGCGGACGGCGCCCCGGTCCGTCAGCAGCGCGCCGCCTGCACGTCGACGGAGCCCACCGCCCGCTGGACGTATCACGCGGGCGGGGACGGCAAGGTCGTTCTCGCACAGCTCGGATCCGGCCTGTACTACCTCGGTCTGGACGACTGGCACAACGCCGCACAGGGCAATCCCCACTCTCCAGCCATCGGTACGACAGCGAACTACTACAACACGCCTTCGCTGCGCTTCCGTTACGCGGGGGACGCCTTCAGCGGTTGACGACCGCCGTCCGGCTGGTGCTCCTCCTCACCAGCCGGTGGCGAAGACCTGCGTCCACCACGGCCCTCCGGATGCGTCGTCGTACATTCCCAGGCCCATTTCCCTGAAGTCGCAGTTGACGATGTTCGCGCGGTGACCTGGACTGTTCATCCACGAGCCCATCACGTCGGCAGGGGACCCCTGGCCTGCCGCGATGTTTTCGCCCACGCTCTGCCAGCTGTAGCCGGCCGCGGTGACGCGGTCGCCGGGGCCCTTCCCGTCCGGGTTGGTGTGGTCGAAGTAGTGGCGTGCCGCCATGTCTTCCGAGTGGCGCTGGGCCGCCGTCGTGAGCTTGCCGTTCAGGGCGAGCGGACCGCATCCCGCCTTGCCGCGTTCGGCGTTGACCACTTCGAGGACCTGCTCGGCGACGCCGGCGGGCGCGGCCGCAGCCGGGGGTGCCTGCTGCGGCGTCCGGGTGGGCGTGGGCTCCGGCTTCGGCTCGGCGGTGCCAGGTTTCGGACGGGATATTGCCTTCTTGCTGGGGCTCGGCTTGGAAGACGGGGAGGTGGTGGAGGGAGTGGGAGTGGTGGATCGCGAGGTCGCAGACGGCGAAGGGCTCTGCGGGGCAACGGCCTTCGCCGGAGCGGCCGACTCCACCGCGGCCAAGGGGCGGGGCTCGTCGGACTCCGGCGGGTCGCTCAGTACGACGGCGGTGCCGCCGGCGATCACGACCGCGGTCGCCGCGGCCACGACGAGGGAACGGCGGCGTTGTGCCGCTCGCTCGCGGCGCACCTCAGCACGCGTGTTGCTAGATGTGCCGACTGCCGGTTCGGCAGAGGTGAAGAGCCCCGCTGACGCGTGCGTGGTGCGGGAAGAACGACGTGGCATGTGGACTACTCCGAATGGGCAAGGGCTGCGTGCGACAGCGGTCGCACGCAGCCCAAGGGGCTGTCATTGCGAAAGAGTTCGGCCCCCGGTAGCCGTCCCGCCGCGTTATGCGGTCGTTACCTCCGTCAGGTGGGCAGGGTCCATTGCTGGTTCGCGCCGGTGTGGCAGGTGTAGAGGATGAGTTTGCTGTTGTTGGCGGTGGCTTCGGCGCTGACGTCGAGGCACTTGCCGGACGCGGTGTTGCGCAGGCGGCGGGTGTCGGTTTCGTAGGCCCACAGCTGGGTGCCGGAGGGCGTGCAGGGAGAGATGGTGACCGGGGTTCCGGCGGTCGTGGCGGCGGCGGTCATGCAGACACCGAGCGCTCGGACCGTGCCGTCGGCGGCCGGCGTCCAGGTTTGGTTGGCGTCGCCGTGGCAGTCCCAGATGGTGAGTTGGGTACCGGTGGAGGTCTGGGAGGCGGGGATGTCCAGGCAGCGGCCTGAGCCGACGCCTTTGATCTGGCCGCTCCGGGCGGGGGAGTACACCTCGAATTCGTAGAGCGAGTAGCCGTAGGTGGTGCCGCGCTGGGTTCCGTTCATGCGCACATAGCGGCCGGTGCCGGTGAGGCCGGTCAGGTCGTCCACGTCGCCGTCGCCCTCGGTGGTGCTGTGGCGAGTGGTCCAGGTGGAGCCGTCGGTGGAGGTCTGGATCTGGTAGGCCTTGCCGTAGGCGGCCTCCCAGCGGAGGACCACCCGGCTGATCGGGACGTTCGAGCCGAGGTCGACGGTGATCGAGCTTGGGTCGGTGTGGGCGCTGGACCAGCGGGTGGCCGGGTCTCCGTCGACGGCCTGGGCGGCGGGGAACGACGGTGTCTCGGTCGAGGAGGCCGTCACCGGGCGGTTGTACGCCAGGTTGCCCGGGATCGGCCGCACCCAGCCGGGGGAGCGGCCGATGGTGTCGGAGAGCTGGGTGAACTCGGAGTAGGTCGGCACAGGCTTCGGCGAGCCCCAGGTCTGCTGGGCGATGACCCGCAGGGTGTACTTGATGCCCGCGGCGATCTGGTCCTCGGTCTCGGCGCCCGGCGAGTCGGCCCATACGTGGACGTTGCTACCCAGGTTGCGGGCGGGCTGGTCGATGGTGCCGCCGGCCTGGAACAGGTTGGGATGCCATGTCTCGTAGCCCCACTTGTTGTCCGGCTTGCTGCCGCCCAGCACGTAGTAGGTGGGGTTCCAGGACTGGTTGGAGATGGTGTGGCCGCGGGCGAGTAGTTGCTGCGGCGTGAGTCCGTAGTCGTACCAGTACTCGACATGGATGCTGGCGGCCGGGTTGATCGTGCCATCATCGTGCCGGATGCCGTCGTTCCACATCCGCATGGTCTTGCCGCCGGCGCGGACGATGTCGTTCGCCCAGTTGATGAAGCCGTAGTAGACGTCCTTGGGCTTGGCGCTCGCGCCGTACTTTGCCTTGGCATAGGTGTGCAGCTGCGGGTAGTCGCTGTAGCTGTCGCCGAAGTGGCCGATGTACTCGTCCGCGCCGATGTGCCAGTACTTGCCGGGGAACAGCGGCAGGTACTCCTTGATCAGATCGCTGATCAGCGTGTAGGAGGCCTCCTTGGACAGGTCGATGAGGCTGTCGCGGACCACGCCGCCGCTGGATTTCAGCTTGAGTTCGGGCTTCGCCGCGAGGATGGCGTCCATGTGCCCAGGGAAGTCGATCTCGGGAACGATGGTGATGTGGTACTTCGCCGCCAAAGCCACCAGCTCCCGGATCTCCTGCTTGGTGTAGTGCTGCGCGGAGACGATCTCGGGGTGGGTGCTGGACTCCAGCCGGAAGCCGAAGTTGTCGGACAGGTGGAAGTGGAAGGTGTTGAGTTTGAGGTAGGCCAGCTCCTTGATGTGTTTGCGCAGCCAGCCGACGGTGAAGTACTTGCGGCCCTGGTCGACCATGAGTCCGCGTTCGGGCTTGGCCGGCGCGTCGGTGGCGGTGCCCGCGGCGATGGTCGGCGACTGGCGCAGGAGCTGGAGCACGGTCCGGGTGGCGTAGAACGCGCCGGTGTCCTTCGACGCCTTGATCTCGATGCTCGATCCGACCGTCATCGTGTATCCCTCGGCCGGTGTACTGCCGCCGAGGGAGAGCCGGATGTCCCCGGCCGCGGCCGTGCCGTGCACGACCGGGACGGTCCGGCCGGTCTGTGCGCGCAGGTCGTCGGCGAAGGTCGCGGCGTCGTCGTCGAGTTGGGCCGCGAAGGAGGGATCGACCACGATCCTGCTCGCGGCGGTGAAGGTGTACGAGCCGGAAGCGGGCATCCATTGACTCAGGGCGGGAATGGCCTGCTGGCCGGGTGCCCCGGCCGGGGCGGCCTGCGTCGGCGACGGTAGGAGAGTGAGAAGCGCGGCGCTCAGGAGCGCGGCGATCACACCGGCAAGGCGTCTCATGGAACTCCTTCGTGAGGATGCAACGGCCGGAATGGGGGGAGTTCGGTGTGGAACGGCATTCCCTCCGTCCCACACCGGGCGTGCTCACCTCAGCTGGGTACGGTCCATTGCTGGTTGGTGCCGGTGTGGCAGGTGTAGAGGATGAGCTTGCTGCCGTTGGCGCTGGCGCCCGCGTTGACATCGAGGCACTTGCCGGAGGCGGGATTGCGCAGACGCTGTGCGGTGGCTTCGTAGGTCCACTGCTGGGTGGAGGCGGCGGTGCAGGGGGAGAGGGTCACCGGGGCCAGGTCGGTGGGGGTGGCCGCGGTCATGCAGACGCCCAGGGCGCGGATCGTGCCGTCGGACGAGAGCTGCCAGGTCTGGTTGGGGCCGCCGTGGCAGTCCCAGATGACGAGCTGGGTACCGGTGGTGGTGCTGGCACCCGGGATGTCCACGCAGCGGCCGGAGCCGACTCCCTTGACCGGGCCGGTCGGTGTGCCGGTGCCGGGGGCGTCGCCGGTGGGCGCGGTTCCGTTGGGCAGTGTGGCGCCGGAGGCGACGACGGTGAAGGCCGCGCTGGTCGACTTGGTTCCGGTCTTGATGTGGAGCGTGCCCGAGCGTGCTGCCGGGTCGAAGAACCAGCCGGTGGTGGCGTCGTCGAAGGCTGCCTTAGTGGCGTGAGCGGTGAGGGTCGTGCCGTCGAGCTTCACCGTGGTCGGGGCGCTGCTGACTCGAAGGTCCAGCTGGTAGCCGCGGGAAACGGCCTTGCCGGTGTAACTGCCCTGGGAGGCACCGACGTTCATAATGATGTCGCCGGTTCCCTGGGTCGGCGCGGTGACGTCGACCTTCTGACGAGCGGACGCGCCGGTCCGGTGAGCGCGGGTCACCCCGTCGTCTTCGTAAAGGGTGAAGGAGGAGGAGCCGCGCGGGTGGATGTCGAAGGTGATCGGGGTGTGCGGCTTTTCGCCGCTGTGGTTCATCTGCGGCCACATCGGCACGATCGAACCAGCCTTCACCAGCAGCGGCAGGGTGTCGAGGGGCGCCTTGTAGTCGTCGATCCAGCCCGGTCCGGTCCAGGTCTTGCCGGTCCAGTAGTCGGTCCAGGTGCCTGCGGGCAGATAGATGTCGTCGCGGGTGGAGGTGTCGGAGGTGACGGGGGCGACGAGGAAGGCGTCGCCGGCCATGAACTGCTGGGAGGTGAGATTGCCCCGGGAGACGGCATCGCCGGGGAACTCCAGGGCCATGGGGCGGACGGTCGGCACCCCGGTCTGTGAGGCGTCTGCGGAGTGCGTGTAGAAGTAGGGGGTCAGCCGCATCTTCAGCTTCAGGTACTTGCGGTTGACCGACAGATAGGGCTCGCCGAACCTCCAGGGCTGCTTGTCCTGGTAGCCGGTCGACGGATTGGTCGCGCCCCAGCCGGACATGGTCATGAACGCCGGGGTGAACGCCTTCCACTGCAGATCGCGGGCGTACGTGGGGCCGGAGCCTCCGTAGATGCCGTCGACATCGCCCGTCGCGTAGTTGAAACCGGAGAAGGCCGCACCGGCGATGGCGGGCACGTGCCAGCGCATGTCGTTCCAGGTGCCGAACGTGTCGCCGGTCCAGACGACGGCGTTGCGGTGGGTGCCGGCCCAGCCGTCGACCGTCCAGACGAAGCGCCGGGCATCGGAGTTGTTCTCGATTCCGTTGACGGCTGCCTGGACCCCGTCGAAGGCGGGTTCGTATCCGCCGCCGACCCAGGCGACGTCGGTCTTCACGGCGCGGGATCCGGCGGTGCCGACCTCCCAGCCGATGTTGGACAGGCTCCGCTCGGTCCACAAGCCCGTCTGGAAGCCGAGCTTCTTCAACTCAGTGACGGTGTACGGCAGTTCTTCGTACTCGCAGCCGTAGCCGTCGTTGGGCAGGAACCAGCCGGACGGCGTGTCCTTGGCGCGGGCGTCGCGGGCGTAGGCGAGAACATCGGGGGTCTTGAGGTGTCCGGGCCGGTTCCGCGGTCCCTGCTCCGGGTCGGTGTTGTACGTGGACCAGCAGTCTGCGTTGCCGAGTTCGAGTCCCCAGATGGGGGCGAGGAACGGTTTGCCGGTGACGTCGGTGTAGTCGCCGAGGAGGTTCTTGGGTGTGTCCCCGACGAAGAAGTAGGCGTCGTACCGGCTTTCGTCGTGCCGGGTGGTGACGGGGGAGTGGAAGTTGTACTGGCCCGGCTTCCAGGTGTTGCGCATGACCGCATAGCCGTTGGTCGACATGTAGAACGGCGCGGGGCTGGCGTTGGTGTTCTCCTTCCACTGGTTGTCGACCTTGACCGGGACGGACATGCCGCGCAGCGCCCATTGACCGAGGCGGAGCCCGGTGCCGTAGAACTGCTCGTCGGCACCGCGTGACAGGCTCTGGGTGGCGCTGCTCGCGTCCCAGGTCAGGCCGGAGGTCTCGGACCAGATGAGCGTGTCGTTGTCCGCCTTGTAGAGGGCGAACCGCAGGGGTGACTTGTAGGCCCTCAGCGTGAGGGAGTTCGTCGAGATCCGGTAGTGGTCACCGGCATCGGCATACGTCGGGTTGACCGCGCCGAATTCGGTCTTCGTGGCGAGCTTGCTGCCGACGGGGTCCGTGAAGGTGCCGTCGGGGGCGAGCCACAACCGGAAGATGTCGGCGCGGGCGAAGTCGACCCGGACCTTGGCCGGGCCTGCGGTGATCGTGAAGGTGTCGCCCGCCTGGCTGAAGCCGGTGATGGAGCCGACGGTCGCGGCAGAGGCGGGCGCAGCCGTGCCCAGCACATGGGTCAGGCAAGCGATGAGGAGCAGGGCCAGGGGGGCACCGAGTCTGCGGTACCGGTGGCGGACTGGGGGCATGACGGTCCTCTCTGAGGAACGGTCCGGAGCCCCTGCCCGACAGCACGCGCACCGCGCCTCGACTCAGGTGGAGAACTCCGGACCAGTTGCGGCGGTGCAGGCATGCCAGCTCAGACGTGACGTGTACCCGTCACTTTGGAGAGTAAGAGCGTTTATGTCGACCGTCAAGCAAAAGTGTAAGAGAATGCGGCATAAGGGGGCCGGCTGTGCGGCGGCGTCAGCTTCTCAGTGCGACCGTCGACGCTGAAAGTACAGATGCCCCGTGGCTCGCTTCGCCGAGGTCACTTAGGCGAGCGTGCGGTCGATCGCGTCCGGGGCCAGGGCCTCGTCGATGACCATGACTGCGGCGCCGATGACGCCCACCTGTTCGCCCAGGCGGGAGACGCGGATCTGGAGGTTGGCGGTGGCCAGCGGGAGGGAACGGCTGTAGACACGCTCGCGGACACCTGCCAGCAGGTGCTCTCCGGCCTCGGCGAGCTCACCGCCGATGACGATGACGCTGGGGTTGAAGAAGCTCACCAGGGAGGCCAGCACGTCACCGACGTTCCGCCCCGCCTCACGCACGAGTGAGATGGCGGCGGGCTCGGCCGCCCGGACCTGGGCGATGACGTCCCAGGCGTTCCGTGCCTCGATCCCCGGTGCGCGCAGCCGGGCTGCGAGGGCGTTGCCTCCGGCGATGGCCTCGAGGCAGCCGGTGTTGCCGCAGGGGCACATCACGTCCGGGTCCGCGTCGGCCACCCGGACATGCCCGATGTCACCGGCGGCCCCCTGGGCCCCGCGGTGCAGCCGGTGCTCCGTGATGAGGCCCGAGCCGATGCCCGTGCCGATCTTGACGAAGATCATGTGCTCGACGTCGCGAATCGTCGACCAGTGCTCGCCCAGGGCCATGATGTTGACGTCGTTGTCGACCAGGACGGGGGCGCCGAGCCGCGAGCCCAGCCACCCCGCGACGTCGAAGTCGTCCCAGCCGGGCATGATCGGAGGGTTGATCGGGCGGCCGGTTTCGTGCGATACGGGGCCGGGGATGCCGACGCCCACCCCGCTGACCTCTTCGCGTGTGTGCCCGGTCTCTTCGAGCAGTTCGGTGAAGGCGTCGGCGAGCCAGCCGAGGACCGTCTCCGGCCCCTCGGTGATGGCGAGTTCAGTTCGCCGCTCGGCCAGGATGCCGGCGGCGAGGTTGGTGACGGCGGCGCGTGCGTGCAGGGCACCCAGGTCCGCGGCGAGCACGACACGGGCTTCCGGGTTGAATGCGTAGGAGACGGCGGGACGTCCGCCCGAGGACACGGCTTCGGCCTCGGGTACGACCCATCCCTGCTTGAGTAGCGCGTCCAGGCGCATCCCGACGGTGGAACGGGCCAGGCCGGTCAGCTTGACCAGGTCCGCGCGGGTGCGGGACCGGCCGTCGCGCAGGATCGTCAGCAGTTCGCCGGCGCCGGCCGTGTCTGTCGTCAACGTGATCTCCTCCGCTCGCGATCGATGATGTCACAGGCCCGAGGTTCGGATGTCTGACGGTCACTTCCGAGCGTGACCGAGGTGATGGACGCCCGCAGATCCGCGCAGGATCGGCGCAATTGTGCACGTCGGTGACGGAACTGTGTAACAAATCCGCAAAGCGGCGGGATGGATGGGCGAAGCCGGGCTCCGGACAGCAAACAGGTTCTGCAGGGCTGTCGACTGCGTTGTCGGTCGCTGGACCAATGGAGACGGACACATGGCTTCTGGACTCGTCACTCCCGAACAGCTCCGCACTCGGCTGGCCGGGCTGCTCTCCCCGGCGGCTCGGGTCTGGGTGGAAGACGCCTGCGCAGTGGTGTCGGAACAACCGGAATCGGTCATGACGCTCTCGGCGGGCGCCGGGCTGCGCTGCGGTTGTGCCGCGTTGGGCCCGGGCTTCGAGGATTGGACGGCGGACGAGGCGGCCCGGGCCCTGATGCTCTGTGCTCTGCCGCTCGACGGCCCGGAGCTGGCCGCGGCTGTCGACTCGGTGTACCACCTGGGGGACAGCTCCGAGCGACGCGCGGTGCTGCGCGCGCTACCCATGCTGGGCGTGGGGGAGCGGTCCGTGGGGCTGGTGCGGGATGCGCTGGGCACGAACGATCCGCGGCTGGTCGCCGCCGCGCTGGGGCCTGGTTCTGCCACGTACCTCGATCAGTCGTCCTGGCGCGACGGCGTGCTGAAATGCCTGTCCTTGGCGACGCCGCTGACCGCGGTGGGGGACCTGTCCCGGCGGACGGACGCCGAGTTGATCCGAATGCTCCGCGACTACGCGGCTGAGCGTGCGGCAGTGGGAGAAGCCGTGCCGGCCGATCTGAACGCCGTCATCGGCCGGTGGGAGGGCTGAACGGAGAACGCCTCCACCTTCTGTTGGCCCTCTGTGGCTACTTATGTCGATGAACTGTCGTTAGTCCGTTGACTTCGAACGGAAGTAAGTCCTAATGTGCGCGTCATGCTGATGAAACACCGCTCATCTTCGGATCTTCGGATGGGCATCATTGGAAACGGGTTCATGGAACGGGCGCACGCCCGAACGGTCCGGGAGATTGGGGCGCGGCGCACGGGGGCCGCCGCTTCCACTGAGTTCGGTGCCTGGCGGCTGCCGTGCTGAAGATGACGGGCATCGGCAAGAGCTTCCTCGGGGTGCGCGTTCTGAAGGGGATCGACCTCGAAGTCGAGGCGGGCGAGGTGCACGCCATCGTCGGGGAGAACGGCGCGGGCAAGTCCACGCTGATGAAGATCCTCGCTGGCGTGCACAGCCCCGACGAAGGACGGATCGAGATCAACGGTCAGGAGGTGTCCTTCGCGCATCCGCTGGCGGCACAGCGGGCCGGAGTGGCCATCATCTACCAGGAGTTCACGCTGCTGCCGGAGCGCACGGTCGCGGAGAACGTCTTCCTCGGCCGGGAGCCGGTGCGCCGGGGCCTGGTCGACCGAGCCGCGATGGATGAGGCCACGGCCGAACTTCTGGCCTCCCTGGGGGAGGAGTCGTTCGGGCCGCGTGACCTGGTCCGCCGGCTCTCGGTGGCGCAGCAGCAGGTCGTGGAGATCGTCAAAGCCCTGACGCTGGACGCCCGGATCGTGGTCATGGACGAGCCGACCGCGGCCCTGGCGGAGCACGAGGTGGAACTGCTTTACCGGCTCGTCCGCGAGTTGCGGCAGCGCGGCATCTCCGTGCTCTACATCTCGCACCGCCTGCGGGAGATCTTTGAACTGGCCGACCAGATCACCGTGTTGAAGGACGGAGCGAAGGTCACCACCGAGGCAGCCGCCTGGCTGAACACCAACCGGCTCGTGGAGCTGATGGTCGGCCGCGAACTGGGCGACTACTACCCGCCCCGCGCGACCGCCGCACCCGGACGCGTGTTGCTGTCGGTCCGCGGTGGTGGCAATGCACGGCTCGACGGGATCGACCTGGACCTGCGGGCCGGGGAGATCGTAGGGCTGGCCGGACTGCAGGGTTCCGGGCGCACCGAGCTGGTGAAGGCACTGTTCGGAGCCGAGCCGTTCACCCGCGGCGAGATGGACCCGCGGCGGACCAGGAGCGCACGCGACGGCATCGCGGCCGGAATCGGCCTGGTCACCGAGGACCGCAAGGCCGAGGGCCTCGCCCTGCACCAGTCCGTCAAGGACAACGCCCTGCTCGTCGCCCGTACCACCCGCGGCCGGTACAAGGGCGCGGTGCTGGACCTGCTCACCCGAGTGCGGCTGGCTCCACCCGACCCCGGCAAGGAGGTCCGCTACCTCTCGGGCGGCAACCAGCAGAAGGTCGTACTGGCGAAGTGGCTGACCGTCGCCCCGAAAGTGCTGCTCTTCGACGAGCCGACGCGCGGGGTGGACGTGGGGGCCAAGGCCGCCATCCACGAACTCGTCCGTGAACTCGCCGAGGATGGGATGGCCGTCCTCCTCATCTCCTCCGAACTCCCAGAACTCATCGGCATGAGCGACCGGATCGTCGTCCTGCGGGACGGCCGGATCGCCGGCCACCTGCCCGCGGGCTCCTCGGAGACAGCGGTCATGCAGCTGGCGGCGGCGTCATGAGCCAACCGACCAAGGCCCTGCGCCCGCCGGTACGGAACGCCACTGTGCGGAAGATCGCCGCGGACAGCCCGGCACGACCCGTCTTCATCGCGCTGGCGGTGGTCGCAGCCGTCGGCTGGATCCTCGTCAACGCCGACGGCGGCCAACTGTTCAGCCAGGACAGCCTGGTGGGGATCCAGCAGCGCTCCGCGGCGCTGGGCATCGTGGCGGTCGGACAGACCCTCGCGATCCTCGCCGGCTCGCTCGACCTGTCCGTCGCCTATCTCATCAGCCTCACCTCCCTGGTGGCGGCGGAGACCATGGCCGAGTACGGAGTCCTCGCCGGGATCGGCGCCGTGCTCGTGCTGAGCGCCCTGGTGGGCCTGGTCAACGGGCTGGTCATCACCAAGCTGAAAGTGCACGCGTTCATCGCGACCCTCGGCGTCGCCCTGATCATCCGGGGCATCCTCGACGACCGCTACGACGGCCCCGCCGGTAGCGTGCCCACCTCGTTCCAGCGGCTGGGCTACGACCGGATCGGACCGATCCCGGTATCGGCCCTGCTCTGGGCCGGCATCGCGATCGCGGCGATCCTCCTGCTGCGCCGGACCACACTCGGATTCCGGATCTACGCGGTAGGAGGCGACCCGGAAGTCGCCCGGCTGTCGGGGGTGCGTACTGACCGGATCATCGTGGCCACCCACGTGCTCTGCTCGCTGTGCGCCGGCGCCGCAGGGCTACTGCTGGCCGCCCGCCTCGGCGCGGGCGCCCCGACCGTCGGCACCGACGGCGGCTACGACCTGGAGTCCATCGCGGCCGTCGTGCTGGGCGGAACCGCCCTGGCGGGCGGACGCGGCGGCGTCGCCGGGACGGTCGGCGGGGTGCTCGTCCTGGCCGTGCTCGACAGCGTCTTCAACCAGCTCGAGGTGAACTCCTTCGCCAAGGACGTCGTGCGCGGCGTCGTGATCGTCGCCGCTCTGGCGGTCTACGCCCGAGGAAGGCGGTCGAAATGACACCACCCAGCTGGACCGTTCAACGGCAGACGGACGACCAGCCGCCCGCACAGCGCGAGGGCCGCCGTCGCCTCGGTGAGCTGAGGAGCGTCCTGCCCGCGCCAGGCAACCTGCCCGTCTTCGTCGTCCTCGCGATCCTGCTGATCGCCATCGCCGCCTCGAACTCGTACTTCCTGGAGGCTGAGGGATTCCTCGCCTTCGTCAAAAGGGCCGCGCCACTGGCGATCCTCGCGGCCGGGCAGTACTTCGTCATCGTCTCCGGTGAGTTCGACCTGTCGGTCGGCTCCTTGGTCACCGCCGAAGTGGTGATCGCCGCCCGGCTGATCGATGGAGACGCCTCCGCGACATGGCCCGTCCTCCTGCTGCTCCTGGCGCTCGGCGCCTTGGTGGGCCTGGTCAACGGTCTCATCACCACGCTGCTGAGAGTGTCTTCGTTCATCGCGACGCTCGGGATGATGCTGATCCTCTCCGGGGCGGTCTTCCTGTGGACCGACGGGGCACCGCGAGGCGCCCTGTCCGAAGAGTTCCGGCGGTTCGGGCGGGGCGATCTCGGCCCGGTGCCGTGGTCGGTGGTCATCTTGGCGGTCATCACCGTCGGCGTCGTGCTCTTGATGCGGGCCGGCTTCGGCCGCCGCCTCGTCGCCACAGGCGACAATCACCGTGCCGCCGCGCTGTCCGGCGTACGGATCCACCGGGTCAGGATCACGGCGTTCGCGCTGTCCGGGATGTCCGCCGCGATCTGCGCCATCCTGCTCGGTGGCTTCGCCGGCGTCTCCGCCCAGGTCGGCCAAGGGCTGGAGTTCCAGGCCATCACCGCGGTCGTGCTCGGCGGAGTCGTCCTCGGCGGCGGCCGCGGCTCGATCACAGCGGCCCTCGCCGGAGCCTTCACCCTCGAAGCCCTCTTCACGCTGCTCAATCTGCACGGCATCTCGGGAGCCCTCGAATACACCGTGCAGGGCGCCATCCTCATCGCCGCGGTCGCCCTGGGAGCCGTGCAGCTTCCGCGCCGCTCGCCCGCTTCCTGACTCACCGTCACCTGCAAGACCGGAAGGTAGATCATGAGAGTTCCACCCAGACCCCTCCTCATGGGCCTGGCCCTGACCGCGCTGTTGCCGCTGGCGGCCTGCTCCAGTGACAAGCCCAACGCGTCGGCGTCTTCCTCAGCCTCGGCCTCGTCCGGCGAGGAGAACAACACCGGCGCCCATTCGAAGTTCTTCAACCAGGCTGACTACGAGGCCCAGTTGGCGATGCGGTCGAAGACCCCGCAGGGTCCGCAGGGCAAGCCCTGGGAGCAGATGATCGACCCGGAGATGGTCGACACCGCCAAGTACAAGAAGGACGGCCCGTACAAGCTGTGCTTCTCCAACGCGGCCGTGAACAACCCCTGGCGGCAGGTGGGTTGGAAGACCATGCAGGCGGAGGCCGCTCTGCACAAGGAGATCGCGTCCTTCACCGCCCTTGACGCCGAGGGCAAGGACGACAAGCAGATCTCCGACATCGCCGAGCTGCAGGGCAAGGACTGCGACGCGCTGATCGTCTCTCCCAACACCACCGCGACGCTCACCCCGGCGGTTACCGGGGCCTGTCCGAAGGTGCCGGTCATCGTGTTCGACCGCGGCGTGGACACCGACTGCCCGGTGACCTTCATCAAGCCCATCGGCGGCTACGCCTTCGGCGCGGACGCGGCGGAGTTCCTGATCGACAAGGTCGAGCCCAAGGGCAAGATCCTCGCCCTGCGGATCCTGCCCGGTGTGGACGTACTGGAGACCCGCTGGTCGGCCGCCAAGGTGGCGTTGGACAAGTCCGACCTCGACGTCGTCGGAGTCGAGTTCACCGACGGAGACGCGGCCAAGACCAAGTCCATCGTCAGCGACTACATCCAGCGCGAAGGCAAGATCGACGGCATCTGGATGGACGCCGGCGCCACCGCGGTCGCCGCCGTCGAGGCGGTCGAGGACGCGGGCCTGCCCGTGCCGCCGATCAACGGTGAGGACCAGCAGGACTTCCTGCAGAAGTGGAAGGACTCGGACCTCACGGCGATCGCCCCGACGTACCCCACCTACCAGTGGCGCACGCCCGTCATCGCCGCTCTCAAGCTCCTCAAGGGTGAGCAGGTCCCCAAGGTCTGGAACCTGCCCCAGCCGAAGATCACCCAGGAGAACCTCTCCACCTATCTGAAGCCCGGGATGCCGCCCCTGCACTACGCCCTGTGCGGGTGCGAGGAGATGCCCGGCTACCCGAAGAAGTGGGGTGGCAAGGAGTAATGCGGCCCCTCGGCGTCAACACATGGGTCTGGACCTCGCCGCTGACCGACGAGTCCCTGCGTGAACTGGCGCCCCGGATCGCCCACTGGGGGTTCGACGTGATCGAACTCCCAGTGGAGCACCGGGGGGACTGGGACCCTCAGGAGACGGCCGTGCTGCTGAGCGGTCTTGGCCTGGCCGCCTCGGTCGTCCTGGTGATGCCACCGGGCCGGGAACTGGTCGCCTCCCCTGCCGTCGCCGAGACCCAGGACTATCTACGGCACTGCGTCGACGTCGCCGTGACGGTCGGAGCCCCGGCGGTCAGCGGACCGGCCTACGCCTCGGTCGGGCGCACCTGGCGGATGGACGCCGCCGAGCGCAAGGCCGTCTACGCCGAGCTGCGCGAGAACCTCAAGCCGGTCGTGGCCTACGCGGGCGAGCGCGGCGTACGGATCGGAGTCGAACCCCTCAACCGGTACGAGACCAGCGTCATCAACACCGTCGGGCAGGCCCTGGACGCCCTGCCCGAGGAGTGCGGGCTGCTGCTGGACACGTACCACCTGAACATCGAGGAGGCCGATCCCGTCGCGGCGGTCCGCGCGGCGGGCGGCCGGATCGCTCACCTTCAGGTGTGCGGGACCGACCGGGGCACCCCCGGCGCCGACCACTTCGACTGGACCGGCTTCGCCTCGGCCGTCGACGACAGCGGATATCAGGGCCCGCTCGTCATCGAATCCTTCACGGCTGACAACGCCACGATCGCGACGGCCGCCTCCGTCTGGCGCCCCCTCGCGCCGACACAGGATGCCCTGGCCACGGACGGCCTGGCATTCCTCCGCGCCTTGACGCGGACCTAGTGCAGCTCGCAGTCGCCGAGCTGGCTGCCTCGGCCCGGTGGGCCCGGTCCGAGGCGGCGGATCCCTTCCCGAAAGGTAACCCGTATGCGCAGATCAGTATTGATCCGTGCACTATCGGTCGCCCTCGCGGCCATGCTGTCCCTCCTGATGCTCCAGGCATATCCCGCCTCCGCACACGACGACGTCCGGGTGCTGCTGTTCACCAAGACCGCCGCCGGCGCGTACCGGCACGACTCGATCCCTGCCGGGATCAAGATGGTCGAGGACCTGGCCGCGGCAGACGGCTTCAAGGTCGTCAAGAGCGAGGACTCGGCGATCTTCAACGCGACGGACCTGGCGGGCTTCGACGCCATCATCATGCTCCAGAACTCCGGCATGGTCTGGGACACCGAGGCCCAGCGCACAGCCATGCAGAACTATGTGCGCAGCGGCAAGGGCGTCGTCGCCATCCACAACACCACCGACATGAACGTCGAGAGTCAGTTCCCGTGGTGGGACCAACTCCTCATGGGCGGCGCTCACATGACCGCGCACTCGGCGACCCTCAAGGGCACGGCGAAGGTCGCCGACCAGGTGCATCCCTCCACCAAGGGCCTGCCGGACCGGTGGGAGCGCACCGAGGAGTGGTACAACTTCGACCGCAACTTCCGCGGCGACGCGCACGTGCTGGTCTCCGCCGACGAGACGACGTACGACGCGGGACCGTCCAAGATGGGCCACGACCATCCGATCTCCTGGTGCCGTCAGGCCGAGGGCGGCAAGGTCTGGGCCACCGCGATGGGGCACACGGCGTCGACGTACTCGGAAGAGAACTTCAAGAAGCACGTGCTCGGCGGCATCGAGTGGGCCTCCGGTGCCGAGCCCGGAGACTGCGGCGGCACCGTGGCCGACCGCTTCCAGAAGGTCACCATCGACAGCCAGCCGGCCCAGCCGATGGCACTGGACGTCGCCGCGGACGGCACCGTCTTCTATGTCGAGCGGCTCGGCAAGGTCAAGATGATCAAGACGGTGGACGGGGTCAGCAAGACCACCACGGTGGCCACGCTGAACGTCTACACCGGCGGTGAGGACGGGGTGCTCGGCATCGCCGCCGACCCGGGCTTCGCCACCAACAAGCGCGTCTACATCAACTACTCACCCGCCGGCAGCTCCGAGATCGTCCGGGTCTCGCGGTTCACGCTCAACGCGGCCGGGACCGAGCTGGACATGGCCAGCAAGAAGGACATCATCGAGATCCCGGCCTGGCGCAACCCCGAGCCCGGACACAGCGGCGGGAACATCGAGTTCGGCCCCGGCGGCAACCTCTACATAGGCGTCGGCGACGACGTCAAGCCCTCGGAGTCCGGCGGGTACACCCCCATCGACGAGCGGGCGGGCCGCGAGCGGTTCGACGCCCAGGGGACCTCCGCCAACACCAACGACCTGCGCGGCAAGATCCTGCGGATCCACCCCGAGGAGAACGGCGGTTACACGATCCCGGAGGGGAACATGTTCCCGCCCGGCACCGCAAAGACCAAGCCGGAGATCTACGTGATGGGCTGGCGCAACCCGTTCCGGTTCAACGTGGACCCGGTGAACGGCTGGATCTCCGCCGCGGACTACGGGCCCGACGCCGGCAGCGCCAACCCCAACCGCGGGCCCGAGGGCATTGTCGAGTGGAGCCTGGTCAAGGGCCCCGGCAACTACGGCTGGCCGTACTGCATCGGCGACAACACCCCCTTCAACGACTACAACTTCGCCACCAACACCTCGGGCGCGAAGTTCAACTGCGCCGCCCCGGTCAACGAATCGCCCAACAACACCGGCCTGACGAACCTGCCGGCGGCCAAGCCCGCGACCGTCTGGTACGACTACCACGCCGGCTCGCCCTATCCGGAGATGGGCACCAGCGGCGGCGCCGCCCCCATGGGCGGACCCTTCTACCACTACGACGCCGCGAGCACCTCCGACCGCAAGTTCCCCCAGTACTACGACAAGACACCGTTCTTCTTCGAGTGGAGCCGCGACTACATCCGCGAGATGCGGCTGGACGGCAGCGGCGACCTCCTGAAGATCAACAACTTCGTGCCCGGCCTCAACCTCAAGTCGCCCATGGACATGGACTTCGGTCCCGACGGAGCGCTGTACTACCTGGATTGGGGCAAGGGCTGGTTCGAGGACCACTCCGACGACGGCGTCTACCGGGTCGACTACATCACCGGCGGCAACCGGGCCCCGCTGGCGAAGGCCAAGGCCACCCCTGACTCCGGGCAGTCACCCCTGCAGGTCGAGTTCTCCTCGGCCGGATCCTCCGACCCGGACGGCGACGCCCTGACCCACGCGTGGGACTTCGACGGGAACGGCACCACCGATTCCACCGACGCCAACCCGACGCACACGTACTCGGCCAACGGCAAGTACACCGCACGGCTCACGGTGAAGGACCCGGGCGGAAAGACCGGCTCGGCGACCGTCGAGGTCGCCGTCGGCAACACGCGACCGGTCGTCACCTTCGAGGATCCGCCCAACGGCGGGTTCCTCGCGGCGAACAACACGGTCCACTACAAGGTGAAGGTCACCGATCCCGAGGACGGCACCGCGATCGACTGCTCCAAGGTGTCCGTGCTCTACGCGATCGGCCATGACGAGCACAGCCACGACGTGGCCACGAAGAATGGCTGCACCGGCTCGTTCCCCACCAACAGCGGGGGGCATGACGACACCGCCAAGTTCTTCCACGTCCTGACAGCGAAGTACACCGACAAGGGGGGCCTTGAAGGCTCGGCGAGCGTCATGCTCCACCCGATGCACAAGCAGGCCGAGCACTTCAGCGACTCCTCCGGGATCCGCATCGTCGAACAGAGCGGGGCGGAGAACGGCAAGCGCATCGGCGACATCTCCAACAACGACTGGGTCGCTTTCAAGCCGCTCAGTCTCAAGAACATCACCTCCGTGTCGTTCCGGGTGGCCTCGCCCGCGGACAGCGGCGGCTCGATCGAACTGCACACCGGATCGGCCACCGGCCCGCTGGTGGCCAGCCAGAAGATCCCGAGCACCGGAGGATGGAACAACTACGTCTCCCTGCCGGCCGTTCCGGTGAACGCCTCCGGTGACACGGACACCCTGTACGCGGTGTTCAAGTCACCGGTCGCCGGGCCCTTCGACCTCGACTCGATCACCTTCCACGGTCCCGGAGTCGGGACGCCGGGAAGTGATGGAGGCATCGAGCCGGGACACCACTACAGCCTGACGTCCGTGCACAGCAACCAGCTCGCCAACGTCGCCGGTTTCAGCAAGGACGACCTGGCGAAGGTCATCCAGTGGCCGAGCACCGGCAGTGACAACGAGAAGTGGCTGGTCACCTCGGCGGGCAACGGGGCCTACACCCTGACCGCCAAGCACAGCGACAAGTGCATGGACGTCCAGGGTGCGAGCAAGGACGACAAGGCAAAGATCGTCCAGTACGCCTGCCGCGGCGGCGCGAGCAACCAGCAGTGGCGGCTGGAGTCCGCGGGCTCGGGCGCCTGGAAGATCGTGTCGGTGAACAGCGGCAAGTGCCTGGACGTGCCCGCCTTCGCCAGGGACGGGGTCCAGCTCGAGCAGTACACCTGCAACAACGGCACCAACCAGCAGTGGAGACTCACCAAGGTGGACTGAGCAGGTGACCGGGGTGCCCGGCACCACCGGGCACCCGGTCGTGTCCCCTGCGTACACAGATCCCCCGCGGTCGCTCCTCCCCTGAGAGAACGTCTGGCTTCCCCCCGCTGCCATGGACGTTCCACCGGGGCGGCCGCGGGGTCAACTCCCCGTGCGGCGGTGCAGAGGCCGGTGGTCGTCCTCGTCGTATCCGAGAGCGAATTGCGGCCGCCGCCGGCGGAACCACTCAACCGAAAGGAAAACGCTGATGCTGCTCAGACGACATCGAGACCCCAGGGGCAGGGTGACATGGCCACCCGTCCTCCGTGGACGCCCTGGAGCGATATCGAAAGCGGCCAGGCCGCTGTCGCCCGCAACTGTCCGACGACGTACGCCCATCGTGGCCCTCAGCCTGTTCGCCGTCGCGCTGTCAAGCTTCGTCTCGCCGGCGCGTGCTGCCGAGGACCTGCCGGAACAGACACCCGGTGTCACTCTGCGGACGTATGACGTCGGCGTTGAGCTGTCCGGGCTGTGCACGCTGAAGCCGGGGCAGACACCGAACGTCGACAAGCTGATGTCCACCGTCGACTGGACGTCCGACGCCGACTTCGGACTGCCCGACAAGTTCGTCACCCAGGTCATCGCCAACATCAACATCACCACGGCGGGATCCCACACGTTCCGGCTCACCAGCGACGACGGTGCTCGGCTGACCATCGACGACAAGATGGTCATCGAGAACGACGGCCGCCACGCCCCGACATCGAAGGACGGCTCGATCGACCTCACCCGCGGCCACCACTCCCTGCGCATTGACCACTTCGACCACTTGTCGGAACAGCGGCTCAAGCTGGAGTGGCGGAAGCCGGGATCATCGCAGTTCGAGCTCGTGCCGCAGTCGGTTCTGAGTACCGACAAGGACGTGGTGCGCGTGACCGCACCAGGCCGCAAGGAATGCGTCGGTGGGAGCGATGAACCCGGCGACGGTATGCCGCTGAATGCGGTGCACCCTGACTACAAGCTCACCAATCTGCGACCCTCGGGGTTCGAGCCGCAGGTCGGCGGGATGGACTGGCTGCCGGACGGCCGACTCGCCATCACCACATGGGGCGGCTCGGAGAAGAAGCTCGGCGAGGTCTACCTCCTGGATCACGTCACCGGCACCACATCGCCGGATCGGGTGACGACGAAGAAGATAGCCTCCGGCTTGCAGGAGCCCATGGGCATCAAGTACGTGGACGGCAAGCTCTACGTGTCGGAGAAGTCCCGTCTGGTGGAGCTGAACGACACCAACGGCGACGACGTCGCCGACAACCTTCGGACCGTGGCCACTTGGCCGTACGGTGGGAACTTCCACGAGTTCGCGTTCGGGCTGCTGTACAAGGACGGGCACTTCTATCTCAACACGTCCGTGTCCATCAACTTTGGCGGCGCCACTACCGACCCGCAGCCGGCGAAGAACCGGGGCACCACCATCAAGGTGAACAAAGAGACCGGCAACGTGGAATACCTCGCAGGCGGTCTGCGCACCCCCAACGGAATCGGCTGGGGCCCGGAGGACGGGATCTTCGCTACCGACAACCAGGGAGGCTGGCTGCCCGCGTCGAAGCTGGTGCACATCAAGCCGGGACGGTTCTTCAACCACTACACCAATCCTGCAGGCCCGTTCGACGACAAGCCGGTGACACAGCCGGTGCTGTGGCTGCCGCAGAACGAGATCGGGAACTCACCGAGCAACCCGATCCACCTGAAGGAAGGCCCGTTCGCCGGGCAGATGCTGATCGGTGACGTGACCTACGGCGGCATCCAGCGGGCGTTCCTGGAGAAGGTCAACGGTGAGTACCAGGGCGCAGTGTTCCGTTTCACGCAGGGGCTTGAGGCCGGCATCAACCGGATCAGCGTCGGACCGGACGGTGCCATCTACGCGGGCGGCATAGGCGCCGGCGGCAACTGGGGCCAGGCGGGCAAGCTCAACCACGGTCTGCAGAAGCTGACGCCCGGTGAGGGCAACGCCTTCGACATCAAGGCGATGCGCGCGGTGGACGGCGGGTTCGAGTTCGAGTACACCCAACCGTTGTCCGCCGAGACCGCGAATGCGCTGAAGGACAAGTACAAGGTGAAGCAGTGGCGGTACGAGCCGACTGCGGCCTACGGGGGGCCGAAGGTCGACGAAAAGTCGCTTTCGGTCGATTCTGCGACGCTGTCCGCAGATCGTAAGAAGGTGACAGTCAAGATCGCGGATCTCAAGCCGGGACACGTCGTGCACGTTCGTTCGCCGCGTCCGTTCAGCTCCGAGTCCGGGAAGTCGCTGTGGAACACCGAAGCCTGGTACACGCTCAACGCGACCCCGAACGGCTCAGGGGCGGATCTCAGGTACGAAGCTGAGAGCGCGCAACTCAGCGGTGGCGCGACGGAGATGCGGGACCACCAGGGCTACACGGGCAGCGGCTTCGTGGCCGGCTACGGGACCGCGGGGGCCAGCACGCAGTTCAGCGTGAATGCCGAGTCGGCCGGCACATACAACGTCGGTCTGCGCTACTCGAACGGTCCGCACCCTTTCACCGGGACCAAGACGATAAGCGTCTACGTGAACGGCACCAAGGCGAAGCAGGTACGGCTCGCCGACACCGGTTCCTGGGATAACTGGGCCACACAGGTGGAAGCGCTCGACCTCAAGCAAGGTGCGAACACCATCACCTACAAGAGGGACGGCGACGACAGCGGTCACGTCAATCTCGATCACCTCACCGTGACCAAGGCGAAGCGGATCGACTTGTTCAACGGCAATAATCTGAACGAATGGGAGAAGGCAAGTGGTGGCGCGGCGACATGGCCGATCGCCAACGGCTCCATGGAGTCCAAGGGCGGGGACATCCGCACCAAGCAGAAGTTCGGCGATTTCAAGTTGCACGCCGAGTGGCTGGAGCCGAACTACCCGTCGGACGTGACCGGACAGCGGCGCGGTAACAGCGGCGTGTACCTCCAGGACCGCTACGAGCTTCAGGTATTGGACTCCTACGGTGACACCACGTTGGCGTCCGACGAGGCTGGTGCCATCTATTCGAAGCGCGCGGCGGACCGCAACATGGCTGCTGCCCCGGGCACATGGCAGACGTACGACATCACGTTCCGTGCGGCGCGTTACAACAGTGACGGCAAGAAGGTCGACGACGCGCGGGTGACCGTGAAGTGGAACGGTGAAGTGGTCCACAAGGACGTAGCCATCGACGGGGTCACCGGCGGCGGCATCGAGGAAGGGCCATCGCCTGCCTCGATCCGCCTGCAGGATCACGGTGACCCGGGCGAGCACGCCCGCTTCCGCAACATCTGGATTGAGCCCATAGCCTGATCCACCGAGGGCCGGGGGGGGGGTGTAACCGACACCCGCCCCCCGCGGGGCCCGCCCCGGGGCGGGCGGACCCGCACGCCGCGCGCAGCCCGGTGTACCA
>NZ_JBHYJA010000072.1:24529-28343 GCF_042740355.1 Streptomyces sp. NPDC059010
CCTCCCCCCCGGGGCGTCGGTGTCTCTCACACCCCCCCCCCCCCCCCTCTCGGGCGCTCGCCCCGGACACTTTTAGCCTCGCGCTTTCGCGCGCCCAGCAGACTCGGAGGTCTTCGTGTTGTAGCTGATCTTGAGTCGTAAGCTTGTTGCCGCCTGCCGGTGGAAGTCCGGTCCGGGTAGCTGCCAGGAGGCCCGATAGCAGACTGGCGGCGTCGGGGGGAAACGCCCGGCGTCGAAGCCCAGTGTCGAAAGCCCTGCAAGGGGGAGCAAAGCAGCGGTCCGTAGCATCACGCGAAGCCTGCGGCGTCGTTAGAGGCCCGCCTCTCGGGGTGGGGATAGGGAGTGCCGAGCCCCCGAAATCAGGGCGAAGGCCATGGAAGCGGCGAAGATCCTGGAGATGCAGCCGTGAAGGACTCCCCGGCGTATGGGGCATGGAACGTTGCGACGGTGACAGCGGGAACTGGGGAGGCCCTCCCCGGCCCGGCGGCCTGCGGACAGACGCCGCCGGAAGCTGCGCGTCCTATAACCGGGTGATCCCCGGGAAGTGGGCGCGGGCCGGGTGGGCGTCGGAGGCGGCCGTAGTACCGCGACGAGCTGGCGGACAACACAACCGCCGGCCAGGGAAGGGCCGCTGCTTCGTCGATGCGCAGGTTGTCTGGAGGGGCTTGGTGAGTGCCGTTTCGGCTAGTTCCGCCACGTCGGGATCCCTGAAGCTGGATCCGGTCCGAGCCTTGCAGCATGCGCTTTACCGGGCGGCCAAGGCCGATCCCGGACGGCGGTTTCACGCGCTGGGGGACAAGGTCTACCGCAGGGACGTCCTGAGGCGCGCATGGGTGTTGGTGCGTCGTAACAACGGCGCGCCGGGCATTGACGCCACCACTCTGGCTGAAGTTGAGGAGTACGGCGTTGACCGGCTCCTTGATGAACTGGCCGCGGAACTGCGGGAAGGCCGCTGGCGGCCGTTGCCCGCGCGCCGGGTGTTCATTCCGAAACCCGGCGTGGCGGAGCAGAGGCCGTTGTCGATTCCCTCGGTCCGCGACCGGATCGTGCAGGCCGCGTTGAAGATCGTGCTCGAGCCGGTCTTCGAGGCCGATATGCTCCCGTGCTCGTTCGGGTTCAGGCCCAGGCGCGGAGCGCACGATGCCCTCCAGGTCCTCGTGGACGAGGCGTGGCGGGGCAGGCGGTGGGTGGTGGAGACGGATATCGCCAACTGCTCTGAGGCGATTGATCACGAGAAGTTGATGCAGGCGGTCGAGGAACGCGTGGTGGACCGGTCGGTTCTCAAGCTCCTGCACGCGATGCTGCGTGCCGGGGTCTTGGAGGACGGACAGGTCCGTCGGCCGGTGTCCGGCACTCCCCAGGGCGGGGTGGTCTCCCCGTTGCTGGCCAATGTCTATCTGCACCGGCTGGACCGGGTGTGGTCGACACGGGATCACGGGGTGCTGGTGCGCTATGCCGACGACGCGGTGGTGATGTGCGTCAGCCGCGTGCAGGCCGAAGCCGCCCTGGAGCGGCTGCGGAGCCTGCTGGCTGAACTCGGCCTGGAGCCGAAGGCGGCCAAGACCAGGATCGTGCACCTGCAGGTGGGCGCCGAGGGGTTCGACTTCCTCGGCTTCCATCATCGGTGGGTCACGTCCCGGCCGCGCGGCGACCGGCGCCCGGTTGCCTTCCTCGCCCGCTGGCCCTCGGCGAGGGCGATGCAGCACGCCCGCGACCGGATCCGTGAACTCACGGACCGGCGCAGGCTGTTGCGGCCGGTCAAGGTCATCGTGGAGGACGTGAACGCCTTCCTGCGTGGATGGGCTGCGTATTTCCGGTTCGGGAACTCGGCCCATGTCTTCGACCAGATCGGCTCGTACGCGCGGATGCGGATCGGCGGGTTCCTCGCCAAGAAGCACCGGCGCACCAGGAAGTTCGGCTGGGCAGTGGTCGCCTTCGCCGCCGAGGACTCCCTGGGACTGATCGCCCTGCACGGAACCGTCGTTGCACCCAGACCCTTCCGGGACTGGCGGGGCAGGCCGAATGCCGGTGGTGAACGGCGTCGGTGAGCCGTGTGCGGGAGAACCGCACGCACGGTTCGATGCGGCGGGGGCTGGAAACGGAGCAGACGTACTCTGCCACCGCGCCAGCCCCCGACCCTACACGAAGCTGACTGTCCGGCAGGCGGTCAGGAAGGCAGAAAGTGCCTCTGACCAGCAAGAATGAGGATTGTCGAGGTCCTTGTTCCTGCCACCGCCGGAGGCACTTCCCAGGTGAAGCACTCTATCGGGTCCTACCCCCGCGTCCGTGTCCAGGACGACGGCCGCCAGTTCGTCTCCCAGGCCGGGGCGGTCCGGCTCATCGAAACGGCCCGCAAGACCGGCCTTGACCAGGCCATATCCCAGGCTCTGGCTCCGTGGCGGAAACCTCGGGCCGTGCACGATCCCGGCAAGGCACTCCTGGACGTCGCCCTGGCGGTCGCACTGGGCGGGGACTGCCTCGCGGACGTCGCGATGCTGCGGTGTGAGCCGGCCGTCTTCGGCCCGGTCGCCTCCGACCCGACCATCTCCCGCCTGATCGACACCCTCGCCGCCTCCGGCGAGAAAGCCCTGCAGGCCATCCGGTCCGCACGCTCCGAAGCCCGCCATCGTGCCTGGTCGTTGGCCGGCAAGAACGCCCCGGACGCCGACGGCCAGGTCGTCATCGATCTCGACGGAGTCCTCGTGATCGCCCACTCCGACAAGCAGGACGCGGCCCCGACCTGGAAGAAGACCTACGGCCATCACCCCCTGACGGCCTTCCTCGACCACGGCCCGGGCGGAACCGGAGAGCCCGTCGCCGCCCTCCTCAGACCGGGAGACGCGGGCTCCAACACGGCCGCCGACCACATCACCACCACCCAACTCGCCCTGGCTCAACTGTCGAAGCACTACCGACGAGGGCGGCAGACCCTGATCCGCACCGACTCCGCAGGCGGCACCCACGACTTCATATCCTGGCTCGCCAGGCGAGGCCGATGGCTGTCCTACTCGGTCGGCATGGTGATCACCGAAGCAATCCGCGAACACGTGCTGAAGGTCCCCGCCTCAGCCTGGACCCCAGCCGTCGAGACCGGCGGTGAGGCCCGTGACGGGGCCTGGGTCGCCGAGCTCACCGGCAAGCTCCTGGACGACTGGCCCAACGGCATGCGACTGATCGTCCGCAAAGAACGGCCCCACCCTGGCGCCCAGTTGAGGATCACGGACGCGGACGGCATGCGGATCACATGCTTCGCGACCAACACCCCTGACCGGCCGATCGCCGAACTCGAACTCCGTCACCGGCAACGGGCCCGGGCCGAGGACCGGATCCGGGCCGCCCGCGCCACCGGCCTGCGCAACCTGCCCCTCCACACCACCGCCCAGAACAAGGTCTGGCTCGAGATCCTCCAGATCGCCCTCGACCTCCTGGCCTGGATGCCCATGCTCGCCCTCACCGGCAAGGCCCGGCTCTGGGAACCCCGCCGCCTGCGATTCCGCCTGTTCACCGAGGCCGGACAACTCGTCACCACCGGCCGCCGCAAGATCCTCTGCCTCACCCAGCACTGGCCCTGGACCGGCGAGATCACCGCCGCCCTCGAACGACTCGCGCTCCTGCCAAACCCCAGCTGACCAGCAACGTCCACCGTCCCGACGACAACATCACCCGCCCGGGCAGTGGAACCCGGCGCCCACCCGACGCGACAGCCTGCCCACCATCAGCTCCGGAAAGCGAAAGGGTGCGCCCCCGGCCCGCGGGGGGCCCCCAGGAAATTTTAGGGTTGGTGTAGGGCATTGGCGCGGGCACCATCACCCAC
>NZ_JBHYJA010000072.1:28353-35976 GCF_042740355.1 Streptomyces sp. NPDC059010
CCCCGCCCCAGCCAACCCGGCCCCCCCCCCCCCCCCCCAGCCACCCCAACAACACACCCCAAAACCAAATGGCACCACCGACACGGTCGGTCCACCCTCATGCAAGATCGAGGTTAGTGCTCGGCATTGCCCGGCTACACAATCCCACACTCGCGCTGGCGACAAAGCAATGGGCACGACAATGAGCCGGACAGCCCTGGGTAAAGAGTCGGTAAAGTGGCGGGATGATCGGCTGGTGGGGCGATCTCTCAGCGTGTGACCACTCGCGACGATCCAGATCCTGGGCAGGCCGCTCCAGCCGACGGGTGGTCGCTGCGGTCACCCGTCCACCAGCCACTCGTCTCAAGGACTCGCCATGAACGATCGCGCTCCCTGTACCGGCGTCCACGCCCTGCCCGACGGCAAGGTGGAGGTCCCCCTCGTGCTCCGATTGCGCCGGGAGGATGTGGCCGCGCTCGGTCGGGACGCGGGCCGCCCGGCCGGTCGGCTCCGGCGTTCCGTCTCGGTGGACGAAGGAGCGCGATGAGCAGGACTTCGGGACCGTCCGCCGTGGGGCGTTCGGACGCGGACGTAGCGGAGGCGATACCCGGCAGTCCGGATCGTGGGGAGGCGGCGGAGCCAAGAGAGCGCGACGTGGCGCACGGAGTGCCGAGCACCACGACGGAACCACCACCTCATGCCTGCGACGCCCACGGCGCCGGAGCCGGTACAGAGGCGCCGCGCCGGGCGGGGAACGGCGGGTTGGGCACTGCCCTGGTGGGCGTCGCCGTCGTCGCGGTGCTCGCCGGGCCGTTGCTGGAGGACCTGCCCGGGCTTGCGGCGTTCGGTGCCTGGCGGACGCTGGTCGTCGCCATCGCGGTTCAAGGCGTACCGTTTCTTCTCCTCGGTACCCTCGTCTCCGCAGCCATCGGCGCCTTCGTCCCCGCCAATGCCTTCTCCAAGGCTCTGCCCCGGAACCCCGCACTGGCCGTTCCGGTGGCCGGCGCCGCAGGGATGGTGCTGCCGGGTTGCGAGTGCGCTTCGGTTCCGGTGGCGGGCAGCCTGATGCGCCGGGGTGTAGCTCCCGCCGCGGCCCTGACGTTCCTGCTCGCCGCGCCCGCCGTGAACCCTGTGGTACTCGTGTCGACGGCCGTCGCGTTCCCGGGCAGCCCGGAGATGGTGGTGGCCCGGTTCGGAGCCTCACTCATGGTCGCCGTGCTCATGGGCTGGCTGTGGATCAGCTGGGGGCGCGAGGAGTGGCTGAGGCTGCCGACGAGCCCCGCGGGGCACGTCCCGGGCGGAAGTCGGCTGGTGGCCTTCCGACGCGGACTGCAGCACGACTTCCTGCACGCGGGCGGCTTCCTGGTCGTCGGAGCCATGGCCGCGGCGACGTTCAACGTCCTCGTACCGCCCTCCGTCCTGGAGGTCTTCGCGGACTCGCCGTGGCTCGGTGTGCTGGTGGCCGCGGTGCTCGCGGTGCTTCTGTCGGTGTGCTCGGAGGCGGATGCCTTCGTCGCGGCCTCCTTCACCGGCTTCTCGCCTACCGCCCGACTCGCCTTCATGGTCGTGGGCCCCATGGTCGACCTGAAACTGATCGCCCTGCAGTCGGGAGCCTTCGGACGGGCGTTCGCATGGCGCTTCTCCGCCGCCACGTTCGTGGTGGCCGTCCTGTGCTGCGTCATCGTCGGAGGAGTGCTGCTGTGACCGGACGACCGACCGGCAAGGGACGCCGGCGCCCGAGCGAACTCGGGCTACCGCTCCTACTGGTGCTGACCGGCGCGGGCCTGCTGCGTACCACCGTGTTCAGTGACGTGTACCTCCGCTACGTCAAGGAAGGGCTGTGGCCCTATCTCGTGACCTCCGGCGCCTTCCTCGTGGTGCTCGGCCTGGCGGGGATCGGGGCCGAGGCCGTGCGGCGCAGGCAGCAGCCGCTCCGGTGGGGAGCCGCGTCCGACCGCGGCCTCTGGCGCGAACCCCACGACGAGCGCACCGACACCGACGACGGGTGCGGGCACGAGCACAACGGAGCGACGCGCGTCGCCTGGCTCCTCGCCGCCCCGGCCCTCGCCCTCCTGTTCGTCGCGCCCCCGGCCCTCGGCTCCTACACCGCCTCGCGGGACGGTGCGGCGGCACGCGTGGAGCGGACCGCCTACGAGGAACTGGGAGACGCGCCCGCCACGCCCATGGCGCTGGAGGAGTTCATCGGCCGGTCGATATACGACACGACGAGCCTCCACGACCGCAAGGTCCTGCTGACCGGCTTCGCAACTCCCGGCAGGAGCCCGGACATCTGGTACCTCAACCGCCTCGTTGTCAGCTGCTGCGCGGGGGACGCGATGCCGCTGCGCGTCGAGATGCGCGGATCGGCCGCACCCCCCAAGGACACCTGGGTCACGGTCGCCGGTGTCTGGAGGGCTGGTGAGGTCACCGAGGAGCACCCCGTCCCGGCCTTCGAGATCGGCGACCTGAGGACCGTCGCCGAGCCGCGCAACCCCTACGAGGACGCTCCACCGTCCGTCGACTGATTCCCAGAGCGGTTGACGGTGAGTGCTCGCCTGTGATCATCGAGCGTGCATGATGCGAACGGGGTCTGTACGGTGAGCGGTGTAACTCCCGAGCTGAAAGCGACAGTTGATGACTGACGTGACAAGTGACAGCGAGGCCGGGAAGACCTCGGTGAGCGGGACTGGCGCCGTGGATGACGGGCTGGTTGCCGAGCTGGTGGCCCGGGCTCAGGCCGGTGGCGTGAAGCTCACCGGGGAGGGCGGCCTCCTGCAGCAGCTGACCAAGCGGGTGCTGGAGTCCGCGCTGGAGGGCGAGCTCACTGATCACCTGGGACACGAGCCCGGTGAGCGGGCCGAGGGCGGCCGGGAGAACTACCGCAACGGGCACCGCTCCAAGACGGTGATCACCGAGTCGGGGCCGGTCGAGATCACGGTGCCGCGGGACAGGGCCGGATCGTTCGAACCGCGGCTGGTCAGGAAGCGTCAGCGGCGTATGGGCGGCGTGGACGAGATGGTTCTGTCGCTGTCGGCGAAAGGGCTCACGCACGGGGAGATCTCCGCGCATCTCGCCGAGGTGTACGGCGCGGAGATCTCCAAGTCCACGATCTCCACGATCACCGACAGTGTGATGGCCGGCATGACGGAATGCCAGAACCGTCCGCTGGACAGCGTCTACCCGGTCGTCTTCATCGACTGTGTGAACGTGAAGGTCAGGGACGGGCAGGTCGCAAACCGGCCCGTCTACATGGCGGTCGCGGTCACCGCCGAGGGACACCGGGACATCCTGGGTCTGTGGATCGGCGACGGAGGGGAGGGCGCGAAGTACTGGCTCCAGGTCCTGACCGAGATCAAGAACCGCGGCGCGGCCGATGTCCTGATGCTGGTCTGCGACGGCCTGACCGGCCTCCCGGACGCCGTGAACACCGTCTGGCCTGCGACGATTGTCCAGACGTCATCAGTGCACACTCCTTGGTGGCGGGAATCCCCCGCCGGTCACCGCGCCAGCGGGAGAGGACCTATGCAGACGTGTTGCCTTCGAGGCCCCCATGCAGACCCGTCCCTCTCGCTGGAGGCGGGCCGCGAACTGGCCAGCGGGAGTCGCGCTTCGAGCGCCGAGATGAGGTACCAGCGGGGCCGCCCGGTCGGTGACCTGGACCGACAGGACGGAAGCTATGGACCACTCGTTACCCACCAACACCACAGATCCAGCCGGAGTGTTCGCCGGCGTCGACTGGGGCAACGCCCATCAGCAGCTCTGCCTCGTGGACGAGGCCGGCCAGGTCGTGCACCAAAAGCGCTACGCCCACACCGCTGACGGCCTCGAGCGTCTGGATCGTCACCTGCGCCGCCACGCACCACTGGCCGGGATCGCCATCGAACGCGGCGAGGGCCTACTGGTCGAGCGCCTTCAAGCAGCAGGTCACACCCTCTACTGCGTCTCACCAAAGATTTCCGCGCGAGCGCGGGAACGCTACCGGATGGCACCGAAGAAGGACGACGCCTTCGACGCCTTCGTCCTGGCCGACAGTCTCCGCCACGAATACCGGCGCTGGCGGCCGCTGCCGGTCGCCTCACCGAAGCTGGCCGAGCTGCGGGCCGTCATCCGCGACCGCGAACGCGTCGTCTGGAACCAGCGCGACCTGGAGAACCAGCTGCGAGCCATCCTCGAGTCCTACCACCCGGCCGTGCTGCACCTGTTCTCCTCCCTCGACCGCGACATCAGCCTTGCATTCCTGCAGGACTACCCCACCCCTGAGCAGGCCCGCCGCATCGGCCCAGAGCGGATGAAGGCGTTCACCGGCCGTCACGGCTACTCCGGGCGCACCCGCCCCGAAGTGCTGGTGGAACGACTGCGTACGCACCTGCTCACCGCAGCCCCAGGCACGGTCGCCGGCAAGCAGCTGACCGCCGTGCTCTTCGCCGAGCAGCTCGCCCTGCTCAACGACCACATCCGCATCCTCAACAAACGGATCGACGAGCTCCTGGCCGCCCACCCCGACGCGCCGATCTTCCTCAGTTTTCCCTGCATGGGCCGCTCCTGCGCGGCAACTCTGCTGGCCGAGATGGGCGAAGACCGCGATCGTTTCCCCACCCCGGCCGCACTCATGGCCGAGACCGGAGTCGCCCCGGTCACCCGGTCTTCCGGCCGCACCCGGCAGGTCCGCTTCCGCTATGCAGCCAACAAGCGCATGCGCCACGCGGTGGACTGGTGGGTCTTCAATATGGCTCGCGAAGTGCCCTGGGTGCGCGAGGCATACGAGCAGGCCAGAGCTCGCCGTCAGCCCCACAACCGCGCCATCCGCGGCCTCGGCGCACGATGGGTCCGCGTCCTCTGGCGCTGCTGGCAGGACCACACCCTCTACGACCCCGGCCTCCACCTCAGCAATCGCGCGGAGGCCGATCTGACAGCCTGACGCCCCCTGGGCCGTCTGACCGAAGCCGCGGGACGATCACGCCACCGACCCTCGGCACTTTGGCATGCCCGCAGCCCCTTCCGAGAGAACACCTGCCTCGTGATCCACAAACCGCAAGGTTGACAGGGGGAGTCTCGTCCGTCCACCCGGCGAGGTCGTGGTCAGTGTGCGCCCGCCCACCGTGTTCGCCAATGCATCCGACACCGAGTGCATGAGGTTACGCAGTCTGCTGCGGGGCCGTGATGTCCGTGGTGTAGTTGCGGCGAGTTTTCTCCTCGTAGCGGCGGAAGGCACCGGACTGGCAGCAGAGGCTCAGGAGGAGATCTAGCCGCGATCTGGTGACAGCAAGTCGGGGTCGCCGACCATCACGCCCACCCTGGGTCCTGGCGAAATGGCACGTTGTCCCATCCCTCGACGACACTGCCCCGAACTCCGCCCCGTACTGCATCCGGCGGTACCCAGAACACACGCCAACTCACCGCGAGCGCACCCCCCTTCATCGGCTTCAACACGCCAATTCGACAGGGAATTGCGCGAGTCCGAAAGAGAACTGGGTGCCGCAGAGTTACGGTTCGCGTGTGATTCCCAGCCGCTCTCACGCCGAGCGTGCAGTGGCCAGGACCTGACCTGACCTGACCGTGTCAGGCACCGGCTACGACCTCGCCGGGCGGCCCGGCGTTCCAGGTGAGCCCGAGGGCTATTCCTTGACGGCTCCGGCGTTGGCGCCTTGGACGAAGTAGCGCTGGAAGCAGAAGAACAGCGCGGCGACGGGCAGGGTGGCCAGCAGGGCTGCGGCGAGTTTCAAGGGGTACTGGGTGCCGCCGCCCAGGCCGCCGGAGACGAGGCGGGCGAGGCCGGTGGTGAGGGTTTCGTACTGGCTGGACTGGGTGGCCACGAGGAAGTGGGTGAACTCGTTCCACGATCCCTGGAAGGAGAGGATGGTCAGGGTCAGTAGTGCGGGGCGGGCCATCGGCAGCACGATCGACCAGAAGGTACGGAAGACGCCGGCACCGTCGACGCGGGCGGCCTCCTCCACTTCCCGGGGGATCGACTCGAAGAACTGCTTCATGATGAAGATGCCGGCTGCGTCCACCATGAGCGGCAGGATCATGCCGGTGTAGGTGTCGAAGAGGCCGAAGCTGTTGAGGACCAGGAACCTGGGGATCAGCAGTGCCACCCCGGGTACGGCCATCACGGCGAGGATGAAGCCGAACAGCAGGGTGCGGCCGGGGAAGCGCAGCCGGGCCAGGGCGTAGCCAGCCATCGAGTCGAACAGGACACGTCCGGCGGTGACGACGACGGCTATGAAGGCGGAGTTGCCGAGCCAGCGCAGGAACGGGACTCCGTCGCCGGCTTGGCTGAGTCCGAACAGGCGCTGGTAGGCGGCCGTCGTGGGTGTGGTGGAGATCAGCCCCAGGGGGTGGGCCGCCGCGTCCGGGTCGGTCTTGAAGCCGGTGACCAGCTGGATCACGAACGGCACGATGTACAGCAGGCCGAGCGTGGCCACCGCCGTATAGCCAAGGACGCGCAGGGACAGGGGGAAGCGGCCGAGCACGGGATGTCCCTGTGCCCGGGCGGCGGCGGCCGGGGACTTGGCGCTCATCGGTTCCTCCGGACGCGAGGCGTGCGCTCCCGGAGCAGGAAGCGTTGTACGGCGGTCATGGTCAGGATCAGCGTGAGCAGGATGAAGGCGATGGCCGCGCCCTGTCCGAAGTCGGCGTCGCCGAAGGCGGAGGAGTACGACAGGAACGCCGGGGTGAGAGTGGTGTTGCCGGGGGCGCCCTGGCTCATGACGTAGACCTGGTCGAAGACCTGCCACGTGCCGATCAGTCCGAGGGTGAGGACGAGGAAGAGCACGGGCCGCAGCGCGGGCAGTGTCACGTACCGCAGCAGCTGGAAGCGGCTGACGCCCTCGATGGCGGCGGCCTCCTCCAGTTCGCGCGGGATGTCCTGTAGGGCGGCGAGGAAGATCAGCATGAAGGTGCCGGAGGTCGTCCACACGGCGAGCAGGATGATCGTGCACATCGCGACGGACGGCCCGGACAGCCATTCGAACCAGGACAGTCCCATGAACGAGTGGTCGGTGAGGGCGCCCGAGGGATGGTCGGTGTCGACGATGCCGAGGCCGCCCAGGAGGAGGGAGAGCACGCCGCGAGAGTCGTTGAACCAGTTCGGGCCCTTGATCCCGATCCACGACAGCACGGTGTTGACGGCCCCACTGCCTTGGAACAGGAAGAGGAAGATCGTGGAGACCGCGATCGAGCTGGTGACCGAGGGGAAGAAGAACGCGGTGCGCAGGGCGCTACGGCCCCGCAGCATCCGCTGGTTGACGACGAGCGCCAGCGTCAGCGCGAGGATCGTCTGCAGCGGCACGGTCAGCAGCACGTAGTAGAGGTTGTTGCGCAGTGAGGTGGCGAAGAGGGTGCGGTCGAGGCCGTCCTGGGTGAGCAGACCCCGGTAGTTGTCGAGGCCGACGAAGTCCGCCTGGCCGCTGAAGGGGTTGGACTGGCCGTCCCAGTGGAGCAGGCTCACCCACAGCGCCATCAGGGTCGGCAGGACGAGGAACAGGCCGAGGACGATCACCATGGGGCTGACGAACAGCCAGCCCCAGGCTCCTTCGGCGCGGGGCCCCCCCCCCCCCGCCCGCCCCGGGCGGGGGGGCGCCCGCCCGCCGCCCCCCCCCCCCCCCGGCGGCCGGGGCGGCGCGCCCCCCCCCCCCCGGGGCC
>NZ_JBHYJA010000073.1:0-33678 GCF_042740355.1 Streptomyces sp. NPDC059010
GCCCGTTGAGGCTGAAACCGCTCGGTGCGGCGAAGGCGCCGCTGTAGGTGCCCTGGAACCCGAACGTCTGGCTGCCGCCGGGGGCGATGGCCGCGTTGTGCGCCTGGCCGCTCGCCGTGACGGATCCCGAGGACGGGGAGACGGAGGCGTTCCAGGAACTGGTGACGAGCTGGCCGGAGGGCAGGGTGAACGCGAGGCGCCAGCCGTCGACGGGCACCGAACCGGTGTTGGAGACGGTGACGTTCGCGGTGAAGCCTCCCTGCCACACGTTCGTGGCGTACGACACCTCGCAGGTCGTGGCACCGCCCGGCCCACCCGGTCCACCGCCCGTGACGACGTTCGACGAGAACGAGTTCACGGCCAGCCCCGCACCGTTCTGCCAGGGCTCGAAACCGGCCTGAACACTGGTCAGATACCAGTTGTTCTGCGCCAGCCCGCGGGCCACGGCCTGCCGGACGAAGTCCATCACGTCGAAGCTCCAGCCGCCGATCGCCGACGGGGCGACGAAGGAGAGCACGTCGTTGGAGCCGTTGCCGCCCGACCACACCTGCCAGGTGCGTCCACCCACGGTGGCCGTGCCGACCTGGGAGCCGATGGGCTGGATCGGGCCCACCTTGTTGAACCAGATCATGATCTCGGTCTGGTTCACGCCGTCGGTTCGGGGCGTCGGGTCCAGCCAGATGTCGTACGAGGCGTTGTACACGGCGTCGCCGACGTAGCCGTACGAGATGCTGCTCGGTGCGCTGGAGATCCGGGCGAGTTGCGCGGGGAGGTTGGTGCCCGGCGAGCAGTTGGTGTAGTGGCAGCCGTTGAAGAGGGACGGGTACGACTTCGGTCCGCCGCTGGTGGGCACGGAACCGTCGGCCCGGGTGAGCCGGAAGCCGGTGTCGGTGGAGGTGACGCACTGGGGTTCGTTGGTGCCCCAGCGGTTGTTCTGGAGGACGTAGCGCCCTTGGACGACAGTCGAGCCGAACTGTTCGCAGACCGTGGTGTCGGCCTGGGCCGGCGGTGTGACGGCGAAGAGCGCGGCGACGGTGGCGACTGTGGTGACGAGCGCGCCCCAAGTGCCGCGAACGGTACGGGGAAGATGCTGTAGCGGTCGCATGCGGGACCTCTTTCGGAGGTGCGGCCGGACGGGGGTGAGGGGTGGGGCGCTCCCGCCTCCCCAGTGAATGGGAGCGCTCCCATATGCTCTTTCTGACGGACTGTAGGAAACTTGCATGCCCCTGACAAGCCTGTGCGGGGGAGCTGTGTCCCCTGCACCGCGTGGGTTCCTCCGCCGACTGCGAGAATGGTGGCGGCAGCAGGCGAGGGGATGGGAAAGGCGACCGTGCCGGACAACCGAGCGGGAAGACCTTCGACGGAGGATGACGGCGAGCGCGGCGGGGGACCCGCATCGGTGACGATCGCCTACATCGCCGAGTCCGCCGGCGTCTCCGTACCCACCGTGTCGAAGGTGCTCAACGGCCGCTCGGGGGTGTCGGACGAGACCCGGGCCCGCGTCGAGGAACTGATCCATCGGCACGGATACCGCAAGCCTCCGAAGAACCGCAGCAATCTCGTGGAGCTCGTGTTCCGCGAGCTGGAGAGCATGTGGGCCGTGGAGATCATCCGCGGTGTCGAGCGCGTGGCCCGCAGAAACCGGATCGGTGTGCTGGTGTCGGAGTTCGGGCTGCACGACACAGCGGCGATGACCATCGACGACACGGTCGGCCGGCGTCCCCAGTGCGTGCTGTCGGTGGCGCAACTCTCCGAGGCGGAGCGGGAACAGCTGAGGGCGAAGGGCATCCCGTTCGTCGTCTTCGACCCGATCGACGAGTTGCCGGACGACGTTCCGTTCGTGGGTGCCACGAACTGGCGGGGCGGGCAGGCGGCGACCCGGCATCTGGTCGGCCTGGGGCACCGGCGCATCGCCATGATCAGTGGGCCTGATCACCCCTTCTGCCTCGCCCGGTTGTCCGGTTACTCGTCCGCGCTCGCGGAAGCCGGACTGCCGGCGGAGCCCGGCCTGGTCGTGAAGACCCGGCTCACGCGTGAGCACGGGTACGCCGCCGCGCGGGAGTTGCTGTCCCGACCCGATCGCCCCACCGCCGTGTTCACCGCCAACGACATGCAGGCGCTCGGTGTCTACCAGGCCGCGCGCGAGCTGGGCCTGCGCATCCCGCACGATCTCAGCGTGGTGGGCTTCGACGACGTACCGGCCGTCGCCTGGATGGGATCCGCCCTTGACCACGGTCCACCAGCCGCTGGCCGAGATGGCGACGGCCGCCACCGAGCTGGCCCTGGCGCTCGGGCGGGGTGAGCAGGTGGCGCAGGTGGGGCTGGAGATCGCCACCACTCTGGCCGTCCGGGAGAGCACGGCTCCGCCGAAAGAGGAGTGAGGCGGCGCGCGTGGACGCCGCTGCCCCGGCTGCCCGGGAGGCGGGCAACCGGGGCGAGGGGCCTGTCGGTCAGGGTTCCTTGACAGCCGTACCGGTGACCGAGTCTCCGGACTTCGTGACCTTGTACTTCACCTTGGCGCCGCTGTGGAAGTGGAACGTCAGCGTCGCCGTGTCGCCGTCACGCAGGGACTTGAGCGTCTCGGCGGTCAGGATGATCGTGCCGTTCGGGACGTCCGGCCGGAAGGCGATGTTGAACTCCTGGAACGGAGTCCAGCTCGTCGGGCCGGCGTTGGTGCCGTCGGCGTACGTGGCCTCCATCGTCGCCAGGTCGTCTCCCCGGTACTTCGTGGGAATGGCGAACGCGTCCTTCGAGCCCGTGGTGTCCGAAAGGACCGGGGTGTCGTACGTGATCACGTCGATCTGCCAGGGCAGACCCTTCGAGAATCGGGCCTGGAGCGTCGAGTTGACTCCGTACGCACGGTCACCCGCCAGCTTGGTCAGCGTCGACGCCTTCAGGGTGATCCGGTCCTTGAACAGGGTGTAGTCCCGGCCCTCGGCCAGCTTGGTGTCGCCGTGCCACAGCCCGCGGAACTTCAGGCCGTTGCGGTTCAGGGTGAGCGACTGCCCCTCGATCCGGCCGGACTTCTCCAGGTAGATCCGGTCGAAGGAGGTGGTTCCGGAGCGTGTGGTCCAGCTCGACTTGATCCACGCGAAGAGCGCGGGGTCGCGCCACTTCAGGGTCGCGCGGTTCAGGTAGGCGAAGCCCGGGTCCCACAGGGCGGTGGTCACACCGGCGGTGCGCGCCAGGTGCCCGATGTGCTCGTAGTACTTCAGCGCCTCGCCCCGCTCGACGCGGGAAGGGTGGTTGTCGTCGGGGTACGCGAGCAGGCCGTACTCACCGACGTAGACCGGGATGCCCTGGTCGGTGAAGACGTGCTTCATCCGGGCGAAGACGTCGTCCGCGTCGTTCTGGGCCTTGTCGTCGTACCGGGTGCCGCCGGCGATGTTCACACTGAACGGGAAGAAGCTGTAGTAGTGCACGGTGGCTGCGAGGTTCTTGTCGCGCAGCCCGCTGATCGTGGTGTGCAGGCTGTCCATGAAGTCCTGGGACGGGGTGCCACCCGGTGTGGTCAGGACGAGCAGACGGTTCTTGTTCCCGCCGCCCGAAGCGCGGACGACCTTGTGGAACGATGTGTTCAGCTCATGCACCAACTCGGCCTTCCGCGCGTCCGTGACATCGCCGAAGGTCGGTTCGTTGATGCTCTCGAAGAGCAGGGTGCGCGGCTCGTCGCGGAACGCCGCGGAGATCTGCGTCCACAGGGAGTCGAAGCGGGCGAGTACCTGGTCGCGGTCCGTGGAGACCTTCCAGACCCACTGCCAGGAGTCGTGGTGCACGTTGAGCACGACGTAGAGGTCCTCGGCCTGCGCCCAGTCCACCACCTGCTTGACCCGGCTCATGTACGCGGCGTCGACGGCGTACGGCGCGGTGTCCTTCTGGTAGTTGCTCCAGGTCACCGGGATGCGGACGCTGCGGAAGCCCTGCGCCCGTACGGTCTTGAACAGCTCTCTGGTGGCCTTGGGGTTGCCCCAGGACGTCTCCTCCGGAATCGCGTCCAGGGTGTTGCCCAGGTTCCAGCTGGGCTGCATCGCGGCGACGGCGTCCATGGCGCGGGACGGAACCCCGGCCGTGGAAGGTCTCTGCTGTGCCGTACCGCCCGGCACGGCGAGCGCGGTGCCGGACAGTCCCAGGATGACGAGCAGCGCCATCAGCAGGCCGGCCAGGCGTCCTGGGCCGCGGCGGCGGTGGCGGGCGGGTTGCCGTATGTCCTTCATGTTCTTTCCTTTCGTTCGGTCGTAGCGGTTGGGGTTCAGTCGTCGAGGGGCCCGCAGTCGAACCAGTCGAAGTGGACGGTGCCTGCCGTGGCGTACAGGCCGATGACCCGGCCGGTGAAGCCGCCGGCCACCTCCGTCGACAGGTAGCGACCGTCGAGAGTCGCGAGCTCGGTGACCGTTCCGTCCGGGGCTTCGATGCCCAGAGAGACGACGTCGGGTCCGGTGCAGGGCCCGAGCGGTGACGGCGGGTCAGCGATGGTGACGGCAAGGGCCACAGGCCCGGCCGGCACGGTCCGCGCGGCCACGACCGTGCGCAGGGAGCCGACGCGCGCGATCACCCGCACCTCCGCGCCGCACGCCTCGATCGCGTAGTGGTGCCGCTCGTCCAGCCGTACGGCGAGGCCGCCGCGCCCCTGCCCCGCGTCGACCAGGGTGCGCGCCCGGCAGGTGAAGTGCCGCTGACGTCGGCCCGTGAACACCACGTCGGGCTCGTCCAGGGAAGTGCCCCGCGCGTGGAGTGTCAGCCAGCCGGGGCGCTCCTTGGTGGTGCACAGCTCGGCGGGGCGGTCCCGCACGGAGATCCAGGCCGGCCCGAGTTCACCGAGCTCGAAGTCGTCGCGCCGTTCCTCGACGGGAACGGGGGTGAGCGGCCAGGGGAGCGCGGACAGGTCAAGGGCGACCTCGCCGACGACCGGCCAGTCGTCCTCCCAGGTCACGGGCGCGAGGAAGGTCTCCCGGCCGAGCACGTGCCAGCCGGGGGTGCCGCCGCGGGGGCGTACGCCGAGGAAGACCATCCACCATGAGCCGTCGGGGCCTTGGACCAGGTCCCCGTGCCCGGTGTTCTGGACCGGGTGGTCGGTGCCGCGGTGGGTGAGGATCGGGTTGGCCGGGCAGGGCTCGAACGGGCCGCTGGGCGTAAGGGCGCGGGCGATCGACACGCCGTGGCCGCGCTCGGTGCCACCCTCGGCGATGAGCAGGTACCAGTAGCCGCCGATCCGGTACAGGTGCGGCGCCTCCGGAGCCTTCGCGCCGGGGCCGCCGGACCAGAGCCTGTGCGGTGTGCCGTACGTCTCTCCGGTGGACGGGTCGATGCGGACCTGCAACACCCCGGCGAACGTGCACCAGCACGTGCCGTCCTCGTCCCAGGCCAGGTCGGGATCGATGCCGGGCACGCCCGGTGCCCAGATGGGGTCCGACCACGGCCCGGCGAGGTCGGTGGCCGTGACGATCAGGTTGCCGCCGTCCTCCCTGCAGTTGGTGACGATCAGCCAGAAGCGTCCGTCGTGATGGCGCAGCGTGGGGGCGTAGATCCCGCCGGAGGACGGCATGGAGGCCGGCAGACGCAACTGCTCCGGCCGGTCCAGGACGTTGCCGATCTGCCGCCAGTGCACCAGGTCACGGCTGTGGAAGAGGGGGATGCCGGGGAAGTACTCGAAGCTGGAGCAGGCGAGGTAGTAGTCGTCGCCGACACGGCAGATGCTCGGGTCGGGGTGGAACCCGGGGAGTACGGGTTCGGTGGCGCGGGCGGGCGGTTTCTGAGCGGGCACCCTCGGTCGTCCTTTCGTCGGGTGGGTGGCAGGGGCGGCGCTCAGGGAGCGCCCGGTTCCGTGCGGGTGATGCGGAGCAGCGCCGCGGACGGCGCGGTGGGCAGGGTCACGGTGAGGTCGGCGGTGTCCGGGTTCCAGACGGCAACTGCCTGACCCGCGGCGGGGTACAGCACCTCGGCACGGACCGAGCCGCCCGCCCGTTCAGGCAGCCGGAGGGTGGTGGCCTCGCCGCCCGCGCGCCGCCAGACGGTGAGGTAGGTGGTGGCGGGGGTGTGCAGGGCGAGCGCGATCCAGGGGTCGTCCCAGCCGGGGAGGCCGAGTGGCCAGGAGGGCACGGCTTGCGGCAGGTCGGCGCGGATGGCCTTGTACGTGGCGACCGCTTCGTGGACCAGGGCGCGGGCCTCGGGCCCCAACTCCAGCAGGCGGCCGGAGAGGTGGACGCGGCCGAGGAGGGCGCTCGCCATGGTGAAGGCGACCTCGTCGAGTGAGTCCTCCGGCTGCGGATAGGCCCACACGGCACCCTGCTCTGGAGTGACGGCGGTGGGCGCGGAGGCCGCGATGGGCGCGTAGCGGTGGAGGTTCTGCTGGTCGCTGGTGGACTGCAGTTGCAGCCGCGACAGCAGGGCGTGGTCCAGGCGCATGCCGCCCGAGGCGCAGTTCTCCACCACCAGGTGCGGATGGCGGTCCAGGATGCCGTCGAGCCAGTCCAGGTGGGCGCGGTTGTGGCCGAGCAGTCCGGCGCCCGCACTCTCGCCGGGGTGCGCGCTGGTGCCGGAGCCGGGGTCGATGTTGTGGTCGAGCTTGAGGTAGCCGACGCCCCACTCGCCGACGAGGCGGTCCACGACCTGGTCGAGATGGGCGCGAGCGGCCGGGTGGCGCAGGTCCAGGTGGTACCGGCCGGACTCCGTGACGCGGACGCCGTCGCGGCGGAAGTACGCCTCGTCGGGCAGGGATCCGGCCACCGGGCTGTGGACGCCGATCACCTCCGGCTCCAGCCACAGGCCGGGCACCATGCCGCGCTCCCGGATGCGGTCAAGGACCTCGTGGATGCCCTTCTCGCCGGGGAAGCGTGAGGCGGCCGGCTCCCAGGCGCCGACGGTGGTCCACCAGCCGTCACCGTCGTCGTACCAGCCCGCGTCGATGACGAAGTACTCGGCGCCGGCCTCGGCCGCCGCGTCGATCAGCGGCAGCAGCTTGTCGGTGGTGGGGTCTCCCATCAGGCAGTTCATGTAGTCGTTGAAGATGACGGGCAGGGCTTGGTGGTCGGGATGCGGACGGCGGTGGGCGCGCCGGTAGCGGGTCAGCGCGGCGAACGCGGCGTCGGGGCCGCCGTCGGCGCTGAAGGACAGGGCCACGGGTACGGTGCGGAAGGCGGCGCCCGGTTCCAGCGGCTGCCGCCAGCCGTGGTGGGAGTCGGTGGGCCCGAACAGTGCCAGGTAGGCCGTCTGCTCGCGCTCGGCGCACTCCCAGCGCCAGCCCCCGCCGTTGTGCTCGATCTGCCACACGCAGGTGCGGCCGGTGCGCCGGTCCGTCAGGCCGCCCATGGGCAGGTGCCCGCAGCTGGACCAGGTGCCCTGGCCGGTCAGGGCGAAGCCGGAACGGCCGTTCGCGTGCTGCACGCGTCCACCGTGGTCGGGTGCGGTCAGCCGCAACGGGCGGCGCTGCCAGCGGCATTCGGCGAGCCAGTCGTTCTCCGCCCACAGCAGGTCGGCGGCGTCCAGGTCCGCCGGGTCCGGCGGGGTGAGGCACCCCGTCGCGAACGAGCTGACCGACTCCAGGTGGAGCGTGTCCTGCCCTTCGTTGCGAAGCGTCACCTCGCTGCGGAGCACGGGTAGGCCGTCCGGCGACCGGTAGGTCACCTCCGCGACCAGACCGGTGTCCGGGTCGTGGAGTTGGACGGTCAGGATGTGCCAGTCACCGTCGCGGGCCGCACTGTGGGTGCGGTGGCGCAGCCGCTCGCCGAGAGCCGTCTGGACCAGACGGCTGCCCGACCAGTTGCGTCCGTGGCCCGTGGCCGTCACCTCCACCAGGGGCAGGGATCCACGGGTGCCGTTGCCCGCCTCGTCCGGTCGTCCGAGGTGGGTCAGGCGGGTGCTGCCGTCGTCGCCGAGGGCGAACTTGAGGTGCAGGGCCTCGTGACCCCAGCAAAAGCTCCGCTGTTCCGTTTCCATGGTGGCCTTTTCCGGGTCAGTGGCCGCGCAGGACCGCGCAGGCGCCGGGCGGCAGTTCGTGGGCCGCCCCGCCGGTGAGCAGGTCGTGGGCGGGATTCGGCAGGGGCACGGTGCCCTCGGTGTGATTGAGCAGGACGTGCCATCGGCGGCCGTCGGCCGCGTGCCGGGTGACGGCTTCGACACCGGACGGCAGGCCCGGCAGCTCCGGCTCGACGCCGGCTTCCTTCAGGAGCCGTCCGACCAGGGCGCCGTAGTCGGCGTCGTCCAGGAGCGTGGAGAGATACCAGCCCTGTCCGGTGCCGAAGCGGTGCCGGGTGAGTGCCGGGCTGTCCGCGAGCATGCCGTGGGTGTAGGTGGCGAGCGTTTCGGCGCCCTCGGCGCGCAGGGCCTCGCTCCAGACGGTGCCGTGCGAGCCGTCCGACAGGGTGATCCGCTCCTGCGTCCGCAGCGGCCGGTGCTCCTCGACGCGGATGCCCAGGGCCTCGCGCAGCGGTGCGGCCGGGTAGCCGCCGAGCCGGGCGTGCATGCGGTCGTCGACGTAGCCGGTGGCGTGCTGGACGAGGAGCGTCCCGCCGCCCTCGACGTAACGGCGCAGGTTCTCGGCGCCCTTGTCGGACAGCAGGAACAGGGAGGGGGCGATGACCAGCCGATAGCGGCTCAACTCGTGCTCGGGGTGGGCGAAGTCGGCCGTGACGCCCGCGTCCCACAGCGCGCGGTGCGCCCCGGCGAGCGGCGCGTGGTAGCCGAGGCGGGAGGAGGGCAGGCCGTCCGCCTCCAGTGCCCACATGGCGTCCGGGTCGTCGAGCACGGCCGCCTGCGCGGTCACCGTCGATCCCGCCAGCTCCCCGAGCGCGGCGACCGCCTCACCGGTCCGCGTGACCTCGCGGAAGATACGGCTGTCGGGGCCCGCGTGCGGGAGCATCGCCGAGTGCCAGGTCTCGGCGCCGGCCCGGGACTGCCGCCACTGGAAGAACAGGGCGCCCTCCGAGCCGCGCGCGATGTGGCCGAGGCTGTGGCGCAGGACATCACCCGGCTCCTTGCCGATCACCTGATCGCCGTCGTAGACCGTGCTGGTGCCCTGCTCCATCAGCAGCCACGGGCGGCCGCCGGCCAGGGAGCGGGAGCGGTCGGCGTAGTAGGCCGCATGTGCGGCGCCGTCGAGGCCGTTCGCGTCCGGGTACTGGTCGGAGCTGACGACGTCGAGTTCGCGGGCGAACGCCCACACGTTCAGCCGCAGGTCGTAGGGCAGCATCAGGTTCGTCGTCACCGGGCGGTCGCTGTGCTCGCGGATCGCGTCGCGCTGCTCGCAGTAGGCGGCGATGATCTCGTCGGCCCAGAAGCGGTGGAAGTCCACTGTCTGGCCGGGGTTCTTGTGATACTGCGTCGCGCGCGGGGGCAGGATCTGCTCCCAGGAGGTGTACCGCTGGCTCCAGAAGGCCGTGCCCCAGGCCTCGTTGAGGGCGTCCAGCGAGCCGTGCCGGGCGCGCAGCCACACGCGGAACGCGGCCGCCGCCTGGTCGCACCAGCAGAGCGTGCCGTACTCGTTGTGGACGTGCCACAGAGCGAGGGCGGGGTGGTCGCCGTACCGCTCGGCCAGCGCGGCGGCGATCCGGCGGGCCGCGCTGCGATAGGCGGGTGAGGCGAGGCAGTAGGTGTCGCGGCTGCCGTGCACGAGACGGGTGCCGTCGGCCGTGACCGCCAGTGCCTCCGGGTGGGCGAGGGTGAACCAGGGCGGCGGGGAGGCCGTCGGGGTGGCGAGGTCGACGGCCACGCCGTTCGCGTGGAGGCGTTCGATGTGGGCGTCCAGCCAGGTGAAGTCGTAGCGCCCCTCCTCCGGTTCGAGCAGGGCCCAGGAGAAGACTCCGAGGGTGGCCAGGTTGACCCCGGCCCGGCGCATGAGTTCCTCGTCCTCCTTCCAGACCGGCTCGTCCCACTGCTCGGGGTTGTAGTCCCCGCCGAAGGCGAGGCCGCCCAGGCGGTCGGTGATGCTGCGTGCCGTCATGACGGTGACCCTTTTCCGCGGGTTGTCGAAGCGCTTCACTTGCGAGGGAAGTTAACGGACGTGTTTCGGGCGAAACAAGAGCCTGTACACGGAGAAAGTTTCTCTCTGCTGGTCCATTGACAGGCAGTGAGCGAAAATGACAGCGTCGATGCGCTTCGACAAGTCACCCTTCACCTCACGTAAACGCCCGACTGCCGAGGGATCTGTCTCGTGGCTTCTGCGTCCAGTACGACCGTGACCGCCGCGACGGCGATGGGGGGCTTTCCGAAGCTGCCTCCGGGATTCCGCTTCGGTGCGGCCACGTCCGCCTACCAGATCGAGGGCGCCCATGACGAGGACGGCCGCGGACCGTCCGTCTGGGACACCTTCAGCCACACCCCCGGGCGCACTCACGCGGGTGCCACCGGCGACGTGGCCGCCGACCACTACCACCGCCACCGCGAGGACGTGGCACTGCTGCGCGATCTCGGCGTCGACAGCTACCGCTTCTCGATCGCCTGGCCCCGTCTGCTGCCCCAGGGCGTCGGACCGGTCAACCCCAAGGGGCTGGACTTCTACGACCGCCTCATCGACGACCTGCTGGCCGCCGGTGTCGCGCCGGCCGTCACCCTCTACCACTGGGACCTCCCGCAGGCCCTGGAAGACCGTGGCGGCTGGCGCGTGCGGGAGACCGCCGAAGCCTTCGCGGCATACGCGGCACTCGCCGCCGAGCGCTACGGCGACCGGGTGGAACGCTGGATCACCCTCAACGAGCCCTACTGCTCCGCCTTCGTCGGCTACGCCGAGGGCCGGCACGCGCCCGGCGCGCGGGAGGGGCGGGGCGCCCTGGCCGCCGCCCACCACCTGCTTGTCGGCCACGGTCTCGCCTTAGGCGCCCTGCGCGCCTCGGGAGCCCGGGAGATCGGCATCACGCTCAACCTGGACCGCATCCACGCCGCTTCCGAGCGCCCCGAGGACCGCGCCGCCCTGCGCCGCGCCGAGACCCTGCACAACGAGGTCTGGACGGAGCCGCTCTTCGCCGGACGCCATCCCCGCGACGAGGCCGAGACCTGGGCCGGGCTCGCCGACGGCCCCTGGCGGCTGCCGGGCGACCTCGACCTGATCGGCATCCCACTGGACTTCGTGGGCCTCAACTTCTACCGGCCCCTCACCGTGGCCGCCGCACCGCACCACGTGGCCGACCCCGGGCAGCGCACCGCCGTCGACATCGGCGTCACCGAGCTGGACCCGTACGGCACCCGGCACACCACCATGGGCTGGCCGGTCGTCCCGTCCGCGTTCACCGAACTGCTCCGCGACCTCCACGCCCGCTACCCGCGGTTGCCGCCGATCTGGATCACCGAGAACGGCTCCGCGGAGGCCGACGCGGTCTCACCCGACGGCCGCGTCCACGACCCCGACCGCATCGCCTACCTCGCCGACCACCTCGCCGCCGTGGCCGACGCCGTCGCCGCCGGTGTGGACGTACGCGGCTATTACGCCTGGTCGCTGCTGGACAACTTCGAGTGGGCGCGAGGCTACGACCAGCGCTTCGGGCTCGTCCATGTCGACTACGCCACCCTGACCCGCACCCCCAAGGACAGCTACCACTGGTACCGGGGACTGATCACCGCGCACCGCGCGGGGACGGAGGAACCTGCCCGATGAAGTTCACGGACGGCTACTGGCTGATGCGTCCGGGCTGCACCGCCCGCTACGCCACCGAGGTCGCCGACGTTCGCGCCGACGACCACCGGATGACCCTGTACGCACCCGTGAAACACGTCGTCCGGCGCGGGCAGACCCTCAACAGCCCGCTGCTGACGGTGGAGTGCTGGTCCCCGGCCGAGGGGATCATCGGCGTGCGGACCACCCACCACGCCGGATCGGTGCGCGGGGGACCGGAGTTCGCGTTGCCCGGAGCCGATGCGGGCGCCGGAAAGGTGCGCCGGGAGGGGGCGGTGCTGGAGCTGTCCTCCGGCGAACTGACGCTGCGGGTGGACACGGAAGAGCCGTGGCGGCTGGACTTCACCGCCGGCGGACGCCTGCTGACCTCCTCCGGCGAGCGCGGCACCGGCTTCGTCACCGACGCCGAGGGCCGGCACCACATGGTCGGCCAACTCGCCCTGGGCGTAGGAGAGTTGGTCTACGGGCTGGGGGAGCGGTTCACCCCGTTCATCAAGAACGGGCAAGTGGTGGACATCTGGCAGGCCGACGGCGGCACCAGCAGCGAACAGGCCTACAAGAACATCCCGTTCCACCTGACCAACCGTGGCTACGGGGTCTTCGTGAACCACCCCGGCAAGGTCGCCTACGAGGTCGGCTCGGAGGCCGTCGGCCAGGTCCAGTTCAGCGTCGAGGACCAGTCCCTGGAGTACTTCGTCGTATACGGGCCGACCCCCAAGCAGATCCTGGAGCGCTACACCGCGCTCACCGGCCGCCCGGCGCTGCCGCCCGCCTGGGCCCTGGGCCTGTGGCTGACCACGTCGTTCACCACCGACTACGACGAGGCCACCGTCCAGAGCTTCATCGACGGCATGGCCGACCGCGGCATCCCGCTGAGCGTCTTCCACTTCGACTGCTTCTGGATGCGCGCCTACCAGTGGTGCGACTTCGACTGGGACGCCGAGACCTTCCCCGACCCGCCGGGCATGCTCGCCCGGCTCAAGGAGCGGGGACTGCGCGTCTCCGCCTGGATCAACCCGTACATCGCCCAGAAGTCCGAGCTGTTCGAGGAGGCCATGCGCGCGGGCCACCTCGTACGCCGCGCGGACGGCACCGTGTGGCAGTGGGACCTGTGGCAACCGGGCATGGCCCTGGTCGACTTCACCAGCCCGGCCGCCCGCGACTGGTACACCGGCAAGCTGCGCACCCTGCTCGCCCAGGGCGTGGACTGCTTCAAGACCGACTTCGGCGAACGCGTTCCCACCGACGTCGTCTGGTACGACGGCTCCGACCCGGAGCGGATGCACAACTACTACACCCACCTCTACAACCAGGCCGTCTTCGACCTGCTGCGCGAGGAGCGGGGCGAGGGCGAGGCGCTGCTGTTCGCCCGCTCGGCCACCGCCGGCGGCCAGCAGTACCCCGTGCACTGGGGCGGCGACTGCGACTCCACCTTCGGCGCCATGGCCGAGTCGCTGCGCGGCGGACTCTCGCTCGGCCTGTCCGGGTTCGGCTTCTGGAGCCACGACATCGGCGGCTTCGAGGGGACCCCGACGCCGACCGTCTTCAAGCGGTGGGTGCAGTTCGGCCTGCTCTCCTCGCACAGCCGCCTGCACGGCAGCAAGTCGTACCGCGTCCCGTGGGACTACGGCGAGGAAGCCGTCGAGGTCACCCGCGAGTTCACCCTCCTCAAGAACCGCCTCGCCCCCTACCTCCAGCGCGCCGCCCAGCAGGCCCACACCACCGGCGTCCCGGTGATGCGGGCCATGGTCCTGGAGTTCCCCGACGACCCCACAGCCGCGGTGCTGGACCGGCAGTACATGCTCGGGGAGGACCTGCTCGTCGCCCCCGTCTTCACGGACGACGGCACGGTCGAGTACTACGTGCCCGAGGGCACGTGGACCAACATCCTGACCGGCACCCAGGTCACCGGCCCCCGCTGGGTGCGCGAACAACACGGCTTCCGCACCCTGCCGTTGCTGGCCCGCCCCGACTCCGTCCTCCCCCTCGCCGCCGACGACCAGCATCCGGTGTCGGCCTGGGCGGACGACATCGAACTACGGATCCACGCCTTCGCGGACGGCGCCCGTCGCACGGTGGTGATCCCCCGCACGGACGCCCTCGGCGAGACGGCCCGCTTCGACGTCCACCGCGAGGGGGACCGCGTGAGCGTCACGACGGACAGCCCGCATCCCTGGCGACTGCGGATCGGCGGGCCCGGTGGCACGGTGCACACCAACACGGCGGGGCGGGGGAGGGCCGAGGTGCGTTACGAGGCCTGAGCGCCCACCACCGCCCTCGAACCGGCCGCGTCAGTGCCGGGCGAACTGAACCCCGGTCGATTGCTTGACGTCCGGCCGCAGCGCGATCCCGCTGACGGTCAGGCGTTCCCCGAAGATGTCGGTGACTCTGATCGAGCCACCGCACCCGCTGCCGTCGGCGGAGACGAAGTAGTTGTATTCCGTGCGGGGCAACTGCCGCCAGCCGCCGCCGGTTCGGACCTCCAGGCGGGCGACCGGGTTGCGGTGGCCGATCGCCTGGATGGCGCACCAATAGGGGTTGGACCCGGTCTTGTACCTGAGGGACATCGTCTCGGAGGTGCTGGGGCTCAGCAGCTGCCAGGTGATCGGGATCCGGCCGACCTTGAGGTCGGCGAGCTTGGCGAAGGCCTGCTGGCTGAGGTCGAGTTGCCCGGGTGCGCAGGGTGACGGGCATTCGTTGGTGATCCGTACGGTGATCGACTTGCCGTTGGCCGCGCGGACGAGCACGTGGGCGCCGCACGCCCTGGACGTCTCGTAGTCCGTGGTGTTCATGGCCGCGATCATGAGGTCGGGGCTCGGGCCGAACAGACAGGCGCCGTCTCCGTCCGCGGCCTCGTAGGCGGTGGCGACCCCGGTGTAGGTGGCGCCGGGCCGAATCCGCCCCGCCGCTACCGCCGTGGTGGAGGCCGTTCGCCGGGGCTGTGGGGTGCCTGTGGCCGACGGTCGTGCCGACGCGGTGGTTGCGGTGGCCTTCGCACTGGGGCTGCTGGTGGGCGTTGGCGTCCCCGACGCGGTCGGGGTGCTCGTCTCGGTCGGGGCGGTTGCCTTCACCTGGGTGGTGGCGACGGGTGTGGGCGCGGCTGCGACCGTGTCCGCCCGGTGGTCGGGGAGCACCCCCATGACCAGGTAGGCGAGCGCGCTCGCGGCGGCCAGTGCCAACGTGGTGCCCAGTATGAGCCGGCGTCTGTGCCTGCGCTGCCGCGCGGCCTGCCTTGCTGTCTGCATACCTGTCCGTTCGGAGGATCGAGCCGATGGTGCACAGCTCAGTGGTCGCGGGGAGCGGAAAGGTTGCCGACGATGCCGGAGTTTCTTCTCACCCGGGCCGGTTCGACTCCAGCCTGTCGGCGGGGGTGCTCCCGCTGGTCGGCGGAGTGGATGCCTGCGGGAGTCGGGATGGGATGGAGGCGACAGCGCCCATCCGGCCCGCGGCATCGGCCCATCGAGCGAGTGACGAGTCCCGTGAAGATCACCTTTCTGCTCCACAACGCCTACGCCGTCGACGGCACGGTGCGGGCCACGGCCGGCCTCGCCGCCGCACTCGCGACACGTCACGAGGTGGAGATCGTCTCCACCTGCCGGACCGCCGACCGGATGCCGCTCGCGGTGGGGGAGCGGGTGAGGACGCGGGCGCTGGTGGATCTCCGGCCCACCGCCCGGCGGACCGCGGCCGAAGCGGCCGATCTGCGCTCGCCGGGCACGGTGTGCCCGCACGATTCCCTCCATGCCGGCTGGACACCGCCGAGCAGGCTCGGCGAGACACGCCTTGCCGCACACCTGCGCAGCACCGACTCCAACGTGGTGATCGCGACGCGCCCGTACCTCGTCTGTTTCCTGGCCCGGCACGGCCGCACCGACTACCTCCGCGTCGGCCAGGAACACGCGGGCCGCGACGCACACGGCGCCGCCCTCCTGGGTGATCTGGACGCGGCCGTCTCCCGCCTCGACGTCTACGTCACCCTGTCCCAAGCCGACGAACGGGCCCACCGCGCGGCGCTCCACGACGTGCGGACGCGCTGGACGACCCTGCCCGTGTGCTGCTCCGCGCCGGACGCCGAGCCCTCCACCGGCGCGTCCCGGACAGTCCTGGCCGGCGGTCGACTGACACCGGTCAAGCGCTACGACCGTCTCGTGGACGCCTTCGCCAAGGTCGTGACCGTACACCCGGACTGGAGCCTGCGGATCTACGGACGCGGCCGGGAGCGGCTCCGTCTCCGTCGCCGTATCGAGGAACTCGGCCTGTACAACAACGTGCTGCTGATGGGGGCCCGCACGCCCATGGAACCGGAGTGGGCCAAAGGTGCTCTCGCCGTGGTGTCCAGCAGCAGCGAACCGTCCGGCATGTCCCTTGTGGAGGCCATGAGTTCCGGGCTCCCGGTGGTCAGCACCGACTGCGACCACACGCCCCGCGAGATCATCACGCACGGCGAGGACGGCCTCCTGGTCCCGGCCCACGGCCCGGTCGAGGACGCGCTCGCCGACGCACTGTGCCGACTGATCGAGAACGAGGCCGAGCGCGGGCGGATGGCCGCGGCGGCCCGGCGCAGCTCCGAGCGCTTCCGCCCCGAACACATCGCCGCGCAGTACGAGGCCCTGTTCACGGACCTCCGGCCGGAACTCGGCCGCCGGTCGAAGAAGGCCGCGACCGGTCCGCGGCGGCGAACCCGGCTGTCCGCCCTGCGCGTCGCCCGGCTGGGGCAGCCGGTCACGGCCGGCTGTGAGGTCATGCCGGGAGGCTCGCTGGCGTTCGACGTGTCCGCGGACCACTTGCCGTCCGGCCGATGGGAGGTGGTCCTGCGACATCGGAACGAGAACACCGCCGCCACGCCGCGGATTCAGCTCGAACAGCCCGGCACGGACGGCGCCGGGAGTATGCGGGCCGCCCTCGACCAACGTCACTGGGAACTCGCCGAGGGCGACTGGGACGTGGTCCTCCAACACGCCGGCGGAAGCAGGTCACGACCGGTCCGAGCAGGGCTCGTCGAGACCGCGCGCCTCCTGGATCCCGCAGCCCTCCGGCCGGCGGACGAGGGGGTGCGGACGTGGATCCCGTACGCGACCGAAGGCGGAGAGCTCGCCGTACGCACCTGGCTGCGACCCGCGCACGCGGAGGTCTCCTCCGTCGAAGTCGACGACCACGCCCTCCGGTTGAAGGGCTCGCTCCACGGAAGGACCGCGCGGGCGCACCACTACCGCTTCATCGCCCGGCTCCGGGCGAACGGCGGCGACGTCATCGACGCCCCTTGTCCCGTCGACGCGTACGGCGACTTCCACATCACCCTGCCGGTCGACGTGGTGGCCGAACTCCATCCCGGCGGGGAGGCGCTGTGGGATCTGCGCCTGAGCGCCTACGGCGGGCCGGAGGTCCGCCTGGCGATGGTGACCGGCGATCTCTTCGACCGCCGGGACGTCAGCGTGTTTCCGGCCGTCCGGTGCGCGGGTCCCGGCGGTCCGCTGTCGCTGCGGCCCCGGCTGACACGTGATCACGACCTGGTGCTCAGCACCGTCGACACGGTGCTGAGCGGACCGTAGAAGGGGACGACCCCAATGGTCAGAGGGCGACGACCTGCCACTGCTGGTTGGTTCCGTTGCCGACGGGCCACTGGATGACGCGGGCGCCGTCGGCCGAAGAGCCGCTCTCGACGTCCGCGCACAGCCCGTTGCGGACGTTGACGAGCCGGACGTATCCGCTGCCCGCGTCGACGAGCTTCCAGTGCTGGTTGTCGCTGTTGTTGTCCTGCCACTGGATGAGCTGGTCACCCTGGCCGGAGTTTCCGGGGCTGTCGAGGACCTTGCCGCTGTGGCGGGCGGCGAGACGGAAGGAGCCGTCGGAGTTGGGCAGCAGTCGCCACTGCTGGTTCTGGCTGCCGGACCAGCCCCACTGGATGATCTTGGCGCCGTCGGCGGTGCTGCCACTGGCGACGTCGAGCACCTTGCCGCTGCGCCGGTTGACCAGCCGGACGAAGCCGCCCAGCAGGCCGACTGTGATGTCCGTGCGCTGACCGGCGGTCAGGGTGACCTTTCTGGCGTGGGTGCCGAGGGAGGAGGAGGCGACGGTGGCCGTGGTGGTCACGGAGTCCAGGCCGCGGCGGCTGATCAGGGTGATGTCCTGGTTGACGGCGGAGGTGACGGACAGCTTGGCGGTCCGCGCGTCGAGGTCCCAGGAGAAGCTGTGGATTCGGATCCGGCCGCGGGCCCTGACCCCGGTGATCGAGCCCTTCGGCAGCTGGTCGGGGAGCGCGGGGAGGATCTCCAGCACTCCGGGACGGCTGTAGAGCAGGGCCTCGGCCAGCACGCCGGGGATGGCGTTCGCGGCGTCGGCGTTGTAGATGTCGAGGTTCGGGTTGTGGGAGGTCATCAGCGACTTGAAGACCATGTTGTTGCCGAGGATCTTCTTCAGGTTGCCGTAGACCTGTCCGCCGTCCTTCAGCCGGGCCCCGGCCAGGGCACGGTGCAGGCTGCCGTGGGCGGAGATGTTCTGGTCGCCGCGCTTTTCGAGGGCCCGCTTCGCCGGGCCGACCAGCGAGGGCGCGTCCTCGGGGTTGATCTCGTGCAGCGGCCAGGCGCCGTACAGGTGCTGCACATGCCGGTGGTTGTAGTTGTCGGTGAGGCCGGGCCAGGACCATTCGGCGAGCGCGCCGTCGCTGTTGACGCGGTAGTCCGGGATCTTCTTCAGCAGTGCCGTCCAGCGGGCGACACCCTGACCGCCGCCCTGTTCGACGCCGAGGGCGTTGGCCGCGTCGATCGCGGCCTGCAGGGCGTGCTTGCCGGCCATGATGTCGCCGGTGGCGTTGATCGAGTAGTAGACGCCTGTGTTGCCGGGGGCGTTCTCCATGGAGAAGGACGGTACGAAGACTGCCTTGCTGTCGCTGTCGGTGCGGGTGAGGAAGTCCTCGTAGAACAGGGCCAGTTCCATGAGCGCGGGGCCGAGCTTGTCCCGCAGGAAAGCCTGGTCGCCGGTGACCTCGTAGTACTCCAGAAGCGGGTAGAGGAGCCAGTCGGCGCCGCCGGTCCAGCAGTGGCCTGGGAAGTTGCCGTTGTTGAAGTGGAGCATGTGGCCGTACTCGCCGTCGGTGCGGGAGGGGGCGAGGAAGCCGCGGGCTCCGTAGAGGTTCTTGGCGTTGGTGCGCCAGTCGTCGAGCTGGCCGAGGATGAGGTTGAAGTAGCCCTCCATGGCCTCGGTCAGGTCGAGGATGTTGCCGCCCGCGACCTGGAGGTTGACGTTGGCGTCCGTGGTGAAGTCGTCGGCCCAGGCGGCGCCCCACGATCCGGCCCAGATTCCGGTGAGGCGGGGTGGCAGGATGCCGCTGGAGCTGATGAAGAAGTAGCGGCCGGAGTCGTAGAGGCGCTCCAGCAGCGCCGTGTCGATGACACTGCGGTCGGCGTTCTGACGGGAGATCAGTTCGCTGACGGAGAGCTGCCGGTCGGCGGCCGAGACGTTCAGGTCGAGGCGGGAGCGGTCGTACAGATCGGTGTGCACGGCGGTGTGCCGTGAACGCAGCGCGGCGTAGTCGGTGCCGAGGGCGGCGAGTTGGGCGTGCAGGGGCTCGGAGTCCCAGCCGGTGGACGACTCGTAGCGGCCCAGCTTCGTCAGCAGCAGCACCCGCGCCGCCTTGGCCACCACGATCGTGGAGCCGTTGACGCTGACCGTGGCGCCGGTCCCCGAGGCGACGACGCGGGTGACGCCCTCGTAGCCGAACGCGCCCTGGCCGGTGGGGTAGGTGCCGCGCAGGTTCAGGTAGCCGGAGCCGCCGGTGACGGTGGCGCGCGTGGTGAAGCTCAGGCTGCCGGGCAGACCGTCGAGCGCGGTGTGGACGCTCAGGGTGGTGTCGACGGTACGGCCGGAGGCGGGTATCAGCTCGTGGACGATGACCTTGTCGGCCCGGGAGACGAACGCCCGGCGGGTCCAGGTGCCGAACTGGTCGGTCCAGCTCGAACTCACCTCGCCGGTACGGAAGTCGGTGACCCGCCCGTAGTCGTTGACCGTGGTCATGCCCGGGGTGTCGATGCGCAGTTCGTACGCGGGGTGGTAGGCCTGTGTCCAGCGCAGCGACCAGCCCGAGGCGTAGTCCCGGTTGGCCCCGGTGTAGTCACCCGCGAGCGCCTTGTCGCGTGCGCCTTCGAGACGGCCGGCGATCACGGGCGGGGTCACGTCACGGGTGCCGTTCGGCAGCACCAGCCGGTGGTGGTTGAGCACCACCTTCTCCAGGGCGGGAGCGCCGTGCAGCACGGCCCCGTATTCGCCGTTGCCGGTGAGGAAGCCGTCGGTCCAGGAGGCGGCCGGTGAGGTGTCGTGGATGCCGCGCTCGGGGAACGTGATCTGCGGCGGCACGGCCGCTTCGGCCCGGCCCGAGAGCAGGCCACCGGGCAGACCGGCGGCTCCGGCGGTCAGTGCGGCCGCGGTGAGGAACCGTCTGCGGTCGATGGGGCTGGCCGTCACGGGGGACTCCTTTGTCCGGTCGGCGGTGCGTCGGGGGCTCACCGGTGTGGTGACCCACCGCCGCCCGGTCGGCTTGGACGAAATCCGGGCGGCGGCGGGTGGCTGGGTGAGAGAGGGATCAGAGGGCGGTGAGGCTCCACAGCAGATTGGTGCTGCTGCCGTACGTCCACTGCTTGGTGACGGAGCCCGAGTCGACGTTGCCGCCGCCGTCCAGGACCAGTCCGGTGGTGCGGTTGGCGAGCGAGTAGCGGTCGCCGCCCCGGTGGACGATCTTCCACTGCTGGTTGGTGCCGCCGTTCCAGGGCGCCTGCCGGGCCGGAGAGCCGTCGGAGGTGGCGCCCCAGCCGTCGGCGACCATGCCGTTGGTGCGGTTGACCAGCCGGTAGTAGCCGCCTCCGACCGGCTCGGCGTGCCACTGCAGGTTGGAGCTGCCGTCCCAGGTCCACTGCTTGAGGTTGGACCCGGAGCCCACGGTGCCGCCGCTGTCCAGGGCGAGTCCGCTGGTGGCGTTGGTGATCCGGAAGTATGTCGCCGGGTTGAACTGCACCCTCAGCGAGGTGATCTGGTCGTTGTTGCCGGTGGCCCGCAGGTCGGGGTTCTCGGCGGTGAACGTCCAGGAGGTGCCGCTGAAGTTGTCCCCGGAGTAGCCGATCACCTGGTAACCGGGCGCCGGCCGGAGGGAGGAGAGAGTGCGCGCGCCGAGTCCGGCCGCGGTCAGGTCGGCCGCGGTGTGGTCGCCGACCGTGAACACGCCCGCGGTGCCGGTGTAGTTGACGTTGGTGAAGGCGACGGCTCCGGCGAGCGGCCGCAGCGCCGGGATCGTGCCGGAGAAGGTCAGCTTCAGGACGTAGGCGTTCGCGCTGTAGGGCGCCGAGGACGGCAGGGTGACCGTGAGGCCGGAGGCGCTCTGGGCCGGCGTCGGCAGGTCGATGTAGGTGCCGGCGGTGGTGCCGAGGAGCTTGACCGAGGTCAGCGAGGAGAGGTTGATGCGGTCCGAGCTGAGGGTCTTGATCGTCAGCGAGCTGCCGGGCCAGCCCAGGACGGTGGCGTACAGGACGTTGCCGGACTTGTTGCGGGTGAAGCGGATGTCCTGCGGAGTACCGGCGTGCGGGGTGGTGAACGAGCCGCCGCCCATCTTCGTCGGGCCCTCGCCGTACTCGGTCCAGGCGCGGGTCGCGTACACCGACTCGCCGAAGCGTTTCAGGTGGTCTCCGATGCCGAGCAGGATGTCCTTCTGTGCCTGGGGGATGGTGCCGTCGGCCATCGGCGCGATGTTCAGCAGGACATTGCCGTTCTTGCTGACCCGGTCGAGGAACGAGTGCAGCATCTGCTGGAGCGTGTAGTAGCCGATGCCCTGGGTGTAGCACCAGCTGCTGCTGGAGATGCTGTCGTCGGTCAGCCAGTAGGGGGTGGTGATGTCGGCCGGGCCGCCGCGCTCGTAGTCGAAGACCTCGCCCTTGCCGTTCATGCCGTCCTTGTACGTGGCGACGACTTCACGGCCCCAGCTGCCCGCCTGGTTGTAGTAGTAGGCCAGGAAGTTCAGTCGCTGCTGCTCGTCGACGGCGTCCAGATTGAAGTCCTGCCACAGGATGTCGGGTTGGGCACGGTCGATGACCTCCTTGAGCTTGTCGAACCAGAGCTGGTTCTGCGCGGCCGACCCCAGCTGCCCGTAGAGCTTCTTGAGGCTGGGGTCCGTCTGAGCGGGGACGTGCTCATAGAAGCCGGTGAAGTTGTACGCGTGGTGCATGGCCACCAGCAGCTTGAGGTTCTTGGCGCGGATGGCCGTGGAGAAGAGCCGCAGCAGGTCGAGGCCCGGGCCCTTGTCCACCGAGTTCCACTCGTTGACCTGGCTGTCCCACATGGAGAAGCCGTCATGGTGCTCGGCGACCGGGCCGGCGAACCTGGCGCCGGCGTCGACGAACAGCTGCACCCACTCGTCGGGGTCGAACTTCCCGCCGGCCGACTTCAGCTTCGGCGCGAACTGCACGGTGTTGCCCGCCAGGTCCCGCGCTCCGTTGATGAAGTTGTGGTACGGCCATGCCGAGGGCTGGCCGTAGGTCGCCACGTGATGCTGGTTGGCGTTGCTGCCCGCCTGGTACATGTTCCGCGGGTACCACTCGTTGTCGTAGGCGGGGACGCTGAAGACGCCCCAGTGGAAGTAGATCCCGAACTTCGCGTCCTGGAACCACTCCGGGGCCGGCGGGTGCTGGTCGACCGAGTTCCAGTCGGGCGTGTAGGTGCTGGGCGCCGCATGGGCGATGCCGGAACCGAACACACCTCCGGCGACGGTCGCCGCGGCCACGCAGGTGGCGCCGGCCAGGAAGTGGCGTCTGTTGATCGAACTCGACATGGAGAGACATCCCTGGTGCAGGAGGGGACAGGGGGGCTGCAAGGGGACACGAGGCGGCGTGGCTGCTGTGCACAGGGCGCCGCTTGTTACGCATGAAGGTCCGCCATGTCTCCCTGGGATGTCAACCGGTGTGCAGGGATGAAAAGCGCCTTCTGGTCAGGCATTTGAGCCGATTCACTCCATGTTTGTGGTGATTTGGAGCCATGCAAACATGGCATGTCTGTCAGAGCATCATGGTCGCCCGCAGTCGCCGGGTGGCGAGGATTGATGGGATGGATCTTGCCTGCATGGCGAAACTTGCAGCTCTTGTGGAGTCGTTGAGCTGGAGTTTCGATACGGATATCGACAAGGGTCTGGACAGCACTCCAGAGACCCGCCTATAAACATCCCATCTCTGCTGCACCGGCGATACGCAGACGTCGCCGAGGCGAAACAACTCCCGCTACGGGACCGGCGCGAGGAAGCACCGATGAGACTCAGAACCGCCCTCTGTTCCGCTGTCTCCGCCCTCTCCGCACTGGCGCTGCTCAGCGCCTGCGGCGGCGGCCCCAGCACCGCGGCGTCGTCGAGTGGCGCGCCGCTGGTCGGCGTCGACTACCCGCGCTCCGACACCGACTTCTGGAACTCCTACATCAAGTACACGCCCCAGTACGCCAAGGAGCTGGGGCTGGACCTGAAGACCACCAACTCGCAGAACGACGTCGCCAAGCTGACCGCCAACGCGCAGACTTTCATCAGCCAGGGCGTCAAGGGCCTCGCGATGGCCCCGCAGGACACCGCGGCCATCGCGCCCACCCTCGCGCAGCTGGAAGCCAAGAAGATCCCCGTCGTCACCGTCGACACCCGCCCCGACACCGGCAAGGTGTTCATGGTCGTGCGCGCCGACAACCGCGCCTACGGCGAGAAGGCCTGTCAGTACCTCGGCACCAAGCTCGGCGGCAAGGGCAAGGTCGTCATGCTCCAGGGCGACCTGTCCTCCATCAACGGCCGGGACCGCACCGAGGCGTTCAACGACTGCATGAAGAAGAACTACCCGGACATCAGGGTGTTCGGCGAGGCCACCAACTGGGACGGTGCGGTCGCCGCCCAGAAGCTCCAGACGGACCTGACCGCCCACCCGGACATCAAGGGCATCTACATGCAGTCCAGCTTCGCCCTGTCCGGCACGCTCCAAGTCCTCAAGCAGAAGGGCCTGTTGGTCGACCCGAAGGACAAGAAGCACGTCTTCGTCGTCTCCAACGACGGCATCCCCGAGGAGCTCAAGTCCATCGCCGAGGGCAAGGTCGACGCCACCGTCTCCCAGCCGGCCGACCTCTACGCCAAGTACGCCCTGTACTACCTGAAGGCCGCGATCGACGGAAAGACGTTCAAGCCCGGCAAGACCGACCACGACAGCACCATCATCCAGGTCCGCGACGGCCTGCTGGAGGACCAGCTCTCCGCCCCGCTCGTCACCGCCGACGGCGGCACCTACGGCGGCGTCCCCAGCGTCAAGAGCGACGACAAGTCGCTGTGGGGCAACAACCTCGGCTGATGGTCCATCCGGTACGGCAACGGCTCACGCACACAAGGCGGTTGAGATGAGCGACGGGGAGCGGACAGTCACCCCCGCGCCCGCGCCGGCGGACGACGGACGGGTCCCCTCCGACCCGCCCGTCGTCGAGGCGACGGGCATAGTCAAACGATTCGGTCCGACGGTGGCCCTGAACGGCGCCCGGATGACCATCAGGCCCGGTGAGACCCACGCACTCGTCGGCCGCAACGGAGCAGGCAAGTCGACCCTCGTGTCGGTCCTCACCGGCCTCCAGGCGCCCGACGAGGGCACGGTCACCTTCGGCGCCGAGCCCGCCCCCCGGCTCACCGACCGGGACGCCTGGCGTCGGCGCGTGGCCTGCGTCTACCAGAAGTCGACGATCATCCCCACGCTGACCGTCGCCGAGAACCTCTTCCTGAACCGGCACGACCGCGGACAGAGCCGGCTCATCAGCTGGCAGGCCACCCGCCGCCGCGCACAGGAACTGCTGTCGACCTGGTCGGTGGACGTCGACCCGCAGACCCCGGCCGGTGACCTGAGCGTCGAGCAGCGGCAGTTCGTCGAGATCGCCCGGGCGCTGTCCTTCGGGGCTCGGTTCATCATCCTCGACGAGCCGACCGCCCAGCTCGACGCGGCGGCCATCAACCGCCTCTTCGACCGCATCCGCGACCTGCAACGCCAGGGTGTCACCTTCCTGTTCATCAGCCACCATCTGCAGGAGATCTACGAGATCTGCGACATGGTGACGGTGTTCCGGGACGCCCGGCACATCGTGACCGCGCCGGTCGCGGGCCTTCCCCGCGCCGAACTCGTCGCCGCCATGACCGGCGAGGCGGCCGCCGACCGGCGCGAGGACCGGGCGAGCACCCTCGACCCCGGCGCCCCGGCCGCGCTGAGCGTCAGCGCGCTGCAGGGCGACGGGTACGACGACGTCAGCTTCCGGATCGGGGCCGGCGAGATCGTCGGCCTCGCGGGCGCCGCCGGCAGCGGCCGTACCGAGGTCGCCGAGACCGTCGTGGGACTGCGGGCGGCGACGGCGGGCCGGGTGGAGATCGCCGGCACGCGCCCCCGGCCGGGCAGCGTGCCCGCAGCGCTCGCCGCCGGCGCCGGGTTCGTGCCCCAGGACCGGCACCACCAGGGCTTCGTTCCCGACATGTCGATCGCCGACAACGCCACCTTGTCCGTGCCGAAGCGGCTCGGCAAGAACGGCTTCCTCGACCGCGGCCGCCGCGACCGGCTCGCCGAAGGCCTGATCGAGAACCTCGCGATCAAGACCCCCGGCCCCGACCTGCCCGTCTCCGCCCTGTCCGGAGGCAACCAGCAGAAGGTCGTCATGGCCCGCGCCCTCGCCGACGACCCCCGGCTGCTGGTCCTGATCAACCCCACCGCGGGCGTGGACGTGCGCTCCAAGGAGTTCCTCCTCGGCAAGGTCGAGGAGACCGCGGACACCGGCACCGGAGTGCTCATCGCCTCCGACGAACTCGACGACCTGCGCATGTGCGACCGCGTCCTGGTGATGTTCCAGGGCCGAGTGACCTCAGAGATCGCCCGCGGCTGGCACGACCACGACCTCGTGGCCGCGATGGAAGGAGTGGACCTGCATGCCTGAAGTGATGCCTGAAACCGTCCTCGCGGACACCGCCGCCAAGGCCCCGGAGTCCGGGCAGCCCAGGCGGAGCGCGCTGCTCGGCGGCCGGATACCCCTGGCCCGCCTGCGTGACCTCGCGCTCGTCCCGGCCATCGTGGTCATCGCGATCGTGGGACAGATCGTCAACCCGGTCTTCCTGCAGGCCGACAACCTCATCAACGTCCTGCAGACCATGTCCGAGATCGCCCTGCTGGTCCTCGCCCAGGCGATGGTCCTGATCGTCAAGAAGATGGACCTGTCGCTGGAGTCCACCATGGGCCTCGCGCCCGGCGTCGCGGCCTGGTTGGTGGTGCCGGCCGGCGCGACCCATGGACTCGGACTGCTCCCCGGCGTGTGGGCCGTCCCCGTCACCCTCGCCGTGGGCGCGCTCGTCGGCGTGATCAACGCCCTGCTCATCATCCGCTTCGGCCTCAACGGCTTCATCGTCACCCTCGGCATGCTGATCGTCCTGCGCGGCATCCTCACCGGCATCTCCGGCGGCCAGACCTTCTTCCAGCTGCCGGAGTCGATGCTCTACCTCGGCACCGCACAGTGGTTCGGGATGCCCGCGTCGATCTGGATCTGCCTGGTGCTGTTCGCCGCCGCGATCGCGGTCCTCGGCTGGACGAGCTTCGGGCGCTCGCTCTACGCGATCGGCGGCAACGTCGACGCCGCGAAGGCGGCGGGCATCCGCACCGACCGGGTGCTGTGGATCGTCATCGTCACCGGCAGCGTGCTCGCCGCCCTCGCCGGACTGATGCTCTCCGGACGCCTGGCATCCGTCGCCTCCGCGCAGGGCAACGGCTACATCTTCACGGTCTTCGCCGCCGCCGTCATCGGCGGGATCAGCCTCAACGGCGGCAAGGGCACCATGTTCGGGGCGTTCAGCGGCATCCTTCTGCTCTTCATGATCCAGAACGTGCTCACCCTCGCCGGCGTCCCCGCCCAGTGGATCGGCGCCCTCAACGGCCTGATCATCCTCGTCGCGTTGACCATCTCGCGCATCACGGGCGGCAAGGTCCAGGAGTGAACCGGGCGGCCTGCGCCGCCGGAGTCGCTCCGCCGTTCCCTTCACCTCGTCGCGGGCCATGCCCCCGTGCGTTTACAGGAGTTGCCGCCATGTCATCCGCCCTGCCCGATCTTCCGGCTTCCGCCCGCATCACTGCCCTTGACGTCCTGGACGTGCGTTTCCCGACGTCCGAGCACCTGGACGGGTCGGACGCGATGAACCCCGAACCCGACTACTCCGCCGCCTACGTCGTTCTGCGCACCGACGCCGGCGACGGACTGGAGGGCCACGCCCTGGCCTTCACCACCGGCCGCGGCAACGATGTCCAGGCCGCCGCCATCGCCGCTCTCGCCCCACATGTGGTGGGCCTGTCGGTCGACGCGGTCTGCGCCGACCTCGGCGCGTTCTCCAACTCCCTCGTCCACGACCCCCAACTGCGCTGGCTCGGCCCGGAGAAGGGCGCCATCCACATGGCGACCGGCGCGGTCGTCAACGCCGCCTGGGACCTGGCCGCCAAGCGGGCCGGTAAGCCCGTGTGGCGCTACCTCGGCGAAATGTCGCCGGAGGAACTGGTCGCGCAGGTCGACTTCCGCTGGCTCAGCGACGCCCTCACCCCCGAGGAGGCCCTGGAGATCCTCAAGCGCGCCGAGCCCGGTCGCGAACAGCGCATCGGCCGCCTGCTCGACCAGGGCTACCCCGCCTACACCACCACCCCCGGCTGGCTCGGCTACTCCGACGAGAAGCTGGCCCGGCTGGCCCGCGAGGCCGTCGCCGACGGCTTCACCCAGATCAAGCTGAAGGTCGGCGCGGACCTGGACGACGACGTACGGCGCATCCGCACCGCCCGCGAGACCGTCGGCGACGGCATCCGCATCGCCGTGGACGCCAACCAGAGATGGGACGTCCAGCCCGCGATCGACTGGATGCGCGCCCTGGCCCCCTACCAGCCGTACTGGATCGAGGAGCCCACCTCACCCGACGACATCCTCGGCCACGCCGCCGTGCGCAAGGCCGTCAGCCCCATCAAGGTCGCCACCGGCGAACACATCGCCAACCGGGTCGTCTTCAAGCAACTGCTCCAGGCCGGCGCCGTGGACATCGTGCAGATCGACTCCGCGCGGGTCGGCGGCGTCAACGAGAACATCGCGATCCTGCTGCTCGCCGCCAAGTTCGGCGTCCCGGTCTGCCCGCACGCGGGTGGCGTGGGCCTGTGCGAGATGGTCCAGCACCTGTCGATGTTCGACTACGTCGCCGTCTCCGGCACGATCGAGGACCGGGTCATCGAGTACGTCGACCACCTGCACGAGCACTTCGTCGACCCGGTGCGCATCGTCGGCGGCCACTACCTGGCACCGACGCTGCCGGGGCTGAGCGCACAGATGCACGCCGAATCCCTCAAGGAATACGCCTACCCCGACGGCCCCGTCTGGACCGCTCGTGTCTGACGCCCCGGCTCTCGTCGACGCCCACCACCATGTGTGGGACCTGGACGTCCGGCCGCAGCCCTGGCTGGACGAGCCCGGGCACGAGCCGATCCGCCGCACCTTCAGCTCGCACGCCCTGCGCTCGGCCGCGACCCGCCCGATCGCCGGACGGCGACTGACGAGCACGGTGGCGGTCCAGTGCATCGCGTCCGTGCCCGAGACGCGTGACCTGCTCGCCCTGGCCGACAGCGACCCGCTGATCGGCGCCGTCGTCGGCTGGGCGGACCTGACGTCCCCCGCGATCGGCGACGTACTCGACGACCTGGGGACCGGGTCCGCGGGCCGGTACCTGAGGGCCGTACGACACGTCGTGCAGGGCGAGTCCGACCCGCACTGGCTCCAACGGCCGGACGTCGAGAGGGGGTTGAGGGCGGTCGGGGAGCGCGGGCTCGGATACGACGTGCTGGTCCGCAGTCACCAGCTCCCGCAGGTGATCCGTCTCGCGGAACGGCTCCCCGAGCTGCCGCTCGTCCTGGACCACGCGGGCAAGCCGCCGCTCGCCCGGCGGGAACCGACCGACTGGACTCGGTGGGTGCGGACACTGGCCAGGCATCCCCAGGTCCGCTGCAAGGTGTCGGGTCTCGTCACCGAGGCCGACCACGAGAAGTGGACCATCGACGACATCCGCCCGGTGTGGGACGTCCTGCTCTCCGCCTTCGGCCCCGACCGGCTGATGTTCGGCTCCGACTGGCCGGTCTGCGTGCTCGCCGGCGGCTGGAACCGCTGGGCCGCCACCGCCGAAGAACTGCTGCACGACTGTTCCGAGAGCGAGACGCAGGCCGTGCTCTCGGGTACGGCGACCGCCTTCTACCGACTGTCCGACGAGAGGGAGAGGACACTCCCGTGCTCCTGACCGAACTACTGCACCCCGGGATCCTCGAAGCCCTCGCCGGAGCCGGCCACGGCGCCCGCGTCCTCCTCGCCGACGGCCACTACCCCGCGAGCACCGCCACCGGCGAGCGCGCCCGGACCGTCCACCTCAACCTGGCCCCCGGCCTGCTGGACGTCACCTCCGTGCTCGACGTCCTGCTGCGCGCCCTGCCCGTCGAGGCGGCCCAGGTGATGGTGCCGCCCGAGGGCGAGCCGGAGCCGCCGGCCATCGAGGAGTACCGCTCCATGCTGGCGCCCGTCCCGGTCGACACGCTCGGCCGCTTCGAGTTCTACGACGCCGCCCGCTCGCCCGACCTGGCGCTGGCGATCGTCACCGCCGACACCCGTACCTACGCCAACCTGCTGCTGACCATCGGCGTCCGCGCTGAAGGGACCCTGACGACACGATGACACTCGCCGTCCGTTACACATCCGCCCGCACCCTGGACACGGCGCCCGCCGAGCCTTCCTCTCCCGGTCCGGGTGAGGTGGAGCTGGCCCCCGCCTACGTCGGCATCTGCGGCACCGATCTGCACATCTTCCACGGCGACATGGACGCCCGGGTCGCCGCGCCCGCCGTCCTCGGACACGAGATGTCCGGCCGGATCGTGAGCGTCGGCCCGGGCGTCGAGGGCTGGCAGCCCGGCGACGCGGTCACGGTGATGCCGCTGCGCTGGGACGACACCTGCCCCGCCTGCCGCGCCGGCCATCGGCACATCTGCCAGCACCTCGACTTCATCGGCATCGACTCCCCGGGCGCGATGCAGCAGCGCTGGACCGTACCCGCCTCCACCCTGATCCGGCTGCCCGACTCCCTTCCCCTCGACCGGGCCGCGCTCGTCGAGCCCACCGCCGTCGCCGTGCACGACGTGGGCCGCGCCGCCGTGCGTGCGGGCGAGAAGGTCGTCGTGGTCGGCGGCGGCCCGGTCGGCATCCTGATCGCGCTGGTCGCACGTGCCGCGGGCGCCGACGTGCGGGTGGTGGAGCTGAGCGCCCACCGGCGGCTGCTCGCCGAGGAGTTGGGGCTGGCGGCGTGGAACCCGGTCGACGACGACGTCCCGGCGCTGGTGGAGCAGTGGACCGGGGACGCGGGCGCGGACGTCGCCTTCGAGGTGTCCGGCGCGGCGGGCGGCGTGGACACGGCGGTCGAGGTGCTGGGCGTGCGCGGCCGGCTGTGCCTGGTGGCCATCCACCCCAGGCCCCGCGAGGTGAACCTGCACCGCTTCTTCTGGCGCGAACTCACCCTGGTGGGCGCCCGGTTGTACGACCGCTCCGACTTCGAGAAGGCGGTCGCCCTGGTCGCCGACGGCACGATCCCGGCCGAGCGGCTCATCAGCAAGGTCGTGCCGCTCACCGAGGCGCCCGCCGCGTTCGAGGCCCTGGAGGGCGGCGGCGACGTGATGAAGATCCTCGTGGACTGCACCGACGACGCCCAGGGAGCCGCCGTATGACCGCCTTCGACCTCACCGGGAAGCTCGCCGTCGTCACCGGCGCCCGGCGCGGCATCGGCCGGGCCATGGCCCGTGCGCTCGCCGAGGCCGGCGCGGACGTCATCGGTGTCAGCGCCTCGCTGGAGGAGTCGGGCAGCGCGGTGGAGAAGGACGTTCTCGCCGCGGGCCGTACGTTCGAGGCGATCCGGACCGACTTCGCCGACCCCGAGGCCGTACGGGCCCTGGGCGCGAACCTGGCCGGGCGCGAGCGGCCGGTGGACATCCTCGTCAACAACGCGGGCACCATCCGCCGCGCTCCGGCCGCCGAACACACCGACGCCGACTGGGAGTTGGTCCTCCAGGTCAACCTCAACGCGCAGTTCGCGCTGACCCGGGCGGTGGGCGCGACGATGGTGGCCCGCGGCCGGGGGAAGGTCATCTTCACGGCGTCGCTGCTCAGCTTCCAGGGCGGCATCACCGTCCCCGGCTACACCGCCGCCAAGCACGGCATCGCCGGGCTGACCAAGGCGCTGGCCAACGAGTGGGCCCCGCACGGGGTCAACGTCAACGCCCTCGCCCCCGGCTACATCGCCACCGACAACACCCAGGCACTGCAGGACGACCCGGTGCGCAGCAAGGCGATCCTGGACCGCATCCCGGCCGGCCGCTGGGGCAACGCCGACGACCTGGCGGGCGCCACGGTGTTCCTCGCCTCCGAGGCCGCCGCCTACGTCCACGGCGTCGTCCTGCCCGTCGACGGCGGATGGCTCGGCCGGTGAGCGGCACCGACCTGGCCTCCGTACTGGCCGGAGCCCGTCTCCTGCCGGTACTGACCGTGCCGTCCCCCGCGACCGCCGGCCCGCTGGCCGACGCGCTCGCGGCGGGCGGCGCCCGGTGCGCCGAGGTCACCATGCGCACCCCCGGCGCCGAGCAGGTGCTCAAGACGATGGCCGCCCACGGTGGGCTCACCGTCGGCGCCGGCACGGTCCTCACCCCCGAGCAGGCGGAGCGGGCCGTGACCGCCGGCGCCCGTTTCGTGGTCTCGCCCGGCTTCGACGAGGAGGTCGTCGCCGCGTGCCGGGAGCTGGGGATACCCGTGGTGCCCGGTACCGCCACCGCCACCGAGCTGATGCGCGCCCTGAAGGCGGGCCTCGACACCGTCAAGCTGTTCCCCGCCGAGCCGCTCGGCGGCCTGCCCACGCTGCGGGCGCTCGCGGCACCCTTCCCCGGCACGCGCTTCGTACCGACCGGCGGGATCGACGCCTACCGCATGGCCGCCTACCTCGCCGTCCCGGCGGTCCTCGCCGTGGGCGGCAGCTGGATGGCCACCGCCGCCCATCTGGAGCGGGGCGACTACGAGGAGATCCGCCGACTGACGGCCGACGCGGTGGACAGGAGTACGCCGTGACCGACGTGGTGGCTCTGGGCGAGGTCATGCTCCGCCTCGACCCGGGCGAGGGACGCATCCGCACCGCCCGCACCTTCCAGGTCTGGGAGGGCGGCGGCGAGTACAACGTCGCACGCGGACTGCGGCGCTGCTTCGGCCTGCGCACGGCCGTGGTGACCGCGCTCGCCGACAACGCGGTGGGCCGGCTCGTCGAGGACCTGATCCTGCAGGGCGGGGTCGACACCTCGCTGATCCGCTGGGTGCCCGACGACGGCATCGGCCGCACTGCCCGCAACGGCCTCAACTTCGTCGAACGCGGCTACGGCATCCGCGGCGCGCTCGGCGTCAGCGACCGCGCCCACACCGCCGTCTCCCAGCTGCGCAAAGGCGACGTCGACTGGGACACGGTCTTCTCGGCCGGAGCGCGCTGGTTCCACACCGGCGGCATCTTCGCCGGCCTGTCCGACACCACGGTCGACGTCGCCGACGAAGCCATGGCCGCGGCCCGCCGCCACGGCCTCACGGTCTCCTACGACCCCAACTACCGCGCCAGCCTCTGGGCCGGCCGGGGCGGCGCCGAACGGGCCCGCGAGGTCGACCTGCGGCTCGCCGGGCAGGCCGACGTCGTGGTGGGAGCCCTGGGCCTGGCGGGGACCTACCCGGGACAGACCCGTGTCGCGGCCGAGGCGGTGGCGGACGCGCTCGCCGAGGTGGCCGGCCTGCTGCCCGGGGTGAAAGTACTGGCGACGACCTTGCGCGAGGTGCCCTCGGCCGGGGTCAACGACTGGTCCTCGGCCGCCTGGTCGACCGGAACCGGCTTCGTCACCGGCCCCCGGATGCCCGGCCTGCACGTCCTGGACCGCATCGGCTCCGGCGACGCCTTCGCCGCCGGACTCATCCACGGCCTGCTCACCGGAAGCGGTCTGGAGCGGGCCCTTGCCTACGGCACCGCCCACGGCGCGCTCACCATGACCACGCCCGGAGATGTCTCCATGGCCTCGCTCGCCGAGGTCGAGGCGCTCGTCGCGGGCGGATCGCCCCACGTCAGACGCTGACCGGCGCCCCATCGCACGTATCCCAGGAGCACGTCTTGCACCACCCGAAGATCCAGAACACGTCCGTCCCGCTCACCGACCTCGGCTTCGGAGCATCCGTGATCGGCAACCTCTACCGCGTCACCCCGGTCGAGGAGGCGACAGCCGCCGTCGACGCGGCCTGGGAGGCCGGTCTCCGGTACTTCGACACCGCGCCGCACTACGGCCTCGGCCTCTCCGAACGCCGTCTGGGCGCCGCCCTGCAGCGCCGCCCGCGCGACGAGTACGTCATCTCCTCCAAGGTCGGCCGGCTGCTCGTGCCCAACGAACGGCCACGCGGCGTCGACACCGAGGGCTTCGTCGTACGGGACGACCTGCGCCGGCAGTGGGACTTCAGCCGCGACGGCGTGCTGCGCTCCATCGAGGACACCCTGGAGCGCACCGGCCTGGACCGCCTCGACATCGTCTACCTGCACGATCCGGACGACCACTGGACGCAGGCCGCCGACAAGGCCATGCCCACCCTCGCCGAGCTGCGCGACCAGGGTGTGATCGGTGCGATCGGCGCCGGCATGAACCAGTCGGTATTGCTCGCCCGCTTCCTGCGCGAGACCGCCGCCGACGTGGTCATGCTCGCCGGCCGCTACACGCTCCTGGACCAGTCGGCACTGGACGACGTCCTGCCCGCCGCCCAGGAGCTCGGAAAGAGCGTCGTCGCGGCCGGGGTGTTCAACTCGGGACTGCTCTCCCAGGACCGGCCCGCCGAGGGCATGAAGTACGACTACCAGGACGCCCCGCCGCACCTCGTCGCTCGCCCGGGGGCGGAGGCCGCGGGGTGCGCGCCGCCAGGAACCACTCTGCCCGCCGCCCCCCACGCCCGACCCGCACCCCCCCCCG
>NZ_JBHYJA010000074.1:0-32295 GCF_042740355.1 Streptomyces sp. NPDC059010
GGATTTCGCCCCGGCCCCCTTTTCGGGGGAACCCGGGGCGAAATCCTGCGTGCGTGCGGCCGGCGTGCGTGCGTCCAGTGCGTGCGTCCGGTGGGCGCGGGGCCGGCGTCAGGCGCCGTCCCCCTCCTCGCCGCGGCGGCGCCGGGAGAGATGGTGCGCCGTCGCGAGCGTGGCCGCGATCAGCGCGCCGCCCAGGCCGATCTGCTTCAGGTTCAGGTCGGCGAACGTGCCGCCCTCACCGGCCTGCACGCCCTTCTCCCAGTGCGGGGGCGCGCCGTCCCGGCCGCCGGCGATGGTGAGGTCGACGTCCTGCCAGAAGGTGCCGCAGCGGAACGACACCTCGTACACGGCACCCGGCTTGGCCTCCCAGTCGACCACGGCACGGCCGGATGTGTACCCCCGGGGAATGATGATCGTGTCGAAGACCCCCGACGACACACTGACGCTCTGCTCGCAGCCGGTCGCGTGCAGCCTGACCCGTCCACCGGGGGCGACGGTGGAGGGCAGCACACCGACCCGGAAACCCTCCTCGCCGTCCCCGCGGGCCTGGGCGGTGGGTGCGGTCAGGGCGAGGGCGCTGACGCCCAGCAGTGCGGCCGAAGCGACACGTATCGCGCGCATGGTGTTCCCTCCGGGTCCCCGAGGAGCAGCCGCGGGCCTTTGCCCGCTCGTGCCGAAATGCACCTCGATGCTGGGAACGCTAGAAAGGCGCGCACACCTGCGCGATCGCTGTCGTACGAATGGGGCAACCGTGTGGGCCGCTCAGGGGAACGCGTTGGCGCGACCGGGGGACGGGAGCGGCGTGGCGTCCTCGTGCGGAGTGCCGACGCCGACTCGTGCGGCGTCCCGCGGCGTCCCCCGGCGGCCGGTCGGGCGAGGGCCTGTCAGCCCTCGATGTGCGGGAAGAGTTCCAGGAAGGGCTCCGCCGACGCCGTCACGCCACGGCTGTACGGCGCGTCGAAGTCCCAGATGAGGAAGAGCAGGAAGGCGATCAGCGCGGAGAACAGCCCGGCGAGGATCAGCTCCCGGGGAGTGCGCCGGATCTGCAGGGCGAAGATCATCCCGATGGTGACGATGCCGCCGGCGATCAGCCCGAACCACACCACGCCCGGCATGGTCTCCCCGGTCGAGTTCGCGCGGGCGTTGCGCGCCTGGTCGGCCGCCGTCACCTGGTCCACGAGCGGCTGGTAGGCCTGCGCCTCGAAGTCCGTCCTCGGCTCGTAGTCGGTGACGTCCTCGCGGACGCGCTGAAGGAGCTCGGTGCCCCGCTCGGTGACCCGGCCGTCGTCGGACATCGTCTTCCACTCGGTGGTGACGACGTGTCCGACATAGGCGTTGACATCGTCCCGAATACGGTCACGGATGTCGGCCGGATACACGCGGACGCGTTCCGAGACCTCGTGCAGCGCCACGGCCTCCGCCTGGACGTGGTCCTCGGCGGCGCTGCGGCCCTCCCACACACCGGCGATGGCCAGGCCCAGGACGATGGCGTACACCACACCGATCCACATCGTCATGTACTCGATGACGTCCGGCGTCTCGGAGGGATCCTCGTCCTGGGGGGCCGTGCGGTGCCGGACGAGGGTGACGATGACCACCACGGAGCAGGCGGCCAGCATCGCGAGGGTGAGAACAAGCCATTCCGGCAAGAGAAGCCTCCAAGGGTCAGCGTGGACGCAGAGCGGCGACGGCGGCGATCGCGGGCGCCGCGATGAGCAGGACGAAGGTGAGGGGCGACGGCGCGTCATGGACCGCCCGTCGGTGCGGGGTGGCGCGGTAGGCCGGGTAGTGCACCGGGGCCGGCCGGCTCGGGGTGAGCTTGACCGACGGCTTCGGTGCGGGGGCCGGTGCGGGTGCGGGGATCGGCCGCGGGCGAGGCGGCGCGGGCCGGGGAGCCGGCGGTGCCGGGGGCGGCGGTGGCGGAGGCGGCGGGGGTTCGGGTTCCGGGGTGGGCGTGGGTTTCGTCGGTGGGGTGGGAGTGGGGTCGGGTGTGGGCTTCGGCTTCGGTGACGGCGAGGGTGAGGGTGTCGGGGTGGGGGTCGGCGTCGGCGTCGGTACGGGGCACTGTGTGGGCGTCGGCCAGGTGAGGTCCCCGACGACCGCCACCGCCGTTGCGCCGTCCGGCCCTGTGCCGGCGTACGCGCAGACGGTGGCCGAGGCCCCGCCGGCCGGTGCCGCGACCAGGAGCCAGGTCAGCGTGACCAGCGTCAACACCCTTGTCGTCAGGGTGGATTGGGTCGGTTCGAGTCCATACACGACGAAGATCTTCAGCCCCGTGCACGCTCCCATGCGCCGTAGCGCGGGCTGATTGCCTCGAAAGGGCGACGTATGGCCCTCGAAAGGTTTGCCGGGCGGGCGCGGACGTGACGGCCCGGAGGTACGCATGTGCGAACGGGCTCACAGCTCCGATGCGGGCGTTGTCACAGCTTTCGGAAAGAAATTTGTGCGCCGGTTGAACACGAGAGTGGCTTTCGTGCGTACCTCTTGTCGTGCGGCGGCGCAGCAGGGCGCTGCAACACCCTTGTGATTATGGGGAGTTGACGATGAAGACCTCGTGGCGGAGCGCCTCGCTCGTGGTGAGCGCCGTGGCAGTGGCGGCGCTGACGACGGCATGCGGCTCGGAAACCGCGCCGCCGGCGAGCCAGAACGTGGGTGCCACGGCAGCGGCCGGTGACTACGGCAGCGCGGGCACCGGCCTTGGCAACGGATCCGGTTACGACGCCGGCGCGGCCGGTCAGGAGAGCGCCGCCACGGGGGCCTCCTCCGCCGGTGAGCTGTCCGTTTCCACCAACGAAGAACTCGGCAAGGTGCTGACCGACAGCGCCGGTCTGACGCTCTACCGCTTCGACAAGGACGTCGCGGAGCCGCCCAAGTCGAACTGTGACGGCGACTGCGAGAAGAAGTGGCCGCCGGTCCCCGCGGACGACGCCACGGCCGGCGCCGGTATCGACAAGTCGCTGCTCGGCTCGGTGACCCGCACCGACGGCACCAAGCAGCTGACCGTCGGCGGCTGGCCGGCGTACCGCTTCGCCAAGGACGCCAACGCCGGTGACGTCAACGGCCAGGGAGTGGGCGGCACTTGGTACGCGCTCGCCCCCGACGGCAAGAAGGCGCAGGGCGGCGCCGGTGCCGAGGCGGGCGACCTGCCCGGGCTGTCCACCCGCAAGGATCCCAAGCTCGGCGAGATCGTCATCGACAAGAACGGCCACACGGTCTACCGCTTCATGAAGGACTCGCCCTGGCCGATGAAGACGGCCTGCACCGGCGAGTGCCTGGAGAAGTGGCCGGTCATCGATCCGGTCGACGCCGCGGACACCAAGGGCATCGATCTGAAGGGGTCCGGGCCCCGGGGCCAGGGCTATGTCGTCTTCGACCGGCCCGACGGCATCAAGCAGCAGACCATCGACTGTGTACCGATCTACACCTTCGCCGGTGACAAGAAGCCCGGCGACACCAACGGTCAGGGCGTCGGCGGCACCTGGTTCGCCATCCGCCCCGACGGCAAGCCGGTCGGCGCGTCGGAGAAGTAGAGATCACACCTCCCCAGGGTTGATCGCCTCACCCAGCCGAGTACGCACCACGGAAGGGAGGGACGAGAACAGCGAGAGTGCCGGACGAACGGACGGCGCGCCCGACCCACCGGTCCGCCCCCTGAGCTCCACGCGCAGGGGGCGGACCGGTTTGCCGTCATTCACCGGTATTCTTCCCCCCTTTCACCATGGTTCGGAACTCTGGGGAAAGGTTCGGAAGCTTCGGATGCTTTTCACAGCGGATGCACGGGGCATCAATTGGGCACGTGCCGCTGGCAGTGACCGGGAACGGATGGTCAATTTCCGTTTCCGCTCGCTCCTTTGGCGGGCGATCAGTAGCCTCTGCTCGAACACCGGATCGCCTAAGCCTTGGAGAGATAGATGGAGCGTCCCGCCTGGGCCCCACGGGGCATCGACATCTCGGTGCCCAGTGTCTCGCGGATCTACGACTACTACCTGGGCGGTTCGCACAACTTCGAGGTCGACCGGGAAGCGGCCCGCAAGGCCATGGAGTTCATGCCGGGACTCCCCAAGATCATGCAGGCCAACCGGGCGTTCATGCGCCGCGCCGTGCGCTTCGCGGCCGACGAGGGCATCACCCAGTTCCTGGACATCGGCTCCGGCATCCCGACCTTCGGCAACGTCCACGAGGTGGCCCGGGCGGCCACCGCGGACGCACGCGTGGTGTACGTCGACCACGACCCGGTCGCCGTCGCGCACAGCCAGGCCGTCCTGGAGGGCACCGACGGCGTGGACATCGTCGCCGCGGATCTGCGCAAGCCGAAGGAGATCCTGGCCAGTTCCGAGGTCGAGCGCCTCATCGACCTGAACCGGCCAGTGGCGCTGCTTCTCGTTGCCATACTGCACTTCGTGGAGGACGAGGACGAACCCTACGAGGCGGTCGCCCAGCTGCGCGACGCGCTCGCGCCCGGCAGCATGCTGGTGCTCACCCATGCCTCGTACGAGGGAATCCCGCTGCCCGAGGAGCGGGCCAAGGGCACGGTCGACGTTTACAAGGACATTCGCAACCCGCTGATCATGCGCTCGCGCGAGGCGATCGCGCGGTTCTTCGAGGGGTACGACATGGTGGAACCCGGACTGGTGCCGATGCCGCGCTGGCGGCCGGACACCGCACCGGAGGACGAGGATCCGTATGCCTTCTCCGGTTTCGCCGGCGTGGGGCGTACGGCGTGAGCGCGGGGCCGGACGGGCCGGAGGACAGACTGCGCCGGTTCGCGACGATCTGGAGCCGGGCGGTCTTCCCGGTGACCTCGACGTCGTCGACCCGGCCAGAGTTCGAGGTGCAACTGCTGCCGCTCGCCCGGCGGTTGAGTGAGGCGCTCAGGGCCAGGACCTTCGACGCGAACCAGGGCAAGGCGGTCGGCGCCGCGCTCGTCGCCGCGCACTGCACCGACCCGGAGGCGCTGAGCCGCTCGCTGGACTGCGTGGACGCCTACCTGGTGCTCTACTGCGGCGACGGCGGAGACCCGGAGGACCTGCGGGCCCGCTCCTCGCGGCTGCAGCACGCCATGGCCGCCGGGTTCGCCCAGGCGCTGCGCGAGCGGACGCTGGCCGAGCAGGAGGCGATCTCCGCGGCCGCCCTCAAGGCGCAGGGCGTCGTGGCACAGGCCCTGCACGCGACCGAGGCCCGCTTCCGCGCGGTCTTCGAGGGCGCGGCCATAGGAATCGGCATCGCCGACCTGTCGGGCAACGTCCTCCAGGTCAACGGCGCGCTGCTGCGCATGTTCGGCGTCTCCGAGCAGACCATGCACGGCCGCAACGTCATGGAGTGGACCCACCCCGAGGACGCCCCGCAGACCTGGAAGCTCTACGACGAACTCGTCCGCGGCGACCGCGAGCACTACCACCTGGAGAAGGCGTTCTACCGGCCTGACGGAACGGTCCTGTGGACCAACCTCACGGTCTCCCTGCTGCGCGACGCCGACGGCGAACCGCAGTACCAGCTGGCCCTGATGGAGGACACCACCGAGCGGCGCCTGCTCAATCTGCGGCTGCGCTACGAGGCCACGCACGACGCCCTCACGGGGCTGCCCAACCGCACGTTCTTCTTCGAACGCCTGGAGAAGGCACTGGGTGCCGGAGAAGGTCAGCGGTTCGGACTGTGCTACCTCGACCTGGACGGCTTCAAGACCGTCAACGACAGCCTCGGCCACGCGGCCGGCGACCGGCTGCTCGTCGAGGTCGCCGACCGGCTGCAGTCCTGTGCCACCGCGCCCGGCGAGATGGTCGCGCGGCTCGGCGGCGACGAGTTCGTGGCACTGACCACCGGCCCCGACACCGAGCGCGAGGTCGACGAACTCGCCGCTCGCATCATGAACGTGCTGATCGCCCCCATCAGCATCGACGGCCGGGAGCTGACCGTGCGCGGCAGCATCGGCATCGTCGAGGGCCCGGCGGGGGAGCGCAGCCCGGCTGAAGTACTCCGCAGCGCCGACATCACCATGTACCGGGCCAAGTCGGCGGGCGGCAACCGCTTCGAGCTGGCCGACGAGGAGGCCGACGCCCGCGCCATCACCCGGCACGGGCTGACCACGGCGCTGCCGGCGGCCCTGGAGCGGGGCGAGTTCTTCATCGAGTACCAGCCGCTGGTCCACCTCGGCGACGGCAGCGTGCGCGGCGCGGAGGCGCTGGTGCGCTGGCTGCACCCGCAGCACGGCGTCCTCGGCCCGGACCGGTTCATCCCGCTCGCCGAGCACACCGGGCTCATCGTGCCGCTCGGCCGCTGGGTGCTGGAGCAGTCGGTGCGGCAGGCGCGCGAGTGGCGAGAACGGCACGACGACGCGGGTCCGCTCCGTATCAACGTCAATCTCTCGCCCTGCCAGCTCACCCATCCCGGGCTGGTCCAGGACACGGTCGACATCCTGGAGCGGGCGGGCGTGCAACCGGACTCCCTGTGCCTGGAGGTCACCGAGTCGGCCCTCATCGGCGCCGACGACGACCTGCTGAAACCGCTGCGCCGACTGGCCGAGATGGGCGTCGACATCGCCTTGGACGACTTCGGCACCGGCTACTCCAACCTGGCCAACCTGCGCCGCCTGCCGGTGAGCATCCTCAAGCTGGACCGCTCCTTCACCCAGAGCATGCAGCAGTTCCCGGCCGACCCCGTCGATCTCAAGATCGTCGAGGGCATCGTCTCCCTGGCCCACAGCCTGAGCCTCGCCGTGACGGTGGAGGGCGTGGAAACCGGCGCCCAGGCCGAGCAACTGCGGATCCTGGGCTGCGACACGGCCCAGGGCTGGTACTACGCCCGCCCGGGCCCACCGGACCGCCTGCACGAACTGGCGCTGGTGGACGCGGCGGGCTGAACGGCGGGGGTGCACGGCGTCCGTACGGTCGTACGGCGTGGTCGTATAGCGTGAAGTCATGCCCGACCGGCCGATCGATCTGGATCTGCGCAAGCTGCGCTACTTCGTGGCCGTGGCCGAGCGCAGGCACTTCGGGCAGGCGGCCCTCGCCCTGCACGTCACGCAGCCGGCGTTGTCCCGGCAGGTGCGGCAGTTGGAGCACGAGCTGCGGGTGGAGCTGTTCACCCGCAGCACGCGCGAGGTCGCGCTCACCCCGGCCGGCGAACAGTTCCTGCGCGACGCCAAGGCGCTGCTCGCCGCCGCCGAGGCCGCCCAGGAGCGGGCCCGCCGGATCAGCGCCGGGGACGACGCGCTGGTCGTGGGCTTCATGCTCGGCACGGACGTCAGCCTCGCGCTGAACGCCTTCTCCGGTCAGCACCCCCACGTGTCCATCGAGCTGGTCCGGCTGCGCTGGTGGAGTCAGGCGCGGGTCCTGCTGGAGGGCAGCGTCGACGTCGGGTTCGTACGGCCGCCCGTCGAGGCCGACGGGGTGGATCTGCTGCCGCTGTACCCCGAGCACCTCACCGCCGTACTGCCCGTCGGTCACGCCCGGGCGGGCGACGCCAAGGTCGCCCTCACCGCCCTGGCCGACGACCCCGTCCTGGAGTACGCCGAGGCGACCGAGGCCTGGTCGGCCGTATGGAACGCCGATCCGCGCCCCGACGGCAGCCGCCCCGGCCACGGCCCCGCCTTCCACGACATGGAGGAACTGCTGGGCTACGTCAGGGGCGGGCGCGGCATCGCCTTCGTGCCGAACTCCGTCGCGGCCGCGTTCCCCCGGTCCGACATCGCCTACGTCCCGGTCGCGGACGCACCGCCCGGGCAGGTGGCCCTGGCCTGGAACCGCGCGCGCCCCTCACCGCTCGTCGCGAGCTTCGTCGAGGCGGTCCGTGCGGCCGTGCGGGTGACAGGGACGGCGTAGACCTGCGCTGATGCCGACCCGGCATCAATCGCGGGGGAAGAGGCATTGGACGGGACCGCACAGGCCCCCCAAGACTCGGAAGCACGGAAGTACCAGAACAGAACTTCCCCTTCCCGGCGTACCCCCTAGCCCCTGGAGCCCGCGATGCGTGCTGCCGTCGCCACCGGCGCGAACCTGCCCCTCACCCTCGACACCCTCGACGTCCCCCAGCCGGCCGCCGGTGAGGTCCTGGTCAAGGTCACCGCCTGCGGTGTCTGCTTCTCCGACCTGAACCTGCTGCGCGGCCACTACCCGTTCGCCCGGTACCCCGTCGTCCCCGGCCACGAGATCACCGGAGTCGTGACCGCCGTCGGCGAGGGCGTCACCTTCCCCGAGGTCGGCACGGCGGTCGGCGCCCAGTTCCTGTACGACTCCTGCGGCCACTGCGACTACTGCGTGCGCGGCGACCAGATCCTGTGCCCCCGCAAGCGCGTCACCGGCATCGTGGCCGACGGCGGCTACGCCGAGTACGCCCTGCTCAAGGCCGACTTCGTCACTCCGTTGCCGGACGGCCTGGACCCCGTCGCCGCGGCGCCGCTGATGTGCGCGGGCCTCACCGCCTTCAACGGCCTGCGGCAGGGCGGCGCGCAGGCCGGTTCCCGGGTCGCCGTCGTCGGCCTGGGCGGCGTGGGCGCGCTGGCCGTGCGCTACGCCGTCGCCATGGGTGCCCGCGTCGCCGTGGTGGGCCGCTCCCGGCGTGGCGAGGACCAGGCCAAGACCCTGGGCGCCGAACTGTTCGTCGCCACCGACGAGTCCGACCCGGCCGAGGCCCTCAAGGCCTGGGACGGCGGCGCCGACCTGGTCCTCAACGCCGCCCCCTCCACCGCCGCGGCCACCGCCACCCTGGGCGGCATCGCCCCCGACGGCACCCTCCTGCTGCTCGGCTACGGCTCCGAGCCGCTCACGCTGCCCACCCAGCCCATGATCCTCAACCGTCTGCACGTGGCCGCGTCCCCCTCCGGCTCGCCCCACGACCTGCGCGACACTCTCGCCTTCTCGGCGGCCCACGGCATCCTCCCCGAGGTCACCCCGATCCCCCTGGACCAGGCACCGGCCGTCCTCGACGCGATGGCCGACGGCACCGCCCACGGCCGCAGCGTGATCACGTTCGCCTGACCTGTGTCCGCCCACTCGTAAGGAACTCCCCATGCCCCACGTCGCCCTCGTCACGGGTGCCTCCAGCGGGTTCGGCGCCCTGACCGCCCGCGCCCTCGCCGACGCCGGACACACCGTCTACGCCGGCATACGGCAGACCACCGGCCGCAACGCCCCGGCCGTCGCCGACGCCCTGTCCTACGCCGACCGGCACGGCGTCGCGCTGCGCACCGTCGAACTCGACGTCTCCAGCCAGGAGTCCGTGGACGCCGGGGTCGCCCAGGCCGTTGCCGAGGCGGGCCGGATCGATGTCGTCGTGCACAACGCCGGGCACATGGTGCTCGGCCCGACGGAGTCGTTCACCCCCGAGCAGATCGCCGAGATCTATGACACCAACGTGCTGTCCACCCAGCGCGTCAACCGGGCCGTCCTACCGCAGATGCGGGCCCGCCGCGACGGCCTGCTGCTGTGGGTGGGCTCCTCCAGCACCTACGGCGGCACCCCGCCCTACCTCGGCCCGTACTTCGGCGCCAAGGCCGCCATGGACCACCTCGCCAAGAGCTACGCGGCCGAGCTGAGCCGTTTCGGCATCGACACGGCCATCGTCGTCCCCGGCTCCTTCACCTCGGGCACCAACCACTTCGCCCACGCCATGCACCCTGCCGACACGGCCACGGCAGCGGCGTACGACGCCTGCTACGCCGGGCTGATGGACGACGTCGGCAAGGCGCTGGCCGCCCTGTCACCGGCCGACGCCGATGTCAGGGAGGTCGCCGACGTCATCGTCCGTATCGTCGGCACCCCGAAGGGCGAGCGCCCCTTCCGCACCACCATCGACCCGGCGAACGACGGCTCGGAGCGGGTCAGCGACCTCGCCGACGCCGTCCGCGCCGACTTCTACGAGCGCATCGGCATGCCGGATCTCCTGACACCCCGCGAGACGCCCCGCACCTGACGCTCACCGCTCCAGCAGCATCCGCTGCAACTCCCGCGCCGCCCGGGGCGGAGCCACGTCGCTGCGGTGGGCCAGCGCGATCGTCCGGTGCAGTCCGGGCCGGGCCAGCGGAGTCACCCGCAGTCCCCGGCCCGACCGCGCCGCCACCATGCGCGGTACGACGGCCATGCCCAGCCCGGCCCGTACGAACCCCAGCACCGCGTCCATCTCCCCGCCCTCGACCGCGAAGTCCGGCTCGAAGCCCTCGGCGCGGCATGCGGCCACGGTCAGTTCCCGCAGGTCATAGCCGTGCCGGAACATCACCAGACGTTCGCCCTCCAGATCGGCGATGCGCACGGTGCGCCGGCCGCCGCCGGGGCGGGGAGCCTCGGGGGAGGAGACGACCACCAGGTCCTCACGGAGCAGCTCCACCGTGGTCAGCGCCGGGGACGGGGTCGGCAGGGGCAGCACGACCAGGGCCAGATCGAGGGCGCCGCGCGCCAGCTCGCGCACCAGGTCGTGCGAGCCGCCCTCCTCGATGAGCAGCTGGATGCCGGGATAGCGGTCGTGGAAGGCGCGCAGCACGTCCGGGAGCAGGCCTGTGCACAGGCTCGGCGTCGCGCCGAGGCGGACCCGGCCCCGGCGCAGCTGCACCAGTTCCTGCACCTCGTGCCGTGCCGTGTCCGTGTCGGCCAGGATGCGCCGGGCCAGTGGCAGCAGGGCCTCCCCGGCGTCCGTCAGCGTGATGTTGCCGCGGGCCCGCAGGAACAGGTCCGCGCCCAACTCCCGCTCCAGCGACTTGATCTGCTGCGACAGCGAGGGCTGCGCGACATGCACCAGGTCGGCGGCCCGGGTGAAGTGCCGGGTCTCGGCGACCGCCACGAAGTACTGGAGCTGCTGGAACTGCATCCAGCCATCATAGGCGTAGGCTATCGGAACGAGCCGGACCATGTCTTGGACCGATGGGGCCGTTCGGCCCTAGCGTCCTGGTCATGGCTCTGGCAACGCGGACGGACCGACGGCCGTCCATGGCACGCACCGTGTGGGACTCCACCGTCGGCAAGAAGACCGTGATGGCGGTCAGCGGGCTGATCATGCTGGCGTACCTGGTCGTCCACATGATCGGCAACCTGAAGATCTTCTTCGGGGCGGGCGAGTTCAACCACTACGCGCACTGGCTGCGCACCGTCGGCGAGCCGTTCATGCACTACGAGTGGACGCTCTGGCTCGTCCGGATCGTGCTGGTCGGCGCCGTCGTCGCGCACGCCACCTCGGCGTACCAGCTCAGCCGCCGCGACATCCGGGCCCGCCCCAGCAAGTACGTGCACAAGAAGCCGCGGGCCAGCTATGCCACGCGCACCATGCGCTGGGGCGGCATCATCCTCGGCCTGTTCATCGTCTGGCACATCCTCGACCTGACGACCGGCACCGTGCACTCCGGCGGCTTCCAGGAGGGCCACCCGTACCAGAACGTCGTGGACACCTTCTCCACCTGGTACGGCAACGTCGTCTACATCGTCGCGATGCTCGCCCTCGGCCTGCACATCCGGCACGGCTTCTGGAGCGCCGCCCAGACCCTCGGCGCCGGCAGCCGCACCCGCGACCGCGCCCTGAAGACCGTCGCCAACGTCCTAGCGCTGCTGCTCACGGCCGGGTTCGTCGCCGTACCCGTGGGCGTCATGACCGGAGTGGTGAGCTGACCATGAACGCGTACACCGACTACTCGACCGGCGAACCCGTCGTCGACGGCAAAGCCCCTTCAGGACCCGTCAACGAGCGCTGGGACAAACGCCGCTTCGAGGCCAAACTCGTCAACCCCGCCAACCGGCGCAAACACACGGTGATCGTGGTCGGCACGGGCCTGGCCGGCGGCTCCGCCGGAGCCACGCTCGCCGAACAGGGCTACCACGTCGTCCAGTTCTGCTACCAGGACTCCCCGCGCCGCGCCCACTCCATCGCCGCGCAGGGCGGCATCAACGCGGCGAAGAACTACCGCAACGACGGGGACTCGGTCCATCGGCTGTTCTACGACACCGTCAAGGGCGGTGACTTCCGGGCACGGGAGTCGAATGTGCACCGGCTCGCGCAGATCTCCGTGGAGATCATCGACCAGTGCGTGGCCCAGGGCGTGCCGTTCGCCCGCGAGTACGGCGGGCTGCTCGACACCCGGTCCTTCGGCGGCGTCCAGGTGTCGCGGACGTTCTACGCCCGTGGCCAGACGGGCCAGCAGCTGCTGCTCGGCGCCTACCAGGCCCTCAGCCGGCAGATCGCCGCGGGGAATGTCGAGATGCACCCCCGCACCGAGATGCTCGACCTGATCGTCATCGACGGGAAGGCGCGCGGCATCGTGGCGCGCGATCTCATCACCGGCCGCATCGACACGTACTTCGCGGACGCGGTCGTACTGGCGAGTGGCGGCTACGGCAATGTCTTCTACCTGTCGACCAACGCCATGAACTCCAACGCCACCGCGATCTGGCGGGCCCACCGGCGCGGCGCCTACTTCGCCAACCCCTGCTTCACGCAGATCCATCCGACGTGCATCCCGCGCACCGGCGACCACCAGTCCAAGCTGACGCTGATGAGCGAGTCGCTGCGCAACGACGGCCGGATCTGGGTGCCGAAGGCCAAGGGCGACGACCGTCCCGCGCACCAGATTCCCGAGGACGAGCGCGACTACTACCTGGAGCGCATCTACCCGTCCTTCGGCAACCTGGTGCCCCGCGACATCGCCTCCCGCGCCGCGAAGAACGTCTGCGACGAGGGCAGGGGAGTGGGGCCGGGCGGGCAGGGCGTGTACCTGGACTTCGCGGACGCCATCGAGCGGATGGGCCGGGGGGCCGTCGAGGCCAAGTACGGCAACCTCTTCGACATGTACCAGCGGATCACCGACGAGGATCCGTACGAGGTGCCGATGCGGATCTACCCGGCCGTGCACTACACGATGGGCGGGCTGTGGGTCGACTACGACCTCCAGACCACCGTCCCCGGGCTGTTCGCCATCGGCGAGGCCAACTTCTCCGACCACGGCGCGAACCGGCTGGGTGCGTCGGCCCTGATGCAGGGCCTGGCCGACGGCTACTTCGTCCTCCCCGCCACCATCAACGACTACCTCGCCCGCAATCCGCACCACGAGCAGGTCACCGACGACCACCCGGTCGTCCAGGAGGTGCTGGCCGAGACCCAGGACCGGCTCAACCTGATGCTGGCTGTGGACGGCGACCGTACGCCGGACTCCTTCCACCGTGAACTCGGCGAGCTGATGTGGGAGTTCTGCGGGATGGCCCGCACGGACACCGGGCTGCGCAAGGCGCTGGAGCGCATTCCGCAGATCCGTGAGGAGTTCTGGCGCCGCATCAAGGTTCCGGGCACCGGCGAGGAGTTCAACCAGTCGCTGGAGAAGGCCAATCGCATCGTCGACTACCTGGAGCTCGCCGAGCTCATGTGCCTCGACGCGCTGCACCGCGGTGAGTCCTGCGGCGGTCACTTCCGCGAGGAGTCGCAGACGCCGGACGGCGAGGCGGCCCGCAAGGACGACGCGTTCAGCTACGCGGCGGCCTGGGAGTTCACCGACACCGGCGCCGCTCCCGTCCTGCACAAGGAAGACCTGGTCTTCGAGTACGTCCACCCCACCCAGCGGAGCTACGCATGAAGCTCACCCTGCGCGTCTGGCGGCAGAAGAACGCCGACACCGACGGCGCGATGTCCACGTACGAGGTGGACGGGATCTCCTCCGACATGTCCTTCCTGGAGATGCTCGACACCCTCAACGAGGAGCTCATCCTCAAGGGCGAGGACCCGGTCGCCTTCGACCACGACTGCCGTGAGGGCATCTGCGGTGCCTGTTCGCTCGTCATCAACGGCGATGCGCACGGGCCCGAGCGGACGACGACCTGCCAGCTGCACATGCGGTCCTTCGAGGACGGCGACACGATCGACATCGAGCCGTGGCGGGCGTCGGCTTTCCCGGTGATCAAGGACCTGGTCGTGGACCGCTCGGCGTTCGACCGGATCATCCAGGCCGGCGGTTACATCACGGCGCCGACGGGCGCGGCTCCCGAGGCACACGCCACGCCCGTGCCGAAGCCGGACGCCGATCTCGCCTTCGAGCACGCCGAGTGCATCGGGTGCGGGGCGTGTGTCGCGGCCTGTCCCAACGGCGCGGCGATGCTGTTCACCTCCGCCAAGATCAACCACCTGAACGTGCTGCCGCAGGGGGCGCCCGAGCGGGAGACGCGGGTGCTGGACATGGTGGCGCAGATGGACGACGAGGGCTTCGGCGGGTGCACACTCACCGGGGAATGCGCCACCGCCTGCCCGAAGGGCATCCCGCTGATGTCCATCACCAGCATGAACAAGGAGTGGCTGCGGGCCACGCGGAAGGTGAAGCGGTAGCACAACAGACGTTCGCCGGCAGGTGCGGACGGGCGGGGCCGGGAGGTGCTCCCCGGCCCCGTCTCGCCTTTCCCGGACCGGTCAGGTGAACGGCACCGGACCTTCCGGCTGACCGGACGGGCACCGGAACGTGGACGACCGGTACCGGTGTCCGCCGTTCAACATCCGCACATCCACTCTCCTGGCACCGGTCACGCGGACGCCAACCGGCATAGGAAGAACAGGGGCGGCACACCGCACCGCTCGCAACTTCCCCTCTCTCGCCGTCCCCGGCCCGTGACCAGGAGTAAGCCATGACCGGCGTACTGACCGTCGACCGTCCCCCGCAGCCCACGGCACCCACCCGGTACACCGTCGGTCTCGCCCGCAACGAGGAGGACGTGCGCGCCGCCCAGCGGCTGCGGCACGACGTCTTCGCCGGGGAAATGGGAGCCCTGCTGACCACCCCGCAGCCGGGTCACGACATCGACGCCTTCGACGCGTACTGCGACCACCTGCTCGTCCGCGAGGAGGTGTCCGGACAGGTCGTCGGCACCTACCGGCTGCTGCCCCCGGAGCGGGCCGCGGTCGCGGGCCGACTGTACTCGGAAGGCGAGTTCGACCTCAGCCGGATCGACTCCCTGCGTCCGAACCTGGTCGAGGTCGGCCGCTCCTGCGTCCACCCCGACCACCGCGACGGCGCCGTGATCAGCCTGATCTGGGCCGGCATCGCCCGCTACATGGTCGACCACGGCCACGAGTGGCTGGCCGGCTGCTGCTCCATCCCGCTCGCCGACGGCGGCACGCTCGCGGCGGCGACCTGGGACCGCGTGCAGGCCAAGCACCTGGCCCCGGAGGAGTACCGCGTACGACCGCTGCGCCCCTGGCAGCCGACCGCGCCCGTGCCCGCCCAGCGCGTCGAACTGCCCGCCCTGCTGCGCGGCTACGTCCGCCTCGGCGCCTGGGTCTGCGGCGAGCCCGCGCACGACCCGGAGTTCGGGGTCGCCGACCTGTATGTGCTGCTGTCGATGCGCCGGATCAACTCGCGCTATCTGCGGCACTTCCTCTCCCTCGTCCCGGCGTGACGGACGGGGCGGCCATGAGCACCTCCTCCCTCGCCGCCGTGGGTGTCCCCACGGCGGCCGCAGCCCCGGCCGGCGCACCGGCCCCGCGGGCCCACGCCGTCGAGGTGGCGACCCTGTGGCGGCCCAGCGCGCCCTGCACCCCGCGGACGTGCGTGGACGCGACGGGACCGGCCAGGGCCGTACCCCTGGCCGCCCTGCGGCTCGTGGCGGTCCTGTGCCTGCTGATCGTCGGCTGCCTGGCCATGCCGCTCGGCGGACGGATACCCGCGGGACTGGTCCGGCGCTGGTGCCGCTGGGTCGTACGGGCCTCGGGGGTGCGGGTACGCATCGACGGCGGCGCCGCGCCCGACGGCGGGCTGCTGCTCGTCGCCAACCATGTCTCCTGGCTGGACATCCCGCTGCTCGCCGCCGTGCGTCCGGCCCGGATGCTCGCCAAGTCGGAGATCCGGGACTGGCCCGTGGCAGGGTGGCTGACCGCCCGCAGCGGCGCCCTGTTCATCGACCGCGACCGCATCCGCGCACTTCCCGAGACGGTGGCCCGGATCGCGCAGGCGCTGCGCGCGGGGCAGGCGGTCGCCGTCTTCCCCGAGGGCAGCACCTGGTGCGGCCGCTCCCAGGGCCACTTCCGCCGCGCCGCCTTCCAGGCCGCCCTGGACGCGGGCGTCCCCGTACAGCCGGTGCGTCTGCACTACCGGGCGACCGGAGGCACTCCGAACACGGCGGCGGCCTTCGTCGGCGACGACTCTCTGCTCACCTCGGTGTGGCGGGTGACACGGTCCCGCGACCTGGTCGCCGAGGCCGAGGTGCGCGAGCCGATAGCGGCCGGCCGCCATGCAGACCGTCGCCGCCTGGCCCGGGCCGCCGAGCGGTCCGCCCTAGCGCGGACGCATCAGCCGGAGATCATCACCCCAGGCGTCCAGCACCGCCCCGTGGCCGTCCCGTCGGGCCAGGGCCTCCACGCGGGCGAACAGCCGTCGCTGGACGGCCACATCGCCGCTCGCGGAGATACGGTCCACGTCCCGCAGCAGGGCCATGCCGTCCCAGTCCGGCAGCGGATGGCGGACAAGTTCCCAGCGTAGGTACTTGTTGTACGGGCGAGGGCGCCGGTCCAGGGCGAAGAGCAGCTCCAGCAGGTGCCCCACACTGTCGGTGGCGTCGAGCCGGGCGGCGAGCGGCTCGCCGTCACGGTCGTTCTTGACCGAGCGGTACAGGGAGTTGGCGTACGCGTCGAGCCAGCCGTCGGCCGCCCGGAACGCCTCGTCGGCGCCGAGCCGCGCCTTGGCGGCGAGGAGGTCCCCGATCCCGCCGTCCAGCCGGTCGAGCACGATCCTCGCCCGGGCGAGGGCATAGCGCTCGTGGCCCGGCATCCCTGCGGCCCGGAACTCGGTGAGGGAGACGATCACCAGATCGAGCCGCGGTGTGCGGTGTCCGGCGAGCCGACGCAGTTCGGTCGCTGCGCCGTCCGCGAGCACGACGTACAGGTCGTGGTCGGAGTGCTCGGTGGCCATTCCGTCGTGGGCCCGCGAGCCCTTGAGGACGAGGCCGACCACGGCCGGATCGGCGGCGGCGAGTTCCAGGAACGCGTCGTAGGTGAGGGATTGCTGCGCGGTCATGCGTGATCTCCGATGGGGACGGCGACGGGAATGCCCAACCGGGGCGGCCACGGAACCTCCGGGCGCCCACACGGTCCGCGACGGCACGCGCCGTCGCGCGGAGGGATCAACGCACGGGTTCAGTCTACGGCCCTCAAGTGCCGTGCTGCCGAAGGCCGTTACGGCATCACACGGGCCAGATACGGCGCCGTGGCACTCCCCTCCGTACCCGCAACCTCCGCCGGCCGGCCCGCCGCCACGATCCGTCCGCCCGCGTCACCGCCGCCCGGCCCCAGGTCGATCACCCAGTCCGCGCCCGCGACGACGGACATGTCGTGCTCGACGACGATGACGGTGTGCCCGGCGTCCACGAGCCCGTGCAGCTGGCGCATCAGCACCTCGACGTCGGCCGGGTGGAGTCCGGTCGTCGGCTCGTCGAGGAGGTAGAGGGTGTGGCCGCGACGGCCGCGCTGCAGTTCGCTCGCCAGCTTGATGCGCTGTGCCTCGCCGCCGGACAGCTCGGTGGCGGGCTGCCCGAGCCGCAGGTAGCCGAGGCCGACGTCGAGCAGGGTGCCGAGGCTGCGGGCCACGGCAGGCGTGTCCGCGAAGAACTCCGCCGCCGCCTCGACCGTGAGGTCCAGCACCTGCGCGATGTTCCGCCCCCGGTACGCCACTTGGAGCGTCTCGGGGTTGTAGCGCGCCCCGCCGCAGTCCGGGCACGGCGCGTACGTGCTCGGCAGGAACAGCAGCTCCACGCTGACGAACCCCTCGCCCTGACAGGTCTCGCAGCGCCCTCCCGCGACGTTGAAGGAGAAGCGTCCGACACCGTACCCACGGGCCCGCGCCTCGTCGGTGGCCGCGAACACCTTGCGTACGACGTCGAAGAGGCCGGTGTAGGTGGCGAGGTTGGAGCGCGGGGTGCGGCCGATCGGCTTCTGGTCGACCGAGACCAGGCGCCCCACGCCCGCCACCTCCTCCGTGATCTCTCCGATGAGCGTGGACTTGCCCGACCCCGAGACCCCGGTGACGGCCGTGAACACGCCGAGCGGGAACTCGGCGGTCACCCCGCGCAGGTTGTGCCGGGTGACCGGGCCGACCTTCAACTGGCCGTGTGGAGCGCGCACCTGGCGTACGGCGGCGGGGGAGTCGTCGAACAGGAAACGGGCCGTCGCCGACCCGGCGACCGATGCCAGCTCGGCCACCGGCCCGCTGTGCAGCACCTGCCCGCCGTGCTCGCCCGCCTGCGGCCCCACGTCGACCAGCCAGTCGGCGCCGCGCACGACATCGAGATGGTGCTCCACCACGAACACCGTGTTCCCGGCCGCCTTCAGCCGTGCCAGCACCCTCAGCAGCGCCTCCGTGTCCGCCGGGTGCAGTCCGGCCGACGGCTCGTCGAGGACGTACACGACACCGAACAGCCCGGACCGCAGCTGGGTCGCGAGGCGCAGGCGCTGCAGTTCGCCCGCCGAGAGGGTGGGCGTGGCCCGGTCGAGGCTGAGGTAGCCGAGGCCGAGCTCGATGACCGGGGCGATACGGGAGGTGAGGTCCTCGGTGAGGACACGGGCCGTCTCCGACGAGGGCTCGCCGTCCAGCAGGCCCGCCAGCTCGGTGAGGGGGAGGCCGGCCAGCTCGGCGATCGTGCGTCCCCCGAAGGTCACCGCCAGCGCCTCCGGCCGCAGCCTGCTGCCGCCGCACGCCGGGCAGGGCGCGGAGGTGAGGAACCGCTCCGCCCTGGCCCTGAGGGCCGGGCTCTTGGAGTCGGAGAAGGTCTTCATCACATACCGTCGGGCGCTCATGTAGGTACCCTGGTACGGCCGTTGGATGCGGTCGGCGTCGCGCACCGGGTGCACGGTGACGACCGGCTGCTCGTCGGTGAACAGGATCCACTGCCGCTGCTCGGCGGGCAGGTCACGCCAGGGCCGGTCCACGTCGTACCCGAGCGCGTCGAGGATGTCCCGCAGGTTCTTGCCCTGCCAGGCACCCGGCCACGCCGCGATCGCGCCCTCCCGGATCGACAGTGCCGGGTCGGGGACCAGCGACTCCTCGGTCGTACGGTGCACTTGGCCGAGCCCATGGCACTGCGGGCACGCCCCGGCCGCCGTGTTCGGCGAGAACGAGTCCGAGTCGAGCCGCTCGGCGCCGGGCGGGTAGTCGCCGGCGCGGGAGTACAGCATCCGCAGGGAGTTGGAGAGGTTGGTGACCGTGCCGACGGAGGAGCGGGACGTCGGCGCCGAGCGGCGCTGCTGGAGGGACACGGCGGGCGGAAGCCCGCTGATCTCGCCGACCTTCGGCGCGCCGACCTGGTGGATCAGCCTGCGCGCGTACGGCGCGACCGACTCGAAGTAGCGGCGCTGAGCCTCGGCGTAGATCGTGCCGAACGCCAGCGACGACTTCCCCGACCCCGACACACCCGTGAACACGGTCAGCACGTCCCGCGGAATATCGACGTCCACGCCCTGGAGGTTGTGCTCACGGGCGCCGCGGACGCGGACGTATGGGTCGTGCGGGGAGTACATAAGGCCCAGATTGTAGGCGAACCAGGCGCACACCTGTCCGAGCCACCTGTTGTTCACGAAGCCGTCGGCTCACCCACACCGGCCGCCCATACCGTCTCGCCAGTCTCTCTTCCTACCGAGGAGCATCGTGAGCGCTTCCGCTCTGAGCACTCTCACCGCCGCGCTGCTGATGGTCACGGGCGCCTCCGCCCCGCAGCCGGTCTCCGTCTCCGCCCGTGTCGAGACGCCCGCCGTGTACGACGACGAGGCGGGCGGCAACGCCGACGCCGACGACCCGGCCGTCTGGGTCGACCCCCACGACCCCGGCCGCAGCCTCGTCATAGGCACCCTCAAGGAGGCCGGACTCGACGTCTACGGTCTCGACGGCAAGCGGCTGCAGCACATCGCCGCGCCCGCCGCACCGGGCGAGGACGGCGCGCCGGGCCGCTTCAACAACGTCGACGTCGTCTACGGCTTCGAACTGGGCGGCAAGAAGACCGACCTGGCCCTGGTCAGCGACCGCGGCCGGGACCGGGTGCGGGCCTACGCGATCGACCCGGCGGCCGTGGCGGCGGGCCGGCCCCCGCTGAAGGACGTGACGGCGGCCGACGCAGCGCCGGTCTTCTCCGCGAGCGAGTCCGAGGTCGACGACCAGCGCACCGCCTACGGCCTGGCCGCCTTCAGCGACGACGACAACGCCTACGCCGTGGTGTCGCGCCGCTCGGAGACCCGGGTACGGCTGCTGCAGCTGGTCGACCGCGACGGCCGCGTCGGCTACAGGACCGAGGACACCCTCGACCTGCCCGCCTCCTTCACCCTGCCGAACGGCAAGAGCTGGACGCCGTGCGCCGACCCCGGTGACCACGCGCAGGTCGAGGGCATGGTCGTCGACCAGGAGAAGCACGTCCTGTACGCCGCCCAGGAGGACGTCGGGCTGTGGCGCGTCGGCCTCGACGACGAGGAGTTCGAGCGGCCCGAGCTGATCGACCGGGTGCGGGAGTACGGCACGCCGTGGACGTACGACGCCGAGGAGGAGTGCGTCCTCGACACCGCCCACGACCCCGGCTACGGCGGCAAGCACCTCAGCGCCGACGCCGAGGGCGCCGCGATCTACCACGCCGCCGACGGCAAGGGCTACCTCCTCGCCTCCAGCCAGGGCGACAACACCTTCGCCGTGTACGAGCGCCAGGGCCGCAACACCTACCTCGGCTCCTTCACCGTCACCGACAGCGCCGCCACCGACGGGGTGCAGCACTCCGACGGATCCACCGTCGTCAATGTCCCGCTGGGCCGGTCCTTCCCGAAGGGCCTGCTGGTCACCCACGACGGCGAGGCCCCGCCCGCGGACGGGGACCGGGAGGGCACCGACTTCAAGTTCACCGGCTGGGAGTCGGTGGCCGGCGCGTTCCCGAAGCCGCTGACGATCGACACCAAGTCGTTCGACCCGCGCGACACGGACTGAGTGACACGGACTGAGCGACACAGGCTGGGCGGCCGCCGACGGTGAGCCCGGATCAGGCGTAGATGATCCGGGCGAGCCGTCGGTACGAGTCCAGCAGGGCCGCACGGTCGTACGTACTGGTCGTGACCAGCACCTCCTGCGCCCCGGTCTCCTTCAGCACCGTCTCCAGCTCGTGCGCGACCTGCTCCTGCGTGCCCGCGATGTGCCCGGCGAGGCCGCCCTCGTAGAACCCGCGCTCCTTGCCGGTCATCGTGAGCGCCTCGACGCGCTCGGCGGGCGGCAGCGGCGGGAAGGTGCCGTGCGTGCGCGAGTACGCCATCGACCAGGCCTCCGGCACGAGCAGCCGCCGGGCCTCCTCGGGTGTGGCGGCCACCGCGACCGTGCCGGAGATCATGACGTACGGCTCGGCGGCCCAGGGGGAGGGCCGGAAGTGCTCGCGGTAGTGATCGATCCCGCGCTGCATCCTCTCCCTGTTCCTGAGGTCCCCGATGACCATCGGCAGCCCCGCGCGGGCCGCGATGTCCGCGCCCTCGCCCATGGCCAGCACGAACGGCGGCACGGTCAGCCCCTCGGCGGGCCGCGCGTGCACGCCGGTCGGCGAGGTGCCGCGGAACCAGCCGAGCAGCTCCTCGATCTGCGCCGCGAAGTCCTCCGCGTCCCCCTTGTCCCGGCCCAGCGCCCTGCGCACCCCGTCGGTGAAGCCGACGGACCGGCCGAGCCCCATGTCGATCCGCCCCGGGAAGAGGGACTCCAGCACCCCGAACTGCTCGGCCGCGACCAGCGGTTGGTGGTTGGGCAGCATCACACCGCCGGTGCCGACCCGGATGCTGCTCGTGGCCCCGGCCACGGCGGCGGCCAGCACGGTCGGCGCCGAACCGGCGACGCCGGGTACGCCATGGTGTTCAGACACCCAGACGCGGTGGTAGCTGCCCAGATCCTCCAGTTCCCGCGCCAGCGTCACCGTGTCGCGCAGTGCCTCGGCGTCGGTGTGGCCCTCCCGGGTGCGGGAGCGGTCGAGGACGGAGAAGCGGGTCGACGCGATCACGGAACTCATATGGGGTTCAACAACGCCGCAGCCGCAGGATTCCTCAGGGCGCGATGTTGTGGTTCAGACGGAACAGGTTGCCCGGGTCGTAGCGCCGCTTCAGGTCCCTGAGACGGTCGTAGTTCGTGCGGTAGTTGGCCCGGACGAGGTTCTGGTCGTCACCGTCGATGAAGTTCACGTAGCCACCCTCCATGGCGTGCGGTGCGAGCGCCTGGTGGAAGCCGCGCACCCAGTCCTTCTGCGCCTCGCAGTCCGCACGCGTGGTGAGGGTCCCGCTGAGCGCGAACGAGTAGCCGGCGTCCCGGTAGGAGAAGGCCGTCTCCTGCGGCCCCACCCGGCCGACGGCGCCGTCGAGCGGGTAGGCGACCGTGACGCTCTGGATGGAGGGGGTGGTGGCGCCGTGCTCGACGCAGGTTTCGATGACGCCGTCCGACAGGTCCTGGGTGAACGTGCCCTTCCAGTAGTGGTAGAGCCCCGGCGGCACCAGGTCGTCGAAGAGGGTGTTGATCACCGGGTAGGGAATGCGTTCCAGGTACCGGCCCAGCACCGGTCCGAGCGCGGCGAGGCGGTCCCGGATCCGGTCGTCCTCGTCCTGTGAGCCGGTCCAGCAGGCGATCACGCCGCACAGCGGCCGTCCGTGCCAGCGCTCGGGCAGGAACGGCACGGGCGGACCGAGCCCGACGACGAGCAGTGCGCCGAGGTTTTCGTCCCCCTCGTCGATCAGCTCCCGGTAGCGGCGGATCACGTCGCCGTCGAGCGGGAAGAAGACGGGTCCGCCGAGGATGTCGGCGATGGGGTGCAGCCGGTACGCGAAGGACGTGACGACGCCGAAGTTCCCCCCACCGCCGCGCACCGCCCACATCAGGTCGCTGTGCTGCTCGTCCGTGCAGGTCAGGAACGCCCCGTCGGCCGTCACCAGGTCAACGGAGACCAGGTTGTCGCAGGCCAGACCGCAGCGGCGGGACAGATAGCCCATGCCGCCGCCGGTCGTCAGGCCGCCCACGCCGGTGGTGGAGACGACCCCGCCGGTGGTGGCCAGCCCGAAGGCGTGCGTGGCGTGGTTGAGGTCCGCCAGGGTGCAGCCGCCCTCGACCCAGGCGGTGCGGGTCTCGGGATCGACACGGGTCCCGCGCATGCGCCCGAGGTCGAGGACGACCCCGCCGTCGCAGGTCCCGTAGCCGGGGACGCTGTGGCTGCCGCCGCGCACGGCGAGCGGCAGGCCCTGGTCGCGGGCGAAGTCGACCGTGGCGATGACGTCGCCCGCGTCGACGGCCCTGACGATGATCGCCGGGCGCCTGTCGTGCATCGCGTTGTAGACCCTGCGGGCCTCGTCGTAGTCCGGGTCGCCGGACTCGACGATCTCGCCGCGGACGGCTCCGCGCAGCCGGTCCAGCAGTTTGTCGTCGAGGGTCGGTGTGTAGGTGGTCATGGCCGCCACCTGCTCTCCGCTCCTGGGTCGGGGAAGGGGTACACCACCGGTCTACGCGGAGAGCGGGGGCGGGTTCATCGCCCGAATCGCCCATCCCGGCGGGCCGGGCGTGGGCAGAACGGCCCATGTGCCTCAGGCGAGGCCGTGCCGGTACGCGTACGCCGTCGCCGCCGCCCGCGAGGACACGTCGAGCTTGGCGAAGATGTTGTTGAGATGCCGGGCGACGGTGTGCTCGCTGATCACCAGCTCCGCGGCGACGGCCCGGTTCGTGCGGCCCGCCGCGACCAGCCGCAGCACCTGGATCTCGCGCTCGGTGAGCCCGCCGGGCTGCCGTCGGCGCACCTCAGCGAGCAGGGCCGCCGCCCGGCGCGCATCGGGTACGGCACCGAGCTGCCGGAAGGTCTGCTCGGCGGCCCGCAGCTCCATCCGTGCTCCCTCCGTGTCCCCGGCGGCCCGGTCGGCCGCGGCCAGGGTCATCCGCACCTGCGCCGCCTCGTACGGCACCCGCAGCTCCAGCCAGAGCGTCAGCGCCCGGCGCAGCAGCGGCAGCGCGCGGTCCAGGTCCCGGGCGGCGAAGGCCACCGCGCCGGACGCGGTCGCCGCGCTCGCGTGCAGCAAGGTCGCCTCCGAACCGCACCGCCGCTGCCAGTCGAGGGCCAGGGACCGAAGCTCCTCGGCAGCCCTGCCCGCCTCGGCCGTCCGGTCCAGCGCCAGGCAGACCTCCACCTGGGCGGCGAGCAGCCTGCACCGCTGAAGACCGCCGGCCTCGGCCCCGGTCGCGAGGGCCGGCTGCAGGGCGGTGGCCGAGGCGTCGGCCTTTCCCTGGGCCAGCCGCAGCAGGGCGAGTCCGGGCTGCGGGTCACGGCCGAGTTCGTGGGTGCGGTCGTACGACTCCTCCGCCGCTGCGAGTTCTCCGCGCCGCCGCCGGATCTGGCCGACCAGATAGACCGCCTCGGCGGCCATCCGCCGCTCGTAGGGCAGCAGTTCCTGGCAGGTGCGCTCGGCCTCGGACAGCGCCTCCGCCCAGCTGCCGCGCAGCTCCAGCACCTCCACCCGGTGCACCCGGCACAGTCCGCGGAAGTTGTTCTCGGCGGGCATGGCCGCGCACCAGCTCATCGCCGCGTCGCTCCATTCGGCGGCGCGTTCCAGGTCGACGCAGGCCATGGACTGCTGGAGGCCCAGGCAGTAGACCCAGCCGGTGAAGAAGGAGCTGAGCTCACCCGCCATGGCCGAGCACATGGCGTCGTCCAGGAGATCGAGTCCGGCACCGACCCTGCCCTGCGCCACCAGGACGCCCGACTGCGCCTGGAGGCTCATCGCGAGCAGATCCGGGCTGTCGCAGCGCCGCGCGATCCCGGCCATGTGCCGGGCCGCCGCCATCGCCTCGTCGAACGCGCCCCGCCGCTGGGCGTCCTCCGTGTCGATCCAGGCGAGGTAGCACTGCTCGACACACTCCGGCTCACCGTGCAGATGCCGTCGCGCCCGGCGCAGCCAGGCGGCGGCCACGGCGGTGCGTCCCGCCAGCTGGTGTTCGTAGAAGAGCAGCCAGGCCATGTGCCCGGCCTCCCGGGCCGCATCCCGTGCCGCATACCCGGAGTGGGCCCGCATCCGCTGGATGATCGACTCCTCGATCCGGCTCGTCCACCATGCGGCGTCGGCGAACGCGGCGCAGTCGTCGGGAGTGAGACAGGCGGGGTCCAGGCAGTCCAGCAGCCGGTACGCCTCGGCCCACGCCTCACGCGCGACGGCGTCCCTGGCCTGCCGCAAGGTGTCCGCGGCGGCCCTGTCGATCGTCCGCTCGGTCACTCGCGGCTCCCTTCTCGCGCACTGCGAGCAGGACCGGCCCCTCACCAGGATAGGCAGGGCGGGGCCGTCGGGAGGGGCCGGGCGGTCAGGCCTCGGGGAGCAGGAACCCGCGCTCGTACGCCTTCACCAGGTGCTGCGGCACGAGGTGGCGGACGCCGCCGATCGTCACGGGCACGAGCTGCGGGGTGGCCGCCTTCCACTGGGCGCGGCGGTGGCGGGTGTTGCTGCGGGACATCTTCCGCTTGGGGACAGCCATGACGGACCTCCTCGGTGGGTGAACACCGAGGACGCTACATGAAAATGGATCCCATTAACAATTAGAGGGGAGGGCCTGGCGGGGGTCATCGGCGTGATCGCACCCGGGCGTCCCGCGGTGGCCGGATGAACTGGAGCTCCAGCGTGATGGGCGGATCGGCGAGACCCGGTCCGCCGGCGGCCGCCCACCGCGCGATCTCCTCCGTGCAGTCGTCGTCCATCGCGAAGCCCACCCAGGTGGGCCGCCCGCCGGCCCGGCGCCCCGCGGCCGACGGCTGGACGACGATCACGTTGGCCTGGTCGCAGGGGCCCAGGCAGTCCGTCGTACGGACCTGGAACCCGTGCTCGGCCCCCGCGGCGCGCAGCCGGTCCAGCTGCCAGGCGTGATCGGTGCCGGGGTGCTTGCTCTGGTTTCCGCAACAGCAGCCCCGGCAGACGACGAGAGTGCAGGGGCGCTGGCGGGCGGCGCCGATCAGGAACGTACGGGTAGGCATGGGAGAAGCATCTCCTACTCCTTGGCGCCCACCAGCATCCGGACCTCGAACTCCGCGTAGGCGGCGTCCTCCTGGGGCCCCTGACGATCGCCCAGCACGGTGCCCAGCCAGCCGAGGAAGAAGCCCGCCGGGATGGAGACGATGCCGGGGTTCTGCAGCGGGAACCACGCGAAGTCGGCGTCCGGGTAGAAGGAGCCGGGAGTGGAGGAGACCACCGGGGAGAACAGCACCAGCAGGACCGAGCAGACCAGACCGCCCCAGAGGCTGAGCAGCGCCCCCTCGCCGGTGAAGCGGCGCCAGAACAGGGTGTACACGATCGTCGGCAGGATCGCGGACGCCGCGATGGCGAAGGCGAGGAAGGCGAGCGTCGCGGTGTTGGCGCCCCAGGAGATCAGGGCCAGCATCATCGCGAGGACGCCGATGACGGCCGCGGACAGCCGGGCGACCATCAGTTCCTCGGTCTCGCTCGCGCGGCCCTTGCGGATCACCTCGCCGTACAGGTCGTGGGCGAGGGACGAGGCGGCGGCGAGGGTGAGGCCGGCCGCGACGGCGAGCAGCGTGACGAAGGCGAGGCAGGACAGCAGGGCCGTGAGGATGCCGCCGCCGAGGGCGTTGGCCAGTAGCAGGACCGCGGAGTCGCCCTTGTGGTCGGTCTCCGCGATGGTCTCCCGGCCGACGACGGCGGTGGCACCGAGGCCGAGGATGCCGGCCGCCAGACAGACCAGGCCGACCAGGCCCACCGCCCAGACGACGGAGCGGCGCAGGACGTCGATCCTGCGCGGGGCGAGCAGCCGCATCAGTACGTGGGGGAGTGCGGCGAGGCCGAGGACGATCGCCAGTTCCAGGCTGAAGAAGTCGAGTTTGCTGGTGGTGCTGACGCCGTAGCGCAGCCCGGGTTCGAGGAACTGGGTGCCGGTGCCGCTGTGGTCCGCCGCCGCGGCCAGCAGGGCGCCCGGGTTCCAGTCGTAGTGGTGGAGCACCATGACCGCGGTGACCGTCACGCCCGCCACCAGCATCACGGCCTTGATGATCTGGATGACCGTGGCGCCGGGCGCACCGCCGATGGCGGCGTACACGATGACGATGGTGCCGATCACGATCACGCACAGGGTGCGTGTCCCGGCGCTGGGTTCGCCGGTGAACTGGGTCAGCAGGGCCATGCTGCCGACGAGTTGGGCCACCAGGTACAGGGTCGTGATGGCGAGGGTGCACACGGCCAGGGCGAGCCGCGCGGGCCGCTGCAGCCGGGTCAGCCGCAGGGCGAGGGTGTCGCCCAGGGTGAACCGGCCCGCCCGGCGCAGGGGTTCGGCGATGAGCAGCAGCACCATCATCCAGGCGACGACCGTGCCGCCCAGGTACAGCAGTCCGTCGTACCCGTTGAGGGCGACCAGTCCGGTACTGCCCAGCAGGGTGGCGGCGGAGAGGTAGTCGCCGCACATGGCGAGGCCGTTGCGCAGCGGGGACATCGTGCGGTTGCCGAGGTAGAACTCGCTGATCTCGTCGCGCTGAGGGGCCGTCAGCAGCGCCATGAACAGCGTGACCACGACCACCGACAGGAACAGCACGAACGTCAGCTGCAGGCTGAACCGGTCGACGATGCCTTCGGACATGGTCACCACGTGCGGTACCCCCTGGAGCCGGGCCGGACGGTCTGCCCGGCGTCGCCGCGCGCCGCGGCGGTGCGGGCCGAGCCCGCTTCGTGCTGGTCGAGTCGTGAGCCGAGGCCGCGGGCGAGCGGGTCGACACGGGTGCGCATATAGCGGAGATAGGCCCAGGCGGTCACGCCCATCACGACGAACTGCCCGAGGCCCAGGGCGAGACCGAGGGTGAGATGGCCGACCAGACGCTCGTTCATCAGAGAGGGGACCGTGTGCGACACCAGCACGTACAGCAGGAATCCGCCGACGGACAGGGCCGTCGCACGGACGCCGAACCTGCGCTGAGCGCGGCGCAATGCGTGGAATTCGGGATCTTCGGATATGCGCCGGGCCGGCGCGGGTTCATTTTTCGGGGGACTGTATGTGAAAGAATTGTCGTGCCAAGGTGAAAACTCGGGCACAGGCGCACCTTCTTTGCTGCGGCATGCCGGACATACGGGAGCGCGGGCTTTGTTGTGGGGAGGCTGTGAGCGGCGGCGAAGCCAGAAGCCGGAGTATGGCAGCGGGCTCATTGAAGAATCAACCGCGGCGCTGAATTACCGTACTCCGATGGCGCGTTCACGCCGCTCACGATCCTTTCACCGGCCCTCCGTGGCCTGCGAAAAGGGCCTTCCCGGAAATAGTCCGGACCAGTTCTTTCGGTCGGACTGTCTGAAACTCGACCCGGCGGGCGCGGCCGGTCCGGTGGCTCAGAAGCGGGCGCCGACAGCCGTGCCGTTGCGGGGTACGAGGAAGCCCCGGGCCGACGGCAGCGATCCGTCGGCCGCGCGGGGGCCGGTGAGCGCGACCGGGTCGGTGCTGAGCACTGCCGAGGCGTCCCAAGTGCCGCCCAGGTTCCAGGAGTTGCCGTTGGAGACCGTCCCCGTGCCGACAGCCGCCGGGCGTGCGTCGGCGAGGGACAGGTTGGCGGTGAGGGCGGCGGTGCCGCCCGCGACGTCGGCGTCGAAGCCGGTGCCCGCGTTGCCCCAGGTCGTGTTGCGGGTCAGGACCAGGGCGCCGGGATTGCCGTTGTCGGTGACACCGTGCGCCGCGTTCTTGTACGCGATCGTGTTGCGCAGGGTGTGGCCCACCGCCGGGGCCGGGCTGCCGCCACCCATCTTGAAGCCGTTGCCGTCGCCCGAGAAGTCCGGGAAGTTCCAGCGGTTGTAGCCGTTGCCGTACACGATCGTGTTCTCGATCAGAATGGGTGAGGTGAACTTCCAGGCGTCGAAGCCGTCGTCGACGTTGTTCCACAAACGGGCGCCACGCACCACGTTGCCCGTTCCGCTGCCCTCCTTGATGGCCAGGCCATCGGCGCTCTCGCCGTTCTTACGGGGGTCCCGGTTGCCGTAACTGTCCAGATTCAGGATCTGGTTGTCGGCGGACGATCCCTGGAGCTGGAAGCCGGACTCGTAATTGTCGTGCGTGGACAGCCGGGAGAAGACGTTGTGGCTGCAACCGTCGCAATAGACGCCGTACGGGCCGTTGACCACCTCCAGGCCGGATATCCGCCAGTACGAGGCCTCCATGTGGATCGCCCCGCGCTCCGCCCGCGGGATGCTGCCGCCGACCGGCGTGTGACTGGCGGGCAGCTGCTCACCGTCGACGACCACGCGCTCGCCCTGGTAGGGGCCCAGGGTGATGGGCTGGGCGGCGGTGCCCGAGGTGGTGATGGTGATGTTGTCGGCGAGGGCGTAGGTGCCTTCGCGCACGGTGATGACGTCGCCGGGCCTCGCCAGGTCCACCGCCCGCTGCACGGTCCGCAACGGCCGGTCCAGGGTGCCCGGCGCCGAGTCGCTCCCGTAGGTCGCCACGACCAGCGTCGTCGCCCCGTACGCCTCGCTCGCCGGCCCCCACACCGTCAGCAGCGCCGCGCCCATCGCCGCCGCCGTCCAGATCGCCGTACCGCGCATGCCGCTCACCGTGCTGCCCATCGGGGCCTCCCGCCTCCGCCTGCGTACCGTGTCGCACAGCAGTGGCCGCCGGGGGCGCGGAGGTTGCCGGGGTATCGGACCCTTCAGCGGGCTCGTCTCACCCGGTGTCGTGCCGATCGACCCGGTCGAGCGTCCGAACCGTGTCGCCGAGGTCCGCGACGAGGCCAGGCGCGGCGACACCGATGGAGTGCTCGAAGGCCTCTGCGGCTGCTTCCCGGGCGGTTGCCGGATCCGTGCCCGGCCAGAGGTGAGTGAGCATCAGCCGAGCGGCACCCGCCTGGTGGGCGTACTGGCCGGCCAGTCGCGCGGTCAGCAGGTACGGTGCGTCGGCGGTCGGCACCTGATGGACGTACGTGGCCTCCGACAGGAACAGATCGGCACCCTGTGCTAGGCGCGGTATGTCGGGACTGGGGCCGGTGTCACCGGTGTAGGCCAGCACGGACTCGGGTGTCGCGAGCCGAATACCGGCATTGGGCACGAAGTGCGGCAGGAGCCAGGTGTCCACGGTGAACGGCCCGATGCCGAACCGGTCGCCGGGGTCGAACTCATGGAGGCGGTACGCCTCGGCGAGCATGGTCGGCTTGTCCAGGGCGAGAACAGCGTCGACCGCACCGCGTGGGGCGTGGACGGGCAGGGACGGCGGCGGGTCGTCGCTGAGCCCGCGGGCACGGAGCAAGGGATTGAGGTCGGCGCAGTGGTCGGGGTGCCCGTGGCTGATCAGCACGGCGTCGACCGCGTCGACGGTGCCGTGCTGGAGCAGACGGGGCAGCGTGGCATACCCGGGGTCGAGAAGGAGGCGGAACCCGGCGTACTCGACGAGGTAGCCACTGCACGCCTGGGCCGCTGTCGGCCACGCACCGCACCCACCGAGAACTGTCAGTTGCATGACATGGGACCCTAGCCCCGCACCTGTGAGTGGGAAGGCGATTTTCCGGGCCGGACTAGGGTGAAGGCGTGACCGACAACAGCACACTCCGGCTCGCCGTGTTCGACCTGGACAACACCCTCGCCGACACGGCACACCGCCAGCACTTCCTGGAGCGCAAGCCGCGCGACTGGGACGGCTTCTTCGCGGCGGCCCCGCAGGACCCGCCGATCACGGAGGGCATCGCCCTGGTGCTGGAGTGCGCGAAGGAGTGCGAGATCCGCTATCTGACCGGGCGCCCCGAGCGCTGCCGGCGCGACACGCTCGACTGGCTCGCGGCGCACGGCCTGCCCGAAGGGCGCGTCTACATGCGCCGCAACGACGACCGCAGGCCCGCCCGACGCACCAAGCTGGAGATCCTGCGCCGCCTTGCCCGCACCCGGGAGATCCGGGTTCTCGTGGACGACGACGAACTGGTCTGCCAGGACGCCGAACAGGCCGGCTTCACCGTCGTACGGGCGCGCTGGACCGCCCCGTCCGCCGCGCTGAAGGTGGCACAGGAGCAGGAGGGCCGGACCTGACGACCGGGCGGGCCGGGAGCCGGCGCGCGCGGTACCAGCAGCGGAGCGCTTGACCCTCACGTGGCGTGATGCCGCACTGTCGGTGGCGTGGAGGTACACCTGACCGTGGGGCGCGTGGCCGAGCTGGCCGGCGTGAGCGTCCGCACGCTGCATCACTACGACGAGATCGGCCTCGTGCGGCCATCCGCGCGGACCGCGGCCGGATACCGGGCCTACTCGGCGCGCGACGTGGAGCGGCTGCGGGAGGTGCTCGCCTACCGGCGGCTGGGCTTCGGATTGCGCGAGATCGCGGGTCTGGTCGACGACCCGGCCACCGACGCGGTCGCACATCTGCACCGGCTGCGCGGCCTGCTGCTGGAACAGCGCGACCGAGCTGCCGCCATGGTGACGGCGATAGACGCAGAACTGGAGGCACGGGCCATGGGGAAGAGGACGACGCCGGAAGAACAACTGAAGGTGCTCGGCGCGCAGTTGTACGAAGTCATCGGGTCCGCGTACCCGGCGACGCGACGCACCGAGCCGCGGATCGCCGCGAGGGTCTGGGATGCGCTCGGGGACGCCCGGACGGTACTGAACGTCGGCGCCGGCACCGGCTCCTACGAGCCTCCGGACCGCGAGGTGACCGCGGTGGAACCGTCGGCGGTCATGCGGGCCCAGCGTCCCGCGGGCGCGGCGCCGTGCGTGGCAGCCGCCGCGGAGGGCCTCCCGTTCGAGGATCAGTCCTTCGACGCGGCGATGGCCTTCAGCACCGTCCATCACTGGCACGACCCGATCGCCGGCCTGCGCGAGATGCGGCGCGTGGCCCGCCGCGTGGTGGTGTTCACGCACGACGCCAGTGACACCGGCTGGCGTCACCGCTTCTGGCTCACTCGCGACTACCTGCCCGAGGTCGCCGGCCTCGTCGCCGGACGGCCCTCGGTGGACCAGCTGGCCCGCGCGATCGGGGCCCGTATGGAACCGGTGCTCATCCCGTGGGACTGCGCCGACGGCTTCTTCGAGGCCCACTGGCGCCGGCCCGAGGCGTACCTGGACGAACATGTGCGCCGTGCGGTGTCGGTATGGACCCGGGTCGGGCCGCAGGCCGAGCAGCGGGCGGTGAGCAGGCTCCGCGACGACCTTTCCTCGGGGCGGTGGGCCGAGCACAACCGCGACCTCGTCGATCTCGACGCGGCAGAACTCGGCCTCCGCCTGCTCGTGGCCTGAAGAGGCGTGCGGGGGGCGACGGAACTGCCCCGGGGGGGGGCCCGCGGCCGGCCCCCCCCCCGCCCGCCCCCCCCCCCCCGCCCCCCGCCCCCCCCCCCCGCCCCCCCCGCGCGCCGCCCCCCCCCCCCTCTCACTAGCACACACGCAGGGAGA
>NZ_JBHYJA010000075.1:0-31583 GCF_042740355.1 Streptomyces sp. NPDC059010
CATCGTGCCCGAAGTCGCCGCCACCGGCCCCACCGCCGCCGCTGCCCTGGAACACCTCATCACCGAGCTGACGCGACCCGCCTTGCACGAGGCGGAGCCGGAGTGAGACGGGCCGCTGTCTCCGATCACCCCGCACGCTCACAAGCCTGGTGAGCATTCTCTTCCGTGCACAAAGGACGCGCACTTTGACCCCCGCCAGCGGCTGCCATGGCGCCACTTCAGAAACAGATCAGTTCGCCGCTGGGGAAGTGTCAGATGCGTGGCTGGCATGCCGAGCACATCAGAGAGGGAGGGACCGGGGCGGCCGAGGAGCCCTCGCCGAGTCCGACGAGAAGTGGCGGTCGGTCTCCTGGTCCGTCTGGGACTGAAGGTCCCTGGCGCTGCCTGCGCCGTCGGCGGTCACACCCGTCGGCGGTCCCGCCCGGACTGCCGCAGCGCCCGGTAGGTGCCCGGCGGTGCGCCCATTACGCGCTTGAAGGCATGGCTGAAGGAGCTCTCCGAGCCGTAGCCCCAGCGGTTGGCGATCGCCAGGACGGTGCGGTCAGTTGTCCTCAGCTCCCGAGCCGCCGAGCGGATGCGCCAGCTCACCAGGTACTCCAGGGGCGGCATGCCCACCGTCTTGGCGAACCGGGCGGCGAACTGGGACCGGGACATCCCGGTCTTGGCGGCGAGTTCGCCTACGGTCCAGCGGTGCGCCGGCATGTCGTGCATGAGTGTCAGCGCGGCACTCATCTGGCGGTCCCTGAGAGCGGTGAGCCAGACGCCGCCCTTCGCGCCCTGGTCCGCCACATGGGCGCGGAGCAGATGGACCAGCAGGATCTGGGACAGCCGCTCCGTGACGAAGGGGGACCCCGGCCCGGGGGCATCGGTCTCGGCGCGCAACAGTTCGAGCGCGGCCCGGATCGATCGCGCGGCGCCGGACCCTGCAGGGACGTGGACGAGCGGTGGAAGGACGTCGACGAGCACCGCTGCGTTGGCGTCGTCGAGATCGAACCCACAGCCCACCACGATCGCGTCACAGGCAGACCCGATCCGCACCGTCGACCCTTCGGTGTGTCCCGTGAACACCTCGGAGCTCGGCACCGCCCGCATCGCCGGGCCGCCGGACAGTTCGTAATTCCGGCCACCGCCCAGCAGATAGCAGTCCCCCTCCGACAAGGTCACCGGTGCCGGCAGGTCCGCGACCGAGATCCTGCACGTGCCCTTCAGCACCGCGCCGAACTTGATGTGCCGGTATCCCTGGAAACCGACGGCCCAGGGCTCCTGCGCCTCGACCCGGGCGAATTGGGCACTGCGCAGATCGAGCAGGCCCAGCACGTCGGTCAGCGGATCCATCGGCCACCCTTCTGTCCACAGGTGTTTCCCTCCGGGCGTCGGTGAGGACCCCCACCGGCGCTCGCGAACCGACGGCCGAGCGTAACGCTCCACCGCCCTCCCGCCGCGCGCGGGACGGCGGCGCAAGAATCGCGGACGGACGCGCATGGCTTCGAGCCTTGCGGCGCCCGTACCGTCGTCGCAGGACAACGCTCGGGCAGGACCGCCTTTCCGCCGGGACTGCGGGCCGTCCCCGGCATTGTGCTCGGCATTGGTCCGACTGTTCGCGCTCTTGCCGTCCCCACCTGTTTTCCCGCGACCGCGATTCGCCGTCTTCACGGTGGTCGCCGTCCTGTTCGTAAGGCGATGCATGGCCACCGTAGACACCGACCAGCCCGCGATCCTGCTCGTCCACGGCGCCTGGCACGGCGCCTGGTGTTGGGAGATGCTGATCCCCGAACTCACCGCCCTGGGATGGCGGGTCGCCACCGTCGACCTGCCGAGTGCCTCGTCCGACCCCGAGAACACGGCCGGGATGTACGACGACGCGCGCGTCATCCGCGACAGCCTGAACGCGATCGGCGGCCAGGTCACCGTCCTGGCTCACTCCTACGGTGGGATACCCGCCACCGAGGCCGTCGCCGACGTGCCCCATGTGTCCCAGTTCATCTACCTCAGTGCCTTCCAGGTCGACGAGGGTGTCTCCCTGTCGATCCAGAGCGGTGGTCAGATGCCCGGCGGGGAGACCGGGACGCTGCCCGCGCCCGAGGACCCGCGGAGCTTCTTCTACGCCGATGCCGCCCCCGAGGATGCGGAGCGCGCCGCCGCACGGCTGGTCCTGCAGAGCGTCAAGTCGTTCGGCGAACCCGTCACCACCGCGGGATGGAAGACCGTGCCCTCCAGCTACATCATCTGCGAGCAGGACATGGCCATGCCGGTCGCCTTCCAGGAGTCCATGGCGATCCGTTCCGAAAGGGTGTACCGGTTGTCTTCCAGCCACTCGCCCTTCCTCTCCATGCCCGCGGAGCTGGCGGGAATCATCACCAGCGACGCCGGTCGGCAACTGAGCTGACTGGACGACGGCGATGTCGCCGAGGCCTCAGCTTGCCGTTGCGGTGCGGCGTCGCACGTGCCTCGAACCTGATCGGTACTTTCGCAGTTCAGCGGACGTGAAGGCGGCCTTCGTCTGATCCTGTGCCCAGTGCCACCGGCGGGCCGGTCGCGGCTACTCGTCGTGGAGTTCGGACGCGGCGTGAGGGCTGAAAGGCGTACAGGTCGAGGATTCCTGGTGACTTGGCCAGGCCAGGCCAGGGCCGCCGTCGCGGACCCAGGCGGTGATGTCGTGCGACCCGAAGCTGAACGTCGACTTCACCAGCTCCGCGAACAGGAGCCGACCGCCTCCGGCTTCGGCACAGCCGCCTGATCCGGCAGAAGCGGCTTTGGGGACCGAGTAGGGACGCGGAGGGCCCCGCACGGAACCGGGAGGTCGGGGGTTCACGTGCGGGGCCGCTCACGGGGTGTGGGCCGTCAGACTCCGGTGAGGGTGTACGTACCCGTACCGTCCTGCCTGCCGCTGGAGTACTGGCGTATGAACTCCCCGTCCGCGTACCGGTCGTGGCCCATCATGGAGCCGGTGTACTTGTTCTGCACACCGATCTTCGAGCTGCCGGGTACGTCGCGGTAGATGTAGAACCGCTGGAGGTCGTCCTCCGTGCAGGGGACCGTCTGCAGGACCGCCTGTTCGGTGGCCGCGTTCTGCTCGGCGATGGTCGCGCACCCGCCGTTGCCCCAGTTCCACAGGGACGCCGCGAGGACCCCGTTGTTCTCCGTCACGTTGCACAGGCGCCAGTTGTCCAGGTGGGCGCTGAAGATCGACGAGGGCCGCAGGCGGACACCGTCATCCGCAAGGAGCGGCGCGCCCCAGGACAGTGGCTTGCCGGGTACGGCGATCTTGTAGACCTCGGCCTTGCAGTCGAGCGCGGCCCGCGCGCTACGCCCGGTGGCCTTGGGCTGTGCGGCGGACGTGCCGCTGGTGGGAGCCGGGCGCTGCACGAGGCGGTCCCGCTTCTGCTTCGCCGTCGGTGCCACCGCACCCGCCGGGTGCTCGGCCTTCGCGGCGGCCGAGCCACAGTCGAGGAGGCCCCGTGCCTTGGCCATGATGCTGCCTGCGGGCACCTGGTCCTGGCAGCGCACCGCGCCTTCCTCAAGGGTGGTGTAGGTGGTGAAGTTGCCGCCGTCGGGCCCCTCGATCCACTTCAACGCCCAACTGCCGTCGCCCTGTTGGACGCGGTTGCAGTTGAGGCTTCCGTACGTACCGGTGACCTTCTTGGTGCCTTTGTAGGCGCCGTAGTAGCCGGGCTGGTTGAAGTTCCACGTGACCGCATTCGACTCGGTGCTGGTGGAGGTGTAGTCGACCTTCACGTTCAGGCCCAGGCTCGCGCCGACCTTGCCGAGGGTCTCGACGGCGAAACTGCCCTCGACATTGCCGTTGAGGCCGACGGAGACCGAGATGGTCGTCTGGGTGCTGGTGGTGACGGTCTGGGTGCCGGTCGTGCCCTCGGTGACGTACCAGCCCTTGAAGTGGGTGATCGTCGGGGACACTTCGGTGGTCTTGATGTACGGGTGGCGCTTGCCGAGATCGGCGGCAGTGCAGGCCTCACCGAGCTTTGCCTGAGCAGCGGCGGGCCTTGCCGGGGCGGCGGCGGCCGGTGAGGCCGCGAAGCTCATGGCGGTTATCGCGGAGGCAGCCGTAGCGGTGAAGACTATGAGCCCCTTGCCGAAGCGGCCGGTCGATCTTAAGTGACGCATCGTTGTCTTTCCCCCTTCGGCCGGCCCGCGCGCAGGCGGGAACCCCGGCCGGTGGTGTGGTCAGTGTGATGGTGCTGAGCGCGACTGAACATAGGGCCACCCGATGAAAAGATGATGACGGAATCAGCGAGTTTGATCATGCTGGGGTGGAATGGCTTGTTCTCGGTTGGTACGCGCGGGCGTTGCCCGAGTTCACCGTGATGTCCGTCCAGCATGCGGCCGGCGGGAGCCGAGAGTGCCGGGAGCAGGTACAGCCGCGGGACGACCGGGGTCTGCCGGGTAACTGGTGGGGAACCAGGGGCTGGTCCAGGGTGCGGCGGTGGTCAGGAGCTGGCCGGGTGTGCGGGTACCACCAGCAGCACCCGCTCGGCCAACGGCAACGACCACGGCCGGCCCCGCAACGTGCCGTCGCCACCCCGCTCCCGCACAACCTTCAACAGACGTGCGTACTGCGTCACTTGAAGTCCGGTGAACGTCTCCACCCACACCCGGTCAGCCCTTAACACCCCTGCCATGCCAGGGAGATGCCCAGCTCAGAGCCTTGTGCAACACGCTTTTGCCCGCGGTACCACCCTCACGGCTCGGCCACACACCACGAGTGACCGTGAGCGGGCGGCGCTCGGGACGCCTGTCGGCGGCCGGACTGATCGCGATGCGCCCAGGCTGCCGCGCCCGGCTGTGCCACCGCCTGCGCACCCACCTCGCGGGTAAGGCCAAGCGCCGCAGCATGGGCGAGCGCGCTTCATCGCACAGATCGACGGAACCCATCAGCAGGTCAAGTCGACGAACGTGCTGGTGTGGGACCGGCTGAGCACCCACGTCTCCCACGCCATGCGTGAGTGGCTGACGGTGTTCCTGCTGCCCGCCTGCTCGCCCGACCTCAACCCGGTCGAGTGGGTATGGGCGCACGTCACACGCAGCCTGGCCAACCTCGCCGTCGTCGGCCTCGGCCGCCTGGAAGCGCTCGGTCGCAATCGGCTCACACGCCTCCAGTACGGGCCCGACGCCCTCGACGGTCTCATCACCGGGACCGGCCTCGCCCTCGACATCCCAACGTCACCCTGACGAGCCGAAGACAGTAACGATGATGCCCGGGCCGAGCGGTGCCGGCCCCGGTGGCGAGAAGCAGCTGCCGGTATCGTGTACAGATCCGGGCCGGCATCGTCGCGGCCTGTCTGTCCTGCTTCCGGGTACCAGGCGGACACGCCGCTCAGGCTGCTGCTGGCCGGGAAGGAGGCAGGCCGGTGAACATCCGTACACGTGAGGCCGTCGTCGCGACCGCGGTGTCCCTGACACTGGGCCTCGGTGCCTGTGGGCAGGCCGGCGAATCGGTAGGCAGCTCCTCCGGCGAGGGCGGACTGAGTATCGGCCTCCTGCTGCCGGAGAAGCAGACAGCCCGCTATGAGCAGTCCGACCGGCCCCTGATCACCGAGAAGATCAAGGAGCTGTGCGGCAGGTGCACGGTGAAGTACGCCAACGCTCACGACGATACGGCCGTTCAGCGGCAGCAGATGGAATCCATGATCAACAGGGGAGTGGATGTCCTGATCCTCGACGCTGTCGATATCCGGGGTGCGCGTTCCATGGTCAAGGAGGCGAAGGATGCGGGTGTCCCGGTCATTGCCTACGACCGGCCCGTCGAGGGCCCGATCACGGCCTACGTCTCCCATGATCCAGTGGCTATCGGCAGGTTCCAGGGCGAGGCGCTGCTCAGAGCCCAGGGTGCCCGCGGGGACGGCGGCCGCGTCGTCAGGGTGGACGGCCCCCAACAGTCCGCCGGCGTGGTCAGCCCGTTTGACAGTGGGGCGCAGTCCGTCCTCAAGGGCAAGGTGGAGATCAGCAAGGTGTACCGTGCCGAGACCTGGAACACAGGTAGTGCCTACGTCGCGATGTCCGGCGCCATCGCCGCTGAGGGCACCGACATCGACGGCGTCTGGGCCGGCAACGACGTCATCGCTGGCGGCGTCATCGCCGCCCTCAAGGACGCCCGCGTCAGGCCGCTGCCGCTGGTCGTCGGCCAGGACGCCGAGCTCCCAGCCGTGCAGCGTATCGTCAGCGGCGAGCAGGCCATGACGGTCTACAAGCCCTACCCGCCTGAAGCGGAAGCCGCCGCCAGATTCGCTGTCGCCGTCGGCCGCGGTGAAGACATCGACCGCATCGCTGAGGACGAGGTCGACATCTCCACCGCCAAAGACGTCCCGGCTGTGCTGATCACTCCGATCCCTTTGACCGCACAGAACATCAAGGACACCGTCGTCAAGGACGGCATGTACACGATCGACCAGATCTGCACTCCCAGGTACCGGCCCGCGTGCGAGAGGGCCGGACTCACCGGGTAGGGCCCGCATCCACCTGCCGCCGAGGCACCGGCTCGCATGAGGTGGGACGAACGCACCTGCCTCTACCTGCAGCGACGCACCACGGAAGGCATGTCCAAGCGGGAAATCATCCGCCGCCTCAAGCGTTGTGTCGTCCAAGAGGTCTACCGGCACATACGACCGACAACGGGTCACGAGCTGGACGCCGGCCCGTCCGCTCCGTACCGGAGGCCGTCGAGGAGCAGGTCGAGGAGGCGGCCGGCCCGTTCGCGTTGGTCGGGCGCGCTGGTGATCAGCGCGACGCCGGCCAGGCTGAAGCCGACATCGAAGGGGTCGATGTCCGGGCGCAGGAGACCGGCGTCGGCGCCGGCGTGCAGCAGGGTGCCGAGCGCGGTGCCGAGTCTGTCGAGGGTCTCGGCGAAGGGGTCCGCACCGGATGCGACCGCGGCCCGCAGCGCGTCCGCCATGCCCTGCTTGGCAGCCAGGTAGTCGATGAAGTCGTCCATCCATAGGCGCATCGCCCGGTCCGGCGCATTGTCGGCGAGCAGCTTCGCGGCGCTGTCGCAGACGCGGGCCAGCTCGTTGCGGTAGGCCGCCTCGACCAGCGCCTCGCGCGTTGGGAAGTGGCGGTAGAGCGTGGCCGAGCCGACGCCGGCGGCCTTGGCGATCGTGTCGATGGCAACGTCCGCGCCCTTCTCGGAGAAGGTGCGTACGGCCGCTTCGAGGATGCGCTCCCGGTTGCGGCGGGCATCGGCACGCAACACGCTCGGTTTGGTGGTCAAGGCTGCTCCCTTCATGGGGGATCAGTCTATCTGGACAACCGGGGAGTTCCCCGTTTACCGTTGCAGATAACCGGGGAACTCCCCGGTTACGGGTCCCGGCCCGTTGTGTTCCCCAGGCAAGGAAGACCCTCATGACCTCCCCGAAGACGGTTCTGATCACCGGTACGTCCTCCGGCATCGGCCTGGCCGCCGCCATCGGCACCGCCCGGGCGGGCTGGGCAACCATCGCCACCATGCGCGATACCGGAAAGGCCGAGGCCCTGCTCAAGGCCGCCGCCGAGGCGGATGTCGCGGACCGGATCCAGGTCAAGCGCCTGGATGTGACCGACTCCACCGGCATCACTGCCTGCCTGGACGAGGTCGTCGCCGAGCACGGCCGCCTGGACGCGCTGGTCAACAACGCCGGCGCCGCCCAGGTCGGCACCATCGAGCAGAGCAGCGTCGACGACGTCCGCGCGGCCTTGGAGGTCAACTTCTTCGGCGTGGTGGCGGCGACCCGGGCCGCCCTGCCGCACCTGCGTGCGTCGAAAGGCCGGGTGATCACCGTGAGTAGCGTCGGCGGCGTCGTCGGCCAGCCCTTCAACGAGGCGTACTGCGCGGCCAAGTTCGCCGTGGAGGGCTTCATGCAGTCTCTCGCGCCGGTCGCGGCCACCGTCGGCGTCGATGTCACCGTGATCGAGCCGGGTGCGGTGGCGAGCGAGTTCGTCGCCAATCTCGGCCTGGACGTCCCGACCCTGCTCGCCGCCGCCGGGCCCTACGGCCCGGCGCTTGAGGCCTACATCACCCGCACCCGGCAGTCGTTCGCCAACGCCCAGACCCCGGCCGAGGCAGCCGCTCCGATCGTCGACGCCCTGACCGCCGCCCGCCCGCCCTTCCGCATCCAGACCTCGCAATGGGCCCGCGACTTCGTCGCCACCACCCTCGCCGACCTCGACGGCTCCGCCGTCCAGACCCTCACCGGCACCTGGGTGCGCTGACCGCCCCGCGTCCCGGTGGGTGCACTGCCGACGCCGGGCGCGGCAGCCGCACAGCATCCCCGCCCGCCGGCGCCACACCGCCGCCGCCCCCCGCCCGACCGCGACCGGCGTCCGACCACACCCGGTCAGGGCCGAGGGCCGCAGCGCACCGGACGCACAACCAACCAGTCACACCCCGCGGGACGACCCGCAACAGCAAGGAAGATCACCATGGAACTCCGCACCCTCGGCAGCCAGGGCCTGACCGTCTCCGCCGAAGGACTCGGCTGCATGGGCATGAGCGCCTTCTACGGCAGCACCGACGAGGCCGAGTCCCTCGCCACCATCGACCGCGCCCTGGAACTGGGCGTGACCCTGCTGGACACCGCCGAGAGCTACGGCCCGTTCATCAACGAGCAGCTCCTCGGCAAGGCCCTCGCCGGCCGCCGCGAGCAGGCCGTCGTCGCCACCAAGACCGGCATCGAGTTCACCGACGACGGCACGCTCCTCGGCCACAACGGGCGACCCGAATACATCCGTCGTTCCCTGGACCGCTCCCTGCGCCACCTGAACACCGACCACGTCGACCTCTACTACCTGCACCGGGTCGACCCGCAGGTGCCGATCGAGGAGACCGTCGGCGCCATGGGTGGGCTGGTGGCCGCCGGCAAGGTTCGCCACATCGGCCTGTCCGAGGTCGCGCCGCAGACCATTCGCCGCGCCCACTCCGTCCACCCGATCACAGCGGTCCAGACCGAGTACTCGCTCTTCGAGCGCGGCATCGAGGACGACGGGGTCATGGCCACCCTGAACGAACTCGGGATCGGCCTGGTCGCCTACTCGCCGCTCGGACGCGGGTTCCTCTCCGGTGCGATCACCAGCCCGGACGACTTCGCCGCCGACGACTTCCGCCGCACCGACCCGCGATTCCAGGGCGAGAACTTCACCCGCAACCTGGCCGTGGTCGACGAGGTCCGCCGCATCGCCGCCGCCAAGCAGGTCTCGCCATCCCAGCTGGCTCTCGCCTGGGTGCTGCACCAGGGCGCGGTCGCCATCCCCGGCACCAAGCGCCGCCGCTACCTGGAGGAGAACGTCGCCGCCACCACCGTGACGATCACCGATGAGGACTTGGCCGCCATCGAAGCCGTCACCCCGCGCGGCATCGTCTCCGGCGACCGCTACGCCCCCGAGCTGATGCAGAACCTCAACGGCTGACCCCCGGGGCGCGTCGGGGAAGGCAGCCCGGACGACCCCCAACCGTGCGGCGTCCCGGCGGCTCGCCCCGCCGACGCCGCACCTGACCTCGCCTCGCTGCGCTCGCGCGCCTTGAGTGCCCGCTGTCCGGGCATCGGCGGCGACTCTGACGGTATGGGTGGCCATGAGGAATTCCCGCCCGGTGGGTAAGTGAGGTCTCACCCGCAGGAGCGTGAAGCTGGCCACCCCGGCACCCGCCGGGCCGGGAGTCGCGCTCCGCCCTGTTCGCACGGTGGTGCCGCGAGCACGGGCGGGTGGCGAGCGACCCCGCCTGCCTTCTCTGTCGGGGCCCTGTCCCAGGCCGCCCGGCGTCGGTCCGCATCGTCGGTCCATGCGCGCGGGATGTACAACTCCCGATCGATTGCCGCGTGTCCGGCGGCAGTGGCGTAGACGAGGCAGACGGCGACTTGGGGGTTCTCGATCCTGCCCGTGGTGCCGGTGTACTGGCGCTGCACGCCGACCGTGTGGGTGCCCTTCTTCAGATCGCCGGTCTCGTCGACGACCAGTACGGCGTCGGTGTCGCCGAGGTGCTCCACGACGTATTCGCGTTCGTCGTCGCGGACTGCCTCAGAGTCCCACTTGGCCCGTGCCAGCAGGTGCTGCAGGCCGTCCGGTGTGGCCTGCCCGGCATGCTTGGCGATGGTCCGGCAGTTCTTCCGCGGCAGGCCGGACGGCAGTCCCACAACGAGCGACCGTGCCCGGCGTCGAGGTTCGGTCCGCGTGAAACGGCCCGCGATCCGGCCCATAAGGCCACCGAACATGTCCCGCCAGCGAGCCAGGTCTACGCTGTGTCCCGCGGCCAGCTCTTGATCTTCGTTTGTCCACACAGCACGCGATGATCACCGGTGGCCGCACCCGTCCTCACACCGCCCCTGGCCAGCTAGATCGCGGTCTACGGCTGAGATACTTACGATACGCATGCTGGTCAATCTCGGCGCTTTCGGTTGGAGGAGGTTCGCGATGACACACGATGGCGGGCTGAGGCTGCATCTGCAGCGTGTCCTCCGCGCTCCGCGCTCGGCCGTATTCCGAGCGTTGACCGAACCGCAGGAACTGGCCAAGTGGTGGGGCCCTGACGGGTTCGCCATTCCAAGTGTGGAAAGCGACCTTCGGCCAGGCGGTAGGTATCGGATCGCCATGCAGCCTCCGGAGGGCGATCTGTTCTACCTGGTGGGGGAATTCGTTGAGGTCGACCCTCCGGAACACCTGTCCCATACCTTCCGGTGGGAGGATCCCGATCCCGAGGATCGGGAGACGGTGGTGACGCTGTCGCTTCGCGATATCGGCGGTACACGGACCGAGTTGGTCATCAGCCAGGGTGACTTCGCCACTGAGGGGCGCCAAGCTCTTCACGAGGAGGGCTGGACTCAGAGTCTCAACAAGCTGGAGGTGCTGGTGTCGTCGGCCTGAGATCTTTGCCGCGGGGGAGGGGCCCCTGACGGTGACCGTACCTGTCTTCGCACCGCCCCTGAACAGCAAGATCGCGATCTACGGCTGGAGTACCAGGCCGCCACCGTCAGAGCGTAGAAACGACCGTCTCGTGGCTGGCCGACTGCCGCCGCCTGCACCGGCGCTACGAACGCGAGGCTGAACACTTGCGCGCGACAGCGAGCGTGCGTGGCGGTCAGCCGTCGCGAGCGGAGTCAGAACGTTGCCCCCAACATCACTTCGGAGAGTCCTCTCGACGAGCCAGCGGTGGCGGCCCAGTCGTGTGGAGGGTTCGATGCCCCTCCGGGCAATGCGGTGGTGGATGCCCCGGCGCCGTCGACCAGCACGGGCGAGGCGCGCGGGAACGAGTCGGCGGCATGGTGGGTGTTGATGGACGCGCCCCGGGTCTGCCACGCGTTCGCTTTGATCATGGTGTCGACCGGGCCACGTATAGGGCAGGATCGGCCCGGGCTGATCGAGGGCCATGTCGGACGCCCCGGCGCGGATGAAGGCGTGCCCCAGATCAAGCGCTTGACCCGGTGGCCGTCGGCGTCGGGGACGCGATGCGCCACTCGAACCCGTCCTCGACGGCGCCGAAGATGTCGCGCAGATCAAAGAACAGCAGCCGGTATGAGGGGTGCAAGAGTTCGCCCCTCATACCGTACTGGCGATCAAGAAGCGGGTGACGCTACGCTCGCCAATCGCTACACCCCTACGCCAAGTGAGCGATGCTATAGGGGTGTTGCAGGTTGACTGCCGCAACGACAACTTCATTCGCGAACGTGTTCCGTCATGTCGGAGCCTCAGTTTGTGCCGCCTCGGGGGAGGGCCGGAACTGGGAAGTCCGACGGTCCCAGTCGTGTGTGCTGACTGAATGACTAATTAGGCGGAGCGCTAAAGATGGATAACGCAAGGGTCGTCCGTTTGTTGACGATTGGCCTCGTTGTCGTTTTGGCCGCCCTGATCGCGGTTGTTGCCGCATGGGGCGCACGGTCAATGGGTGCGAGCTGGCCCGACGTCCTTCAACGTGGTGGAGTCGCGTTCGGCGGCAGCATAGGGGTGTGCGCCGCACTGGTCGCCCTGTACCGGGCTATCGGTGGAGGGGACGGTCGGTAGCGCTGCCTCAGGTGCCACACGAGAGGTGGACGCGCAGCTCAAGGGGCCGGTCCGTCCCGACCATCGGAGCAGGAGTGGCACGACTTCCAGCAGCACTTCGGGCCCGTAAGCCGTCACACCGGCGCCGGGAGACCGCGGATCATGTCTGCGGCCTTTTCCGCGATCATGATCGTGGGGGCGTTGGTGTTGCCCCGCACCACGGTGGGCATCACCGAGGCGTCCACCACCCGCAGGCCGCTCACGCCGTGCACCCTGAGCCGGGAATCCACGACCGGGCCGATGGAGCACGTGCCCGCCGGGTGGTAGAGGGTCTGCAGCTCACGCTGGGCGAAGTCGAGCAGGCCGGCATCGTCTGTGGCACGCGGTACGCGGAAGTCGGCACGGCGGTGCTTGGCCAGGCCGGGCCGGTCGGCGATGTCGAGCAGCATCCGCAGTGCCCGGATCATCGTTGCGCGATCCTCTTCGGTGGTCAGGTAGTTGTGCAGAATGTGCGGCTTGGCGCTGGGGAGCGCCGAGCGTAGGGAGACCTTGCCCCGGCTCGTGGGGGCGAGCAGGACCGCACCGAACATGAAGGCGTGGTCGGTCACGGGGCTGATGCCCTCCTCGTGGAACATCACCGGTGTGGCGTGCACCTGGATGTCGGGGGCGTCCAATCCTTCACGAGTGCGGTGAAACCCGCCGGCCTCGCCGACGTTCGAGGTGAGCGGACCGCGGCCCTCGGTCTCCAGCAGGCGGAGGTTGTCCGGGGTTTCGGCGGTGAACAGCGACTCGGTGTCGGTGAGATAGCCCAGACCGACATGCGGATGATCCTGCAGGTTCTCCCCCACAGGGAGATCGACGCGGGGCGTGATGCCGCGGGCCGCCAGTTCGCCGGCTGGGCCGATACCGGAGAGCATGAGCAGCTGCGGAGAGTTGTAGGCACCGGCTGCCAGCACGACCTCCCGTTCGGCGCGCAGGCACTGCAGTTCGCCGTCCCGGTCCACCTCGACTCCGGTCGCACGCTCGCCGTCGAACAGGATGCGGGTGCACTGGGCGCCGGTCAGCACCTCCAGGTTCGGCCGGGACAGGGCCGGCCGCAAATACGCGTCGGCTGTGCTGCAGCGCAGACCATCGCGCTGAGTGAGGTGGTAGTAGCCGACGCCGTCCTGCTCGGGGCCGTTGAAATCGCTGGTGTAGGGGTGGCCGGCTTCCTGCGCCGCCGCCACATAGGCGTCCATCAACGGATGTCGGGAGCGGCCTTCGCCGACCGTGAGCGGCCCGCCGGTGGCGTGCCACGGTGACGTGGCGCCCGTGAAGTCCTCGGCCCGAAGAAAGTACGGCAGTACGTCCCGCCAGCTCCAACCGTCGGCGCCATCGGCCGCCCAGGCGTCGTAGTCGCGGCGATTGCCGCGTATGTAGATCATCGCGTTCATCGAGGAGCAGCCGCCGAGCATGCGGCCCCGGGGCAGATATCGACGGCGGCCGTCCAGCCCCGGCTCACACTCGCTGAGGTAACTCCAGTCGTACTTCGTCTGGAAGAGCTTGCTGAACGCCGCTGGAACGTGGATCTCCGCGGCATCGTCCACAGGGCCTGCCTCTAGCAGCAGCACACGTGCGCTCTCGTCCTCGGTGAGCCGGTCCGCCAGCACGCACCCGGCCGATCCGGCGCCCACGATGATGTAGTCGTACACCAGTGCCCCCTCGCCCCACCCGGTTGCTCGATCCCTTCACCCAAGCGGTAACGGCGGGGGAATCACACCGTGCTCTCGGCCATTGTCGAGGGGGCGTCAGCCGACTCGGTCGGCCGCGTGCAGGGACACGACGGCCTCCACCAGGGCGTGTGGGGCTCCCAGTTGAGCATTGTGTCCGGCATCGGGCACGGTGACCAGCCGGGCGCCCGGTATCCCCGCGGTGAGGCGTCGGGCGTTTCCGCTGAACGAGCAGTTGCCGGGTCACCCCCAGAGCGACCGGGTGATCCGTGGCGAGAAGATCCCCGGCTCAGCCGCGGCGCATGGGCAGTTCAGCCGAGCCAGGAAGTGCCCTGTAGGAGACGAAACCCCGTCCCCTGGTGAACAGGGTCAGCGCGTGGGGTCGAGGAGGATTTTGCGGACGCCGTCGGAGCGGCCGTCGAACAGTTCGTACGCTGCCGGGCCTTGGGAGAGGGCGAAGTGGTGGGAGACGACCACCTCGGGCTTGAGTCGGCCGGCGCGGGTGAGGGCGATCAGGGGAGGGAGTTCGTAGTGCACCGAGCACAGACCGATGGCGAACTCCAGTTCCTTGATCTGCGCCAGGCCCATGTGGAAGGGGAACGCCTTGTTCTGGCTGACCCCGACGACGCTGACCCGGCCGGCTTGCCGGACGGCCTTGAGGGCGAGCTCGATGGTGGCGTCGGAGCCCACGGCTTCCACCACGGCGTCCGGTCCGCGTCCGCCGGTCATGTCCCGGATGGCCGTCCGCGTGTCCTCGCCCTCGACCGGCTCGACGCCCAGGGTGGCGGCGAAGGCGCGGCGCTCCGCGACCAGGTCCGCGCCCAGCACCCGCGCGGCGCCCATTGCGAAGGCGGACTGGGCGGCCATGAGGCCGACCGGGCCGAGGCCGATGACCAGGACGGTCTCGCCGGGCTGGATGCGGGCACGGCGGCAGCCGTACCAGGCGGTGGGGGCGTTGTCCGTCAGGACGACGGCGGCCTCGTCGGAGATGTCCTCGGGCAGATGCACCAGGTTGACATCGGCGTACGGCACCGCGAGGGCCTGGGACTGGCTGCCCTGAAGCTGCGGGCTCACTCCGTAGCACAGCTCCGTGCTGGACTTGGCGCGCTCGCAGCGCGCGGTGAACCCGGCCGCGCACGACCGGCACAGGGCGCAGCCGACCGAGGCGGGCACCAGGACCCGGTCACCGGGCTTGAAGCGGGTGACCTGGCCGCCGGTGTCGACCACCACACCGACGCACTCGTGTCCCGGTGTGTAGCCCAGTTCCGGGCTGAACGGGTTGCCGCGGTAGATGTGCAGGTCGCTGCCGCAGATGCCGGCCGTGGTGACCTGGACGACCGCATCGGTGGGGTGGGTGACGGCCGGATCGGGGACATCGCCGTAGCGGATGTCGTGACGGCCGTGGTAGGTCAGTGCTTTCACCGTATTCTCCCTCCTCTCTGCCCGGTCAGGCCGCGATCTTCAGCACGGGCTTGCCGTGGTTGCCGATCTCCAACGGGCGGACGTAGGACCTGGTCGGCTCCTGGACGTGCTGCTGGTCGGTGGGCCGCGGCTCTCCCACGGGACGTGCGGCCAGGCGCACCTGGCGGTTGATTCTGCTCATCTCCGGCGGCTCCTTCGAGGGTCGCGTGGGATCGGCGGTCAGCGCAGCCGTGCAGGCCGCCGCCTTCGGTGCAGATGCATTCACAGCATACCGTCCAGTCGGTACGGACGGTGAGCGTACGATGGGCTCCCGTCGGAGGCAAGACGTGCCCGGTGCGGCGTACGGCGCGAGCGCGCGGTCCGGGCCCATTCGACGGCCCTCGTGTTTTGGATCCCGGTCGGTGGCCGCCGACCTTGGTGAGATGGCGATGCGCGCGTTCCGCGCAGGTGAGCCGGGCGCGCGCACCGTCGCCGTCCTTGCGCACGAGGACCACAACTCGCCGCACGGGCTGACGGCGGACGAGGTCTACGAGATCGGCCGGCCGGGACCCCTGGTGCGCGTCTGTCCGCTTGCGGAGGAGATCGTCCGTGCGGTGCCCGTCCCGCGGGAGGCCGGTGTATCGATGCTGGGGTGCTCGACGCCTTCCGCCGACGTGGACGGACCCCTTCGACGACCTCATGGTCATGGTCCGCCCGGTCGGTCGAGCTCGAAGGAGGTCGGCGTCGACGTCGGCGCGGCCGAAGGGGCTCGCGAGTTCGGCGAGACGTTCGCAGCCGCTGTCACCCAGGGCGGCGTAGGCGGGAAGGGCCAGCAGGTCGGTGCGGTCCTCGATGTGCCGACGCAGGCGTACGCCTTCCGTGCTGAGGGAGTCGCCGTCGAGAAGGCCTCGCTTGCGCAGGCGCTCCTCGGTCTCGGCCCACTCCTCCTCGGGCCATGCGCGGCTCTTCTTGAGGAAGTCGACGGGAACGTCACCGGTGGCGGCGTGCAGAATCAGGGACTCCAAGCCCCCGACGCCCTCGCTCAGCAAGCACGCGACGTGCCCGTCCCCTCGGAACTCCCGGAGCAGCGTCTGGGCGTGCCACAGCTGCAGCACCGGTTCCTCCGGTCAGGGCAGCGCGGCATGCGCGGCGAACAGCGGGCGGCCCTGGGGATGTCCGCAGGCGGCCTCGGCAGCACTGCGGGGCAGCGCCAGGACCTCGTCCAGAGCGGGCAGCTCGTGGATTCCCGCTCGCCGCAGGGCCTCGCCCGCGGCGGCGTACCGCGCGTCCAGCACCTGTTGTGGCGTCGTCGCGTCCCAGGCCCCGTCGACCGCCCGCCGTACGAGATCGGGGTTGAGGTTGTAGAAGGTCGCGGTGACCAGCTCGGCGGACGCCTGGCCGAACGCGGCGCTCCGGGAGGCGAAGTACCCGGTCGTCGGCTCAGTCCGAGGTCCGCGTACCGCCGCCTTGCCTCGGGGACGAAGTAGATCAAGGCGTGTACGGGCTCAAGGCGACGCCAGGCCGCGCGCTGTCTTCACGGGGTCACCTTTCAGGGAGTCGACGAACTTGGTGGTTGTATTCGCTGCGGTTCAGTACTCGCCTCACTACTCGCCGTGCGTTCGCAGATGGTCGAGCAGCAGGCGGCTCAGCGTTTCGGGCGCCTCCTCCGGGATCCAGTGGCTGACGCCCTGGAGGGTCTCGCCGGGCCGAACGCGCTGTCCTCCGTGCTCCAGACGTACACGGTGGGCACGTCGATGACGCCGATCGCGTTGTCGGGGCGGCCGGCCCGGAACCAGTTCAGCGCCGCGGTGAGAGCGCCCGGCTGGGACAGGTGTCGTACGTAAGCCTCGGCGCTGTCCTGCGGGACCTTCCCGGCGTGGAAGGCGCGTAGCTCTTGGGCGTCGTTGGCGAGCATGCGCTCTTCGGTCGCGGGTGTTTCGCGCCAGTCGATCATGTAGCGCGAGCGTTCACGCTGATCCTGATCGGTGCGCAGGGTGGTGGCCAGAGCGCCGGGGTGCGGGGTCGAGACAACTGTCAGGGTGCGGACGCGGTCGGGGTGGGCGTCCGCGGTCCACCAGGCCACCGCACCTCCCCAGTCGTGGCCGACCAGGTCGAACGCCGCCCAGCCCGGTTCCTCGGTGACGCGGCCACGTCGTCGACGAGAAGGCCGATGCGGTAGTCCTCGGGCCGCTGGGGGGCGGGCGCCGGGGGAGTAGCCGCGCTGGTCGTGAGCCACCACTCGGTAGCCGTGGGCGGCCAGCGCCGCGATCTGCTGCCGCCACACCAACCCGGTCTGCGGGAAGCCGTGCAGCAGGAGCACCGGGCGGCCTTCGGGCGGGCCCGAGACGATCGCGTCGAAGACGCCTGCAGCTGTGGAGATCTTCAGCTCGGTCACGATTCCTCTCCCCATACCGACTGGTCGGTGGCCTTCAGTCGGGGAGGTGGGCCGTCAAGGCCCCGGGCGGCAGGAGCATGGTTGAACATGACGCCGACTTCAACTATAACCGGGTCGGGAGGCTGGCCCTTGACCACTCACAGCGCCCCAGTCGGCGTTCGGCCCCGCCCTCCGGCATCGAGCTCGGCGTACGGAGCTCGGAGTGTGGACCCCGAAGCTCCCGGACGAACCGGACCAACAGGAAGCAGAGGCGACATGAGGGAAGCAGTCATCGTTTCGACGGCGCGGACGCCGATCGGAAAGGCCTACCGCGGCGCGTTCAACGACACCCAGGCGCAGGAGCTCGCCGCCCATGCCCTGTCGCATGCGGTGCGGCGTGCCGGGCTTGAGGGAGGGGAGGTCGAGGACGTCGTTCTGGGCTGCGCCGTGCAGCAGGGGTCCTCCGGTTTCAACGTCGCGCGCCAGGCCGCCCTGCGCGCGGGACTCCCCGACGCCGTGTCGGGGATGACCATCGACCGGCAGTGTTCGTCGGGCCTGATGGCCCTGGCGACGGCCGCCAAGCAGATCGTCTCGGACGGCATGCAGATCGCCGTCGGCGGCGGTGTCGAGTCGATCTCCCTCGTGCAGAACGACCACATGAACACCCACCGGATGACGGATCCCTGGCTGGTCGAGCACAAGCCGGGCATCTACCTGCCGATGCTGCAGACCGCGGAGATCGTCGCCGAACGCTACAGCGTGAGCCGGGAACGCCAGGACGAGTTCGCCCTGGCATCGCAGCAGCGCACCGCGGCGGCCCAGGAAGCCGGCCGGTTCGACCGGGAGATCGTCCCGCTCGCCGGCGTCAAGAAGGTCCTCGACAAGCAGTCCGGGGAGGTGCGTGAGGAGGAGGTCACCCTCACCCGGGACGAGGGCAACCGCGCCTCCACGACGCTCGAAGGCCTGGCCGAGTTGGCGCCGGTGCTGCCCGACGGCCAGGTGAGCGCACACTCCAGCGTGACGGCGGGCAACTCCTCGCAGCTGTCGGACGGGGCTTCGGCGTCGGTGCTGATGGAGTCGAAGGAGGCCGGGCGGCGCGGCCTGGAGCCGCTGGGTGTCTACCGGGGTATGGCCGTTGCCGGCTGCGCGCCCGACGAGATGGGCATCGGGCCGGTGTTCGCCATCCCCAAGCTGCTGAAGCAGCACGGCCTCACGGTCGACGACATCGGCCTGTGGGAGCTCAACGAGGCGTTCGCCTCCCAGGCGCTGTACTGCCGCGACGAACTGCACATCGACCCGGAGCGGTTCAACGTCAACGGCGGGGCCATATCGGTCGGCCACCCGTACGGAATGACCGGTGCCCGCCTGGTGGGGCATGCCCTCATCGAGGGCAAGCGCCGAGGTGTCCGGTACGTGGTGATCTCGATGTGTGTCGGCGGCGGAATGGGCGCGGCCGGACTGTTCGAGGTCGCCTGATGGACAGGAAACGAACCGCCGTCCTGGTCGACTTCGGCGGGGTCATCACCTCCAGTGTGCTGCGGGCCTTCACCGACTTCGGGGCCTCGCTCGGCGGTGACCCGCGCCTGCCGCTGAACCTGCTCAGCCGGGACCAGCCCTCACGCGCCCTCCTGGCCGACCACGAGTGCGGCCGGATCGACGCCGAAGCCTTCGAGCGAGGATTCGCCGAACGACTCCGCGTCCACGGTGCCGTCGTCGAGGCGGAGGGGCTCACGGCCCGGATGCAGGCGGGCATGTCGATCGACCAGGACATGCTCGCGCTGCTCGGTGATCTTCGAGCCGCGGGCCATCCCGTCGCGCTGGTGTCCAATTCGTTCGGCACCGGGACCTACGACGGCGTCGACCTCGCCGCTCTTGCAGACGTGGTCGTCATCTCCGCCGTGGTCGGGATCCGCAAGCCCTCACGACGGATCTACTCGATCGCATGTGAACGTCTCTGTGTCGCCCCGGAGGAGGCAGTCATGATCGACGACCTCCAGCAGAACCTCGACGGAGCGGCCAGGATCGGAATCGGCGGCGTACTTCACACCAGCGCCGCCGACACCCGCCGCCAGCTCGCCGAACTCTTCCGTATCACCACCTGACCGGTCGGCCGATCGGGTGCGGTGAGGTGCGTCATCCGGCCGCCCCGGCAGAGGACTTGACGGGGAGGCCGGGCCAACTCAACCGATCGGCGAGGGCGAGACCCGCACCGACACCAGTTCACACCCCCGGAAGGCACCACTCATGACCAGCGTTTTCGATCCTGTGCGCCGCCACGCGGCCGCCACCCCCGACAACATCGCCCTGCGCGGCGGCACGGATGAGTGGACTTACCGTCAGTTGCACGACGCGAGCGTGGGATATGCGGGTGCGTTGGCCGCCGCGGGCCTGTCCCCCGGGGACCGGGTGCTGCTCACAGTGCCGTCGGTGCCCGAGTTCGTGGTGGCCTACCTCGGGATCCAGGCGGCGGGCTGCGTCGTGGTGCCGGTGAACACCATGTCCACTCGGGCCGAGGTCGAATACGTTCTCGGCGACGCCTCGTGTTCGCTGGCGATCGCCTGGCATGCCCTCGGCCCCGCCGTTGCCGAGGCGGCCGCGGCACTCGAGGTGCCCTTCTGGACGCTGTCCCCGGGCGCGTCGGTCACTGGTGCGCTCCCTGCCGACGTCGTCGACCGGGACCGTGACGAGACCGCGGCCATCCTGTACACCTCGGGTACGACAGGGCGGCCGAAGGGGGCTCAACTCACGGTCGGCAACCTGCTGTCCGCCGGGGAGATCGGCGCCGAGTGCAGCAGGGCCACGAGCGCCGACCGCATTGGCACCGGACTCCCGCTGTTCCACGTGTTCGGTCAGGCCTCGGTCCTGATGGCGGCCCTGACCGCGGGCGGCTCGATGTCGTTGCTGGCCCGGTTCGACCCGGCGTCGATGCTGGAGATGCTGCGCCGCGACCGGCTCACCATCATGGCCGGCGTGCCGACCATGTGGAACGCGATGCTGCACGCGGCGGGCGATGCGAGCCCGGCGGACTTCGCCCAGCTCCGTGTCGCCGTCTCCGGCGGTGCGTCGCTGCCCGGCGAGATCGCCCGCGCCTTCGAGGCCCGCTTCGGCTGCACCATCCTGGAGGGGTACGGGCTCACCGAGACCACGGCGTTCGGCACCTTCAACGACATCGACCGCGGCGGCAAGACCGGATACACCGGCCGGGCGGTCCCGGGGCTGCAGGTGCAGGTGCGGGACAGTGACGGCAACAAGTGCCCGCCGGGCAGCGTCGGCGAGGTCCACATCAAGGGGCCCACGGTGATGCGGGGCTACTGGAACCGCCCCGCGGACACCGCCGCGGCGATCTCACCCGACGGCTGGTTCCGGACCGGCGACCTCGGCGAGAGGGACACGGACGGCGACCTGCGGATCGTCGACCGCATCAAGGACCTGATCATCCGCGGCGGCTACAACGTCTACCCCGGTGAGGTCGAGGAAGTGCTCTACGAGCACCCCGACATCGTCGAGGCGGCCGTCATCGGGGTGCCCGACGACCACTACGGCGAGGAGGTCGCCGCTCTCATCGCGGCCCGGCCCCGTTCGGAACTCGGAGCCGCCGAGGTGTCCGGTTGGGCGCGCGAGCGGCTGTCCGCCTACAAGATCCCGCGTATCGTCCGGTTCGTCGACGCCCTGCCCAAGGGCCCGACGGGGAAGATCCTCAAGCGGTCCATCGACCGTAGCGCTCTGACCCGCGACACCGAGCTCGGCGACGTTGCCGCCGGTCGCCAATGAGCCTCGGAGAGCAGGACATCAACCGGCCCCGCCGGCCCCTTGGGGGTTTGTGACTCCGGCGTCGGATTCAAGTAAAGTCCCGGGGGTGGATACCACTGCGCCCGAGGAGACCGACGGTGAGAAGCCGCCGCCCGTGGCGCCCTTCTCGCAGCTTCGTGAGCCGCCGCCGACGCAGCGCGGGGCGCGGACACGGGCCGCTCTGGTGAAGGCCGCGCGGAAGGTGTTCGAGCGGGACGGGTACCTCGACACCCGCCTGACCGACATCACCAAAGAGGCTCGATGCGCGGCGGGATCCTTCTACACCTACTTCGCCAACAAGGAAGAGGTGCTCGCCGCCGTCCTTCTGGAGGCGCAGGAGGACATGATGCACCCGGGTATGGGCCGGGTGCAGGATGCCGACGATCCCTATGCGGTGCTTGAGGCGAGCAATCGCGCCTATCTCGCGGCGTACCGGCGCAACGCGAAGCTGATGGGGCTGCTTGAGCAGGTCGCACAAGTGGAGCCGGAATTCCGTGAGTTCCGCAGGCGGCGCGGGGACGCGTTCATCCGCCGGAATGCCCGAGGCATCGCCGAACTGCAGGAGCGCGGTGTCGCAGACCGGGAGGTCGATCCGATGATGGCGTCCCGTGCGCTGTCGGGGATGGTCAGCGTCATGGCCTACAACGCCTTCGTTCGCAGTCAAGGGCAGGAAGAAGAAAGTACGCCGGTGGACTTCGAGGAACTCGTGTCCACGGTCACCCGGCTCTGGGCGAACGCTCTCCGGTTCCCCGGCCACCGCTGATCCGCCTGCCTCACAGCCGCTCACACCCTCTGGGTTGGGCGGCTTTCTTCATGCGGTTCCGTGTGCGCAACTATTGAACTTGACGTCGGATTCAATTATAAAAGTCGGGCGCATCGCACGCCCCGTCGACGGAGAGGGTTGCCGTGAACCTTGCAGAAAGAGTCGCCATCGTCACCGGTGGGGGTGGCGGCATCGGCAGCGCGCTGGTCGCACGGCTCGCCCGCGAGGGTGCCCGGGTCGTCGTCGCAGACCTCGACGCGGAGGCCGCGCGGGCGGTGGCGGAGACAGTCAACGCCGACCACCCGGGAAGCACCGTCAGCGCCGGCGCGGACGTGTCGGACACCGCCCGGATTCAGGAGCTGATCGACCTGGCGGAGAGCACGTTCGGCCCGGTCGACCTCTACTTCGCGAACGCGGGCATCGGCGGGGCACCCGGCCTCGACGCGAGCGAGCCGGACTGGGACCTCTCGATCGACGTGAACCTGCGAGCCCATATCCGTGCGGCGAAGCTGCTGGTACCCCGGTGGCTCGAGCGCGGTGAGGGCTACTTCGTCAGCACCGCCTCGGCGGCCGGGCTGCTCACCCAGATCGGCTCCGCCACGTACGCCGTCACCAAGCACGCGGCCGTCGGCTTCGCCGAGTGGCTGAGCGTCACCTACGGCGATCGCGGGGTCCGGGTCAGCTGTCTGTGCCCGATGGGAGTGAACACCAGGATGCTGTCCGCCGGGGAGGACTCCGGGGACGCGCTGGGCAGAGCCGCGACACGGGCCGTCACCTCCGCCGGTGACGTCCTGGAGCCGGCCGAAGTCGCCGACGCCGTCCTGGCCGCGATGGACGACGAGCGCTTCCTGATCCTGCCGCACGAGGACGTTCTAGAGATGTACCGGCAGAAGGGTTCGGACTACGACCGCTGGCTGCGCGGGATGCGCCGCTACCAGAGCTCCCTGCTGGCACAGGCGTGACCGGCGTACCGCCGGGCGAGCTCGTCCTCGCCGAACACCGAGGGCCGGTGCTGCTGGTCACGTTCAACCGGCCCGCCAAGCTGAACGCCTGGAACGACGAACTCGAGGACCGCTATTTCGCGTTGCTCGACGCCGCCGAGGACGACCCGGACGTACGTGCCGTCGTGGTCACCGGCGCGGGACGCGGATTCTGCGCGGGAGCCGACCTGCAACTGCTGCAGGCGGTCGGTGAGGCCTCCGAGGCGGACCGGCCACCGCGCCGTCCGCGGGACCTTCCGCGGACCCTGCGCAAACCGCTGATCGGCGCGATCAACGGGGTGGCCGCCGGCCTGGGCATGGTGGAGGCGCTCTACTGCGACCTTCGCTTCGGTTCGCCCTCGGCCCGGTTCACCACAGCCTTCGCGCAACGCGGGCTGATCGCCGAGTACGGAATCTCCTGGCTGTTGCCCCGGCTGGTGGGGCACAGCCGGGCAGCGGACCTTTTGCTGTCGAGTCGCATGGTCGATGCCGAGGAGGCCTTCCGCATCGGACTCCTCGACCACCTGGTCCCCACCGGCAGCGTGGTGGATGCCGCCGTCGCGTACGCCGCCGATCTGGCGCGGCGCTGCTCCCCGGCATCCATGGCCACCATCAAGAGCCAACTGAGCAACGACGCGGACGCCGCCTACGCCGATTCCGTGTCCCGGGCGGAAGACCTCATGCTCCGGGCCTTCCGCGGGTCCGACGTCGTCGAAGGCGTGGCCAGTCACCTGGACAAGCGCCCGCCCAACTTTCCCTCCCTACCCGTAAGGAGTTCGGATGTCCCTGTTTGAGATGTCGGACCGCGCCAAGAAGTACCGGGCGGATCTGCTCGAGTTCATGGATGAGCACATCTACCCCGCCGAGGCGGTGTACGACGAGCAGATGCGCGCGTCGGGCGACCCGCACTTCCACCCGCCGATCCTCGAGGAGCTCAAGGCGGAGGCGCGCAGGCGTGGCCTGTGGAACCTGTTCCACCCGCACCCGGAGTGGGGCCCCGGTCTGACGAACCTCGAGTACGCGCCGCTGGCGGAGATCATGGGCCGCAGCCACATCGCCTCCGAGGCGTGCAACTGCAACGCGCCCGACACCGGCAACGCGGAAGTGCTCACCCTCTTCGGCACCGACGAGCACAAGGAGAAGTACCTCAAGCCCCTGCTCGACGGCACGATGGCCTCCGCCTTCGCGATGACCGAGCCGCGTGTCGCCAGCTCCGACGCCACCAACATCGAGCTGCGGATGGAGCGCGACGGCGACGAGTACGTGCTCAACGGCCGCAAGTGGTTCGCCTCGAACGCGATGCACAAGAACTGCAAGGTGCTCATCGTGATGGGCAAGACCGACCCCACGGCGGCCCCGCATCGCCAGCAGTCGATGATGGTCGTCCCGATCGACGCCCCCGGCGTCACCGTGGTCCGCAACCTCCCGGTGTTCGGGTACGCGGATCGCGAGGGCCATGCGGAGATCACCTTCGAGAATGTCCGGGTGCCGGCCAAGGACCTCCTCAAGGGCGAGGGTGAGGGTTTCGCGATCAGCCAGGCCCGGCTCGGGCCCGGCCGTATCCACCACTGCATGCGGGCCATCGGCGCGGCCGAGCGGGCGCTGGAACTGATGTGCCGGCGCGCACAGTCACGGGTGACCTTCGGCAGTCCGGTCGCCGAACGTTCCAACATCCAGGACTGGATCGCGGAAGCGCGTATCGACATCGAGATGATCCGCCTGCTCACGCTCAAGGCCGCGTACCTGATGGACACGGTCGGGAACAAGGAAGCGCGCACCGAGATCGCAGCCATCAAGGTGGCCGCCCCCGACATCGCGTTGAAGATCATCGACCGCGCGATCCAGGTGCATGGCGGAGCGGGGGTGACCGACGACTTCCCGCTGGCCATGATGTACGCGCATCTGCGGACGCTGCGGCTGGCGGACGGTCCCGACGAGGTCCACAAGCGGGCCATCGCCAAGCAGGAACTGCGGCAGTACCGCGACGCGGCGACGGCGGTGGTGAGCTGAGATGGCAGGACTCGATCTCACCGGTCGCACCGCCGTCGTCACCGGCGCCTCGCGCGGCATCGGGCTGGCGATCGCCCAGGCCATCGCGGAGGCCGGCGGAAACGTCGTCCTCACCTCCCGCTCCCAGGAGGCGGCGGACGCCGCCGCGGCCCAGGTTAAGGGCACGGCGGTCGGCGTCGGTGCGCACGCGGTCGACGAAGAGGCGGCCCGGCGTTGTGTGGATCTGGCACTAGAGCGCTTCGGCAGCCTGGACATCCTCGTCAACAACGCGGGCACCAACCCGGCCTTCGGGCCGGTCATCGACCAGGACCACGGCCGGTTCGCGAAAACCTTCGACGTGAACCTGTGGGCTCCCGTCCTGTGGACGGGTCTGGCAACGCGGGCCTGGATGGGGGAGCACGGCGGCGCGGTCGTCAACACCGCGTCGGTGGGCGGCATGGCATCCGAGGCGAACATCGGGCTGTACAACGCCTCCAAGGCCGCGCTGATCCATGTCACCAAGCAACTGGCCCTGGAGCTCTCGCCGAAGGTACGCGTCAACGCGGTGGCACCGGGTGTGGTGCGCACCAAGCTGGCCGAAGCTCTGTGGAAGGAGCACGAGGAGGAGGTGTCCGCCGCGGTGGCGCTGGGCCGCATCGGGGAGCCTGCCGACATCGCCTCCGCGGTCGCCTTCCTCGTTTCGGACGCCGCGAGTTGGATCACCGGTGAGACCATGGTGATCGACGGCGGTCAACTGCTCGGTGACGCGCTCCCGTTCAGGCAAGGAGCTGGCATCGGTGTCTAGCGCGGACATCGTCGGAATCGACGCCGGGGCGGTGGGCCGCTGGTTCGCCTCCCTCGGCGTCGACTTCGCCGGGCCCTTGGCCTTCGAGCGGATCGGGCTGGGCCAGTCGAATCTGACGTATCTCGTAAAGGATCAGGACGGCCGCAGCTGGGTGCTGCGGCGCCCACCGCTGGGTCACCTGCTGGCGTCGGCGCACGACGTGGCCCGCGAGGCGCGGATTCTGACCGCCCTGCAGAGCACCGCCGTCCCGACCCCGCGGGTGTTCGGGCTGACCGACGATCCGGCCGTGACCGACGTCCCGCTGCTGCTCATGGAGTTCGTGGACGGCCAGGTCGTCGACAGGATGTCGATCGCGCGGTCGTTGACGCCCGAGCGCCGCAGGGCGATCGGGATGTCGTTGCCGCGGACGCTGGCGAAGGTCCACGCGGTCGATCTTGAGGCGACCGGGCTGACCGGTCTGGCCAGCCACAAGCCGTATGCGCAGCGTCAGCTCAAGCGGTGGTCGGCCCAGTGGGAGAGGTCCAGGACCCGCGAGCTGCCCGCCCTGGAGGACCTCACCCGGCGCCTTGTCGCAGCCGTGCCGGAGCAGCGCGAACTGACGCTCGTGCACGGCGACTTCCATCTGCGCAACGTCATCACTTCCTACGACAGCGGGGAGGTGACCGCGGTGCTCGACTGGGAACTGTCGACGTTGGGGGATCCGCTGGCGGACCTGGGCAGCCTGCTGGCCTACTGGCCGGCCAAGGGTGAGAACACCTCGGGCGACTTCGCCGCGACCGCTCTCGAAGGCTTCCCGACCCGCGAGGAACTCGTGGCGGCCTACTCGGCGGCGTCGGGACGCGACCTGACGGCGCTGGGCTACTGGCACGCGATGGGCCTGTGGAAGGTCGCGATCATCGCGGAGGGCGTCATGCGCCGCGCGATGGACGAACCGCGGAACAAGGCCGCGTCCGGGACTCCGACCGTGGAGCGCATCGACGCGCTGGTGGCGAAGGCCCACGAAATCGCGGACACGGCAGGTGTTTGAACCGATCGCCTGCTCACGGGACTTTGACACTCACGTACATAGGAATGGAGCGGTGATGAGCCAAGCAGTCATCGTATCGACGGCGCGTACGCCGATCGGTATGGCGTGTATGGGCGCGGCAGGGCTGCGCGGGGTGATGTCGTGAATCCCGCCGCGCTGTTCGACGTCAGCGGAAAGACCGTGGTGGTGACCGGCGGCTCACGCGGAATCGGGCTGATGATCGCGCACGGTTTTGTGGCGGCCGGCGCCACGGTGATCATCAGTTCCCGCAACGCCGAGGCGTGCGAGCGGGCGGCAGCGGAGTTGTCCGCGTTGACGTCAGCCGGCGCCGGAACCTGTCTGGCGCACCCGGCGGACCTGTCCACCGCCGAGGGCCTCGAGAGTCTGGCCGAGCGGGTCGCCCAGGTCGCGCCGCGGCTGCACGTCCTCGTCAACAATGCGGGAGCCGCCTGGGGCGCGCCGATCGGCGAGTTCCCAGACTCGGGCTTCGACAAGGTGCTGAACGTCAACGTCAAGGCGGTCTTCTCGCTGACGCAACGGCTGCTGCCGCAGTTGCGGGCGGCCGCCACCGCGGAGGACCCCGCGCGAGTGATCAACATCGGGTCGATCGACGGGCTAGTGGTCTCCGCGTCCGACAACTTCTCCTACGTCGCGAGCAAGGCGGCGGTGCACATGCTGACCCGCAAGATGGCCGCGACGCTGGCGAGTGAACACATCACCGTCAACGCCCTTGCTCCTGGCCCCTTCCCGACCAAGATGATGGCGCACGTCCTGGACGACCCCGAATTGCGGGACGCCGTGGTCGACCGCGTGCCCCTCGGCCGTGTCGGCACCCCGGAGGACATCGCGAGTCCCGCGATCTTCCTGGCCTCCCGCGCGGGCGCCTATCTGACCGGCACTGTGATCCCCGTGGACGGCGGGATCTCCGGGACGCGCTGACCGGTCGCAAGTGCAGGTGATCCGCGCCACGCGTAAGCCCCTCCACACTCTCTCCTGAAAGGCGGTTCGGCGGCGATGAGCTGGTTCGACGACAGGCCGTGGACGGCGCAGTACACCGAAAGGCTGCGGGAGGTGGAACCGGTCCCGGCCCGCACCGCGCTGGAGCTGCTGGCCGACGCGGTGTCCACTGCCCCCCAGGGCCCGGCCATCAGCTACCTCGGTGGGACGCTGACCTACCGGGAAGTGGACGAGCTCTCCGACGGGGTGGCGCACCACCTGTTCGAGCGCGGCTTCCGTGCCGGCGACCGGCTGGCGCTGTACCTGCAGAACGTTCCGCAGTTCGTCCTGGCGCTGTTCGGTGCCTGGAAGGCGGGCGGCGCGGTCGTACCACTGAATCCGATGTACCGGGACGAGCTCGCGCACATCCTCACCGACGCGGGAGTGTCGGCGATCGTGTGCGATGAGCGGGCCTGGACGGAACACGTCCGAGAGCGTGCTGTCGCGGCCGGGGTGACGACAGCGCTCACCGCCGGCCCACTGGACCTGCAAACGCTGTACGACGCGCGAATCTTCGCCGGAACGCCTCCGGGTTCAAGGTGTGGCCGCGCGAGGTCGAGGACGTCCTCTACCGGCACCCCGCCGTGCGCGAGGCGGCCGTGGTCGGTGTGTCCGACCCCTAACGCGGCGAGACGGTGGCGGCCTTCGTCAGCCTCAGGCCTGGAGGATCCGTCGAGCCCGAAGAGCTGGTCGCCCACTGCCGCGAGCACCTGGCCGCCTACAAGGCCCCTCGGACCGTCGGCATCCGGGACGAGCAGCCCAAGACAACCAGCGGCAAGATCCTGCGCCGCGAAACTGCGCGGCAAGACATCCGCGTGACGAGCGAGAGGAGCCCCAGCATGGCCGGCCTGCCAGAGGTCCTGGCCCTCGACGAGACCGGGCCGGACCGGTTCCGGTCAGGCCCGATCCCCAGCGAGTGGGCGCGGACTTTCGGGGGCCAGATCGCCGCCCAGTCGCTGATGGCCGCGGCGCGCACCCTCGACCGGTCGTACTCGGCTCACTCGCTGCATGGCTACTTCCTGCGGCCCGGCCGCCCGCACGAGCCGACCGACCATCTGGTCGAGCGGCTGCGCGACGGCGGTAGTTTCTGCACCCGCCGGGTGACCGCGGTCCAGGCGGGGGAGGCGATCTTCACGGTGACGGCGTCGTTCCATCGCGGGGATGAAGGGTTCTCCCACCAGGTGGACATGCCGGCGGTGTCGGCACCTGACGACATCCCGGAGTCCGACCGCATCAACGGCTGGGGCATGCCACGGCCCGCGGAGTGGCGCCACTGGGACATGCGATGGGTGCCCGGGGGCGAGAGAGGCCACGTCCCGGGGCTGCCGGCCTGCCAGCGGGTGTGGATCCGGTACGGCCGCCCGCTGCCGGACGACGCTGCCGTCCACGCCTGCGCACTGACCTATCTCAGCGACATGGCGCTGCTGGGCTCCGCGCGCCTGCCACATCCGCAAACCGCCGTACAGGGCGCGTCGTTGGACCATTCGCTGTGGTTCCTGCGTCCCTTCCGCGCCGACGAGTGGCTGTTGTACGACCAGGTCTCCCCTTCGGCCGAGCACGGCCGGGCGCTCACCCGCGGAAGGCTGTTCGACACGGGCGGGCGTCTGGTGGCCGCCGTCGCGCAGGAGGGACTCATGCGCTTCGCCCGGCCGCGGCCGACGGAGGGCGGTGACCAGGAAATGTCCCTGTCATCCCCCGCTCCAGCTCTCCCCGACCCGCGGTGACCACAGATTCGTCAAGGAAGTGGTGTCACCCATGTCCACCCAGTACAGCGCCATCGGACGCACAGCGATCCTCCGCCTCGACAATCCGCCGGTCAACGGGCTCGGCCACGCGACACGGCAGGGTATGGTGCAGGGTCTGCACCATGCCCTCGACTCCGGCGACGTCGATGCCGTCGTGCTCACCGGCCGCGAGGGATTCTTCTCCGCCGGGGCCGACATCACGGAGTTCGGCACCCCGAAGACCACCGCGGAGCCGACCCTCGGCGACGTCATCGCGGCTCTGGAACCCGCGGACAAGCCCGTCGTGGCCGCGATCGACGGCACATGTTTCGGCGGCGGACTGGAACTCGCGCTGGGCGCCCATTACCGGGTTGCGACGTCGAAGAGCAGGATCGGGCTTCCCGAGGTGAACCTGGGACTGGTCCCCGGCGCCGGCGGCACCCAGCGGCTGCCCCTCGAACAGGCCGCCGACGCCCAGTGCCTCAACCGCGAGGGCCATACCCGCGGCAAAGGTCGTCATCGCCAGCGTCAGCGGTAACTGGGGGCAGGGGTGGGCCGGTTCGGTCGCATCCCTTACGCCGGACCACCGCGCCGCGGATCGCGGCGGACGCCAGCGGAGCTCACCGGTGGGCGGGGCGGCGACCGGGGAGTCGGGGCCGGAAGCGGCGCGGGCAGTGGGCGGGGGAACGGTCAGTGACAGGAGCAGGGCCGCGACGGCGGCTGTGGTGCGGGCCAGGGTGTGGCGCAGACTCGGGGCTCTCATCCATCACTCAGCGTCACGGTGTCCGTGGGGCCGCCGCTGTCCGCCGGCGGTCCGACGAGCGGATCACGGCTCGGCAGATCACCCGCGGCGGTCAGTCGGCAGTTGCCGTCGCCGTCGATGTTGTGACCCAGCGACGTGATGGTGGCGAACGCCTTCTCGCAGTCGTCGGCGGCGCCGTCGACGGTGTTGCCCGCGACGACGGAGTTGCGCAGGGTCATCGGCCCCAGCGGCAGATCGACGATGTCGGGGTGGCGCTGGAACGCTTCCGTGGGCGGCAAAGGTGGTGCGGCGTCATGGGGAATGGCTGCTGGGGGTAGGTCGGCTGGAAGATCGTGTCCCGCCAGTACGTGCTGAACGGGCTCGGAAGGCACGCCGCAACCGCGTCTCGCACAGCGGCCGACGGCGGGAGCTGGCTGACCAGTTCGGCTCGATCCCGGCCGCCGAAGCCCTCAGCGACATTGCCGGGCGCGGATCTCGGCCACGGCCGCCATGCAGCCCGCTGGTGGTGGGGCTCGATTCAAAGCCGTTCTGTCGGGCATGACGGATCGGTGCGGCGCAGCCAGTGACGCCGGCCACCCCGACAGCATCGACCCGCTCGCGCCCGACCGGGTGGAGCGGTGATGTGACGGCCGCCGACTCGGGACATGGGCTCACGCGGCCTGCGAGAGACCCTCGGTCGCCGGCTCGTCGCCGCGCAGAGGGGTGAAGTCGACGTTCAGGCGCGGGTTCTGGAGCGGGATTTCACGGGGCGCTGGGCCGCGGTGGCCGTCCTGGTCGAGCTGGCGGTGGTGTTCCTCGTGTTGATCTTTCCGGTCACGCGGGTGCTCGCGCGATGGGTGCAGCTGTCCAGCTCCTGGGTTGCTCCCGGTTCGCCACTCGCGGAGGTGCCTGTCATGGTGGAGTGCGACCTGAACGAGGTCGTGGTCTTTCTTGATCACATCAAGGGGTGCAAGGACATCTCCACCATCTTGGTCCACCCTGAGCTTGGCTTGGATCCGGTGTCGGAGCTCCAGCCACTGGTCGAGGAGGCGTGGGAGGCTCTGCGGTGCCTGCACGATCTGGAACGGGTCCGGCGGTCGATGTGGGACCTGTTCGGCAACTCGCCCCTCTGCGCTGCCGCGGACCGGGTCATCGAACTGGTCGCCCACTACTGCACGGTGCGCGCGACACAGATATGTGAAGTCGGCGGCCGCCGCCTGGCTGCGTGACCGGAGCCTGCGGGCCGACGTGGAGTTCGTCCAGCCGGGCGGGGCGCCGATCGGCTTGGTGGTGGTCATCCGGTTCCCTCGGAGTTCAGCGCGCTGGTGT
>NZ_JBHYJA010000076.1:0-8356 GCF_042740355.1 Streptomyces sp. NPDC059010
TAGGACACCGCCGAACAAATTTTGAGAGAGCCCCCGGCCGGGGATACCGGTCCGGGGGCTTTCTGCATTTCCGGACCACACACCAATTGCGGTTCAACCAATTAGGCTCGTGCGTATGCGCTATGACCTCGTCATCTTTGACAACGACGGCGTACTCGTCGACAGCGAGCCCATTTCCAACCGGCTGCTCGCCGCGTACCTCACAGAGCTGGGGCATCCGACGTCGTACGAGGACTCCATCCGGGACTACATGGGATCGGCGATGCACCGGATTCATGACCTGGTGCTGGAGCGGACCGGGGAGCGGTTGCCGGAGGACTTCGACGACGTCTTTCATGCGCGTGTGTTCGCCGCGTTCGAGCGGGAGTTGAAGGCTGTGGGCGGCGTCGAGGACGTGCTGGAGAAGCTGGTCGAGGATGGGGTGGCGTACTGCGTGGCCTCGTCCGGGAGTCATGAGCGGATTCGGGTGGGGCATCGGACGACAGGGCTTGAGCGGTTCTTCGATGACGGGCGGGTCTTCAGTTCGCAGGATGTGGGGCGAGGGAAGCCGGCTCCTGATCTGTTTCTGTACGCGGCCGAGCGGATGGGTGTCGCGCCGGAGCGTTGTGTCGTCGTCGAGGACAGTCCGCTGGGGGTGCAGGCGGCTGTCGCGGCCGGGATGGATGTCTGTGGGTTCACCGCCATGACGCCTGCCGACAGGCTTGCCGGCGCCACTCAACTCTTCTCGGACATGCGTGAGTTGGGCGATCTGTTGGTCTGACAATTGTCATGCCGAGCTCCGGACGATCGTTTCTACTGGTGGACCCCTGCCGGGCGAGAAGCTGAGGGCATGACGACGAAGACGAGCAGGACGGCGAGCAAGCGGAACGCCTTCGGGGGGCTGGTCGTGGATGTGGCCGTGCCCGTTGGCGTGTACTACCTCTTCAAGGACGGCTACGGGGCGAGCACGTTCATGGCGCTGGCGCTGAGCAGTGTGGTGCCGGCCGTGCGGACGGTGTGGTGTGCGGTCACGGAGCGGAGGGCCAACGGGCTCGCCGTGCTCATCCTGGTCGTGAACGTGGTGTCGTTGCTGCTCAGCTTCGTGTCCGGTGATCCGCGGCTGATGCTCGCCAAGGACAGCGGCGTCAACAGCACGATCGGCATCGCGATCCTGGTGTCGGTGGCGCTGGGGCGGCCGATGATGACCGAGGGGTTCAAGCCCTTCCTGGTGCAGGGGGATCCGGCCAGGCTGGCCGCTTGGGAGCGGCTGGCGGGTGGGGGCGCGGCCGGGTCCGGCGCGTTTCTGCGGGGGGAGCGGGCCTTCTCCGTGGTGTGGGGTGTCGTACTGCTTGCCGAGTGTGTGGTGCGGGCCGTCGGTGCCTACACGGTGCCGGTGGACACGATGGTGTGGCTCGGGTCCGTCGTCCTGGTCGGTGCCATGGGGCTGGCCTTCGTGGTCAGTCGGGTCATCGCCGCCGAGCCCATGGCGCGGCTGCTCATCGCCGAGGTGAGGGCGGCCGAGGACGCCGTGCGGTCCGAGGTCGGTGTCGCCGCCTGAGGCGGCATCAGTAAAGCTGAGGGAAATTCATCTTTGGCTGGATCTACCCACGGGTAGTCCGGGGCCCTACGCTCGCCGCCATGACTGATGTGCTGCGGCGCGGTAGGGCCTCGTTGGCGTTCAGCTTCTTCGCTCAGGGTGTTGCCTTTGCGCTGCTCGTGACCCGGATTCCGGCCATTCAGGACCGGTACGGCGTCTCCGACGCGCTGCTGCCCGCGTTCCTCGCCGCCGTGCCGATTCTGGCCGGGGTCGGGAGTGTGACGACCGAGCGGCTGGTGAAGCGAATACCGCCGAGCCGGCTGCTGCGGTGGTCCCAGCCCGTTGTGCTCCTGGCGCTGCTCGGGGTCGGGGCGGGGGAGCGGACGGTCGAGCTGGGGGTCGCTCTCGCCGCGTTCGGGCTGGCTGTGGGGGCGCTGGACGCCTCGATGAACATGCTCGGGGTGAGTCTGCAGCGGTCGTACGGGCGCAGCATCATGCTCAGCTTTCATGCGGCGTACAGCCTGGGTGGGATCGTGGGGGCGTCGCTGGCGTGGGTGGGGGCGCACTGGGATCTGGCGCTGGTGGTGTCGTATCTGCCGGTTGTCGTGGTGTTGCTGCCGGCCGCGCTGGTGGGGAGTCGGTGGTACGTCGATCAGGGCCGTGGGGACGGGGGCGGTGCCGGGGCCGTCGTGGCGGGCTCGGGGGAGAGTGGGCCTGTTGTCTTCCGGATGTTGTTGCCGCTCTGTCTGGTGATGACCTTCGCGTATATCGGGGATTCCACCGTCTCCAACTGGAGCGCGAAGTATCTGCAGGACGTGCTGGGGAGCTCGGAGCAGCTGGCGACCGTGCCGTACAACGTCTATATGGTCACCACGTTGCTGGGGCGGGCCATCGGGGACGTCGGGGTACGGCGGTTCGGGGCGGTCGTGGTGGTGCGGATGGGGGCGCTGGTGGCTGCCGGTGGGTTCGCGGTGGTGGCCGGGGCGCCGGGGGCGTGGGTCGGGATGGTGGGGTTCACGCTGTTGGGGATCGGGCTGTGTGTGCTGGTGCCGCAGACGTTCGCGGCGGCGGGGCGGCTGTTTCCGGGGGCTTCGGATACGGCTGTTGCGCGGCTCAATGTGTTCAATTACGTGGGGTTTTTGATCGGTTCGCCGTTGGTGGGGGCGCTGGGCGATGCGTGGAGCTATCGCGGGGCGATGCTTGTGCCGATGGTGTTGGTGCTGGTGACGCTCGTGTACGCCCGTTCGTTCGCCGCTCAATCGGACCGATACGGTGGCGGGCATGAGCGGCCGCGCACAGCTGATGTGGGACGAGGCAGTAACGGGCTATGACTTCGGCCGGGACCATCCGATGGACCCGGTCCGGCTCGCGCTGACCAGGAGACTCGTCGATGCCTTCGGGCTGGACAAGGACGTGGATGTCGTCGCGGCGCAGCCGGCCGGGGAGTCGACGTTGCGGCTGGTGCACCGGGAGGACTACATCGAGGCCGTGAAGGCGGCGTCGGTGGATCCGAGGGCGGCGGATCAGTCGTACGGGCTTGGGACCCTGGACGATCCCGCGTTCGCCGGGATGCATGAGGTGTCCGCGCTCATCGCGGGGCAGTCGGTGGGGGCCGCGGAGGCAGTGTGGCGGGGGGATGCGCTGCATGCGGTGAACTTCGCGGGTGGGCTGCATCATGCGATGCCGGGGGGTGCTTCGGGGTTCTGTATTTACAACGACGCGTCGCTGGCCATCGCGCGGTTGCTGGAGTTGGGGGCCGAGCGGGTCGCTTACCTCGATGTCGATGTGCATCACGGGGATGGGGTGCAGGCGGCGTTCTGGGAGGATCCGCGGGTTCTGACGGTCTCGCTGCATGAGCATCCTCGTACGTTGTTTCCGCAGACCGGGTGGCCGGAGGAGACCGGGGCCGGGAGTGCGGAGGGGGCGGCCGTGAATGTGGCGTTGCCTGCGGGGACCGGGGACGCGGGGTGGTTGCGGGCGTTTCATGCCGTGGTGCCGGAGCTGCTTGCCGAATTTCGGCCGCAGGTGCTGGTGACTCAGCATGGGGCTGACACGCACTTCGAGGATCCGTTGGCGCATCTTGCTGTTTCGCTGGATGCGCAGCGGGCTGTGCAGGTGGCGTGTCATGACCTGGCGCATGAGTACTCCGACGGGAAGTGGGTTGCTCTCGGTGGAGGCGGATATGCCGTGGTGGAGGTTGTGCCGCGGTCGTGGACGCATTTGGTGGGGATTGCCGCGGGGCGGCCCATTGAGCCGGAGGCGATGATTCCGGAGGGGTGGCGGCAGGAGGTCTTTGCGCGGACTCGGCAGTTGGGGCCGGCGCGGATGACTGATGGGCGGTGGCCGGTGGCTTGGGCCGGGTGGGAGGCGGGGTACGACCCTGCGGATCGGCTGGATCAGGCCGTGCTGGCTACCCGTAAGGCTGTGTTTCCGTTGCGGGGGTTGTTGGCGTAGGTGGGGGTGGGGTGGCGCGCCCAGGGTTTCTCGCCCCCGCCGCCCCTACCCGTCCCATCCCCAGGGGCGCTGCCCCTTCGACCCCGACTGTCTCAGGGGCGCTGCCCCTGGAACCCCGCTGGGGCTGCCGCCCCAGGCCCCGCTCCGGCCCCGAAAGGGCCTTGTCCTCAAACGCCGGACGGGCTGGAGGGTGCAGGGCGGACTGGATAGTGCTGGCCGGACTGGCTGGATGGTGCCGGACAGGCCGGATGATGCCGGACAGGCCGGATGGTGCTGGCAGGACAGGCTGGATGGTGTCGGGCGGACAAGCTGGAAGGTGATGGCCGGGCGGGCCGGATGGTGATGGCCGGGCGGGCTGGATGGTGGCGGGCGGCGAGGTTGTGAGGTGTGGGGCTGTTGTGGGGGTGGGTTAGCCCGACTGTGGGGTGTTTTGGCGTTCTCCCGGTTCCTGTGCCCTCCGATCCGTCACCATCGCTCACGTGTTGAGTCGTGGAGCGCTTCGTGCCCATCTTCTGGCTGCTCGGCTTGCCGGGGTCGTGGCGACCTCGCGGGAGGTGAGTCTCCGGAGTTATCGGCTTTTCGCGGCTCGTGATCCTCGTGTGCTGATCGGGCTTGATCCTGAATGGACCTGGGGACAGCGGGATTTGGTCGAGTTGATGGCGGACAAGTGTGGGGTTTCGGCCGACCCGGCGTGCACTTCCGGCCTTGATGTGATCGACCCTGACCGGACGCTGGATGGACTGGATGCCTTCGCCGACCGGATCGGGGCGGCCGCCCGGCGGAGCGCTCCGGTGCTGATCGGCACCGGCCATCCGCATCGGCTGCTCGGGTTCTACGCCGCCTTGGCGGACGCGTTGTCGTCGGCGGGGTGTGCCGTCCTCACCCCCGCGCATGGTCACTGTGTCGACATAACGACCCGGTTCGGCCTACGCACGTACAACCTTGGCTACGTACGAGGAGTCGCGTTGGTGCGGGAACCCGGCGCTCCGAGCACCGGGCGTGAGACCGGCGCACACACGCATTCACCCCTCCCGGTTCGCACCGCTCTCGCCGCCGCGGCCGAGGCCGGTGGGCCGTTGCCGGAGCTGGTGATCGGGGATCACGGTTGGGTCTGCGGGGCAGGTCAGCTGGGGTTTGAGGCCATTGGGCTGGCCGATACGAATGACCCCGCGCTCTTTGTGGGGGAGGCCGAGGGGGTCGTGTCCGCCGTCGTTCCACTTGATGACGCTGTGCGGTCTGATTACTACCGGCCGCTTACCCGCTACGTACTCAATCGAGCGTGTCTGTCACAGTAGGCCGCCGATGGGTGCACCTCTTCCCCACTCGCATCACCCGCCCCTACATTGGGGAGTGAGCACGCAACGACGAAGAGTCACCGGAAGGGGAAGCCGGTGGCCGTCGAGTGCGGAAGGTTCAGGTGTGTCATGGCTGCAGCTGGCGAGAGGCCTCTGAACGAGGTTCAGTTCCTTACCGTGGCGGAAGTCGCCTCGGTGATGCGAGTGTCGAAGATGACCGTGTACCGGCTGGTGCACAGTGGTCATCTGCCCGCGATCCGGGTGGGGCGGTCCTTCCGCGTCCCCGAGCAAGCGGTTCACGAATACCTCCGCGAGAGTTACGTGGGGGTGGAAACCGCCTGACGGCAGAGGGCGGGGAGGGATCCTCAGGGCTGTTCAGGATTCACCCTCGCCCCCTCGATTACGACCTCAGCGCTCGGGCGGGTAGGCTAGCCCCTCGTAGGTCGTATGGGCCCATGGCGCCCAACGCCGAGTGATGAGAAGTGAGCGAGGGTAAGTCGTGGGCTCTGTTATCAAGAAGCGGCGCAAGCGGATGGCTAAGAAGAAGCACCGCAAGCTGCTCAAGCGCACGCGCGTTCAGCGTCGCAACAAGAAGTAAGCGACGCCGCGGAAGCGGCGTGATTGTGGCCCCCCACCACACCCGGTGGGGGGCCACACGTGTATCGACGTGATGTGCGAGGGGGCGGACCGTGTGCGTATGCCTGGACGGGAAGCTGATCCGTCCGGTCGTATGCATGGAATTCTCGTCACTTCATGCATTGGGCGGTCATCACAGCGCAACATCGACCCGCTAAGTTGGCCGCACACGGGGAACTCGGCTGGGATACGAGTGCTGGAAGGAAGGCGCTGATCTTGGGCAAGGTCGTGCTCGTGACCGGAGTGGCCCGTCAACTGGGGGGCCGGTTCGTACGACGGATCCAGCGAGACCCGGAAGTGGACCGGGTGGTCGCCGTGGACGCGGTACCGCCTGAGCACCATCTCGGGGGTGCCGACTTCATCCAGGCCGACATCCGGCAGCCCACCATCGCGCGGGTACTGGCCGAGAGCGGCGCCGACACCGTCGTACACATGGATGTGACCGGAACGGCGCTGGGCAGCGGCAGCCGGACCACGGTCAAGGAGACCAACGTCATCGGGACGATGCAGCTGCTCGGCGCCTGCCAGAAGTCCCCCACGGTCAAGCGGCTGGTCGTGAAGTCCAGTACGAACGTGTACGGCTCCGCGCCTCGGGATCCGGCCGTCTTCACCGAGACCACCCCGCCCAAGTCCCTGCCCAGCGGCGGCTTCGCCAAGGACACGGTCGAGGTGGAGGGCTATGTGCGCGGGTTCGCGCGGCGCAGGCCCGATGTCGCCGTCTGCGTGCTCAGGTTCGCCAACATCCTCGGACCGACCGCGGACACCCCGCTCGCCTCGTACTTCTCGCTGCCGGTCCTGCCGACCGTGTTCGGCTACGACCCGCGGCTGCAGTTCGTCCACGAGGACGACGTGATCGAGGTGCTGCGCATCGCCTCGCACGAACCGGAGCGGGGCACGCTCAACAGCGGCACGTTCAACATCGCCGGCGACGGCGTCCTGCTGCTCTCGCAGTGCTCCCGGCGGCTGGGCCGCCCCACCGTGCCGCTTCTGCTCCCCGCGGTCACCTGGGCGGGATCCATGGTGCGTACGCTGGGCATGTCGGACTTCTCACCCGAGCAGATCCGGTTGCTCACTCACGGCCGGGTCGTGGCGACGGACCAGATGCGAGAGACGCTCGGATTCAAGCCGAAGTTCACGACGGCGGAGACCTTCGCCGAGTTCGCGCGCAGTCGCGGACCGGGTCTGCTGCCGCCGGAGGCCCTTGCGGGGGCCGTCGACCGGATCGCCGCGCTGCCCGTGCTGGGCGGCGGCCACCTCCCGACGCAGAGCGCCAACTGAGGAGCGCATCAACGATGGCGGACGCCAAGGTCATTCCGTTCGACGACGACCGGTCCCGCGCAAGCGCCGTACAACGGCCGTCGCGGCGCCGGAGTGTGGGGAGCCGGCGCAAGAGCGGTGAATCCGCGCTGGTACGCGAGGTCCAGCCCCTCCCCGGACGGCCCTTCGCGCAGGATGATGTTCCTGTGACACGTGAGGAACAGCCGCCCCAGAAGCCGCAGGAGAACGGCGGCCTGGAGCGGCGTATCGCGAGCGGCCTGGCCTTCCTGCGCCGCCGCCTCACCGGGGACTACGACGTCGACGACTTCGGGTACGACGAGGAGCTCACCGACCAGGTTCTGATGTCCCTGCTGCGCCCGGTGTACGAGAACTACTTCCGGGTCGAGGTGAAGGGCGTCGAGAACATCCCGTCCGAGGGCGGCGCGCTGATCGTCGCCAACCACTCCGGGACGCTGCCGCTGGACGGCCTGATGATGCAGGTCGCCGTGCACGACCACCATCCGGCGGGCCGGCATCTGCGGCTGCTCGCCGCCGACCTGGTCTTCATGCTGCCGGTGGTCAACGAACTCGCCCGCAAGCTGGGCCACACCCTGGCCTGCGCCGAGGACGCCGAGCGGCTGCTCGGGCAGGGTGAGTTGGTCGGCGTCATGCCGGAGGGCTTCAAGGGCATCGGCAAGCCGTTCAGCGAGCGCTACAAGCTCCAGCGTTTCGGCCGCGGCGGCTTTGTCTCCACCGCCCTGCGCAAGCGCACCCCGATCATCCCGTGCTCGATCGTCGGGGCCGAGGAGATCTACCCGATGATCGGCAACGCGAAGACGCTGGCCCGCCTCCTGGGCTTCCCGTACTTCCCGCTGACGCCGACCTTCCCGTGGCTGGGCCCGCTGGGCGGGATTCCGCTCCCGACGAAGTGGACGATCCAGTTCGGCGAGCCGATCCCGACGGACGGCTACCCGCCGGAGGCCGCCGAGGACCCGATGCTGATGTTCAACCTGACCGACCAGGTCAGGGAGCAGATCCAGCACACGCTGTACAAGCTGCTGGTACAGCGGCGCTCGGTCTTCTTCTGACACTTCATTCGTCTTTGTTTTCTGTCTGTGTACGACGATGGGGCGCCCCCGGCACAGGGGGGCCCCCACGTCGTAACACTCAAAACCGCGGCCGCGATGTAGCGGGCCCC
>NZ_JBHYJA010000076.1:8366-28504 GCF_042740355.1 Streptomyces sp. NPDC059010
TTTTATAAACTCTTGTTTTGTGGGGGGCTGTGTCTGTTGTGTAAACGCGCCGGGGGGCGCCCCGGTCACAGGGGCGCCCCATCGTCGTACGACTCTCTCCGGCGGCGGCTAGTTCGCGGCCTCGCCGTCGATGCCCAGGCCCGGCAGAAGGCCCGGGAGGAGTGGCGGGAGGGTGACGGCGGGTTCGGTGCTCGGTGTCGACGTGGACGGTGAGGTGCCGGAGCTGCCGGTGTCCTTCGGCGGGTCGAGCAGGCCGCCGGTGTTGCCGCCGAGCAGCCCCTCGTTCTCGCTGCCGGAGCCCTCGGCGGACTTGCTGGGGCTGCTGGACCGGCCGCCCTCGGAGGAGCCGCTGCCGCCGGCGCTGGGGCGCGCCGACCGGTCGGAGCCGGACGTACCGGTGGAGGACGAGCCGGAGCCGTCCCGCCGTTTGCCGTCGCCGCTGCCTGTCGGTGGCTGCGGGAGCAGGGACTCCAGCGGGGAGACGTCTTCGTCTATGGCGTCGAACACCGACGACACCCGGTCACTGACGTCCCCGAGCTGGAGGGGAAGCCGCTGGCGGAGGCTGCCCCAGGCCGCGCGGTGCGAGCGGGAGAAGGTGGAGAGGGCCTGGATGGGGCCCAGGGAGTTCGGGTCGCGCTCGTAGGCCTCGCGCAGCAGCCGGTGTCCCTCCGAGGCGTCGTGCTGCATGCCGGACAGGGCGCGGCGGATCTCGGTGAGCGATTCGTGGTCGAGCTGTCCGCTGCGGCCGCGCTCCATCAGCCGACGGGCCTCGCTCAGCCGGGTGGAGGCCTGGTCGAGGTAGCCGCGGCCGCGCTCGTCGTCGCCGTCGGCCAGGATGTTGAGCTTGAAGTCCTCGATGCCGCGCTTCAGGCCGTAGAGCGAGTCACCGGGCAGGGCGTCGCTGCTGGCGGCGGCGACTCCGCCGAAGGCTCCGGCGGCGACTCCGACGCTCAGTCCGCCCGCTGTGAGGCCCTTGGCGAGGCGGGAACGGGGCCGCAACTTGCCCAGCGGCGACGCGCGGTGAGCCCCGGGGGCCCGGTCCGAACGCTGTTCCGGCAGGGCGGGGCCTGCCTCGCCTCCCGCGGTGCCCTCCTGCAGCATGGCCTCCATCGCGGCCACGAGCTGGGCCCGCTGGACGACCTTGACCTCGGGGTCCAGTACGGGCTTGGGCAGCTCGCCGAGACTCTCGGTGAGGGCCAACAGGCGCCCCTGCTCGGTTGGTTCCGCAGCAGCCGGTGCCGGTGCCGATCCATCGGGCTGCTCGGCCTCATCGGCCGCCGGGCCCTGGTCGGCCTGCTCCTCCAGGGCCTGGGCGAAGGCGTTCGCCCGCCGGTGTGCCGATACGTTCGCGATCACTGGCGGCACCTCCTCTCGTGATGACGGTCGACTCCCCAGGGGGTCCTGAGGGTTGCACGCCCTGACCACGACCACTCGATCGAGTGATCGAAGTCGGCCAGGGAGTGACCACAGGGAGCCTGCATCCCGCACAACGAGCGGCTCGGCACTTGGGTTACGGACGGCGGATGAACAGACCGCGGAGTCAACAGACTTTCACTTACAGTGAGTTGGAGGTTGCGGAGCGTGTCGATTCGTTGGGGGTCGGGGCGGGCGGCGTGTTCAGCGCACGTCGTCCGGGAGGAGGCGGGCGAGAGTACGTACGGCTCGGTACTGGAGGGTCTTGATCGCGCCCTCGTTCTTGCCCATGACGCGGGCCGTCTCGGCGACGGAGAGGCCCTGGAGGAATCGGAGGGTGACGCACTCCTGCTGTTGCGGGTTGAGCCGTCGTACGGCATCCAGGAGGGCGGCGTTGGACAGTGATTCGAGGACGGAGTCCTCCGGGGAGCGCTCGACCTCGTTGGCGTCGAGCATCTCGCCGGTGGTCACCTCCAGTCGGAAACGGCTGGACTTGAAGTGGTCGGCGACGAGGTTGCGGGCGATCGTCACGAGCCATGCGCCGAAGTCACGGCCCTGCCAGGTGAACGTGCCGATGCGGCGCAGTGCCCGCAGAAAGGTCTCGCTCGTTAGGTCCTCGGCGGTGGCCTTCCCTCCGACGCGGTAGTAGATGTAGCGATAAACGGTGTCGCTGTACTGGTCGTAGAGTCGGCCGAACGCGTCGGCCTCGCCGGCCTGTGCGCGTTCCACGAGATCCATCATGCGAGCGCTGTCGCTGTCGGCGGCGGGCCGCCGGGCGGTCGCCGCGCTGGTCGAGCGCCCTCGTCTGCCGACGGCGGCGGTTCCGTCGGCGAGTGCGTAGCACGGGCCTACGGGTGCGGTGGTTACGGCGAGGGCGGGGACGGCGTACGCGGTGGGGACGAAGCCGCGCAACAGGTCTTGGACCGTTGCGCGCAGCGTAGCCAGGCCCGAGGCGTCAACCCCGACGTGTGGGTACACGGGACTCCCAGAGGCAGAGCTTCCATCACGTGCAGTGCGGGACCGTTCACCCGTCGTAGCGACGGAGGGGTACCGGTTTGCGTCTGAGGAGAATAACGCTTCGTGCAGGCACTGCTACGCCCAGTTGCTCAAATCATCGATTGCGTCTCTTCTGTAACCGATTGACGGTCGATCAAGTGCCGCAGAGTGACCGGTTGTTGATCGAACTCGCTCGTGTTGCGGCTGACTCCGGGGCGTGTTGTGGCCGTGTGCAGCCAAGGGGACTGGACAGGGGGGTGCGGGGGTATGGGGTGCGGATTGGCCGCGCGGCCCGGCGTGGTCAACTTCCGTCCTCCTTTTTTCTCGCCCCCGCCGCCCCTACCCGTCCCATCCCCAGGGGCGCCGCCCCTTCGCCCCCACTGGGGCTGCCGCCCCAGACCCCGCTCCGGCCCTTAAAGGGCCTTGTCCTCAAACGCCGGACGGGCTGGGGGTGGGCCGGGGTTGGGAGGTGGCGGGTTGCTTGGGTGGGTGGGGGTTGGGGGCGGGTTGTTTCGGGCTCGGACGTCGGACGGGGTGGATGGTGTGGGGTGGCCCTGGGAGGTGACGGGTCCTCAGGGGCTTCGTCCTCGCCGGAGGGGGCGGCTGGGGGCCGGTACTGCGGGATGGCGTGTGCTGTCGGGTGGGTGGGGGCTCGGGGTGGGGGGTCTCGTACGCCGATGTCGGACGGGTTGCGGTTGCCGGGTCCGGGCGATGAGGGGGGCGTGTAGCTGTTGGGTGGGGTTTAGGGGTAGCGCTCGCTACGTCGATGGGGCGGCGCACCCCCATCGGCCTGCAGTCGCGTACGGCGGGAAGGGGACGTGTCGGGGGGTGTCCGCCCGCAGTGGCCGGCGTCAAGGGGCGGGAGCTCTTGGCCTACGTCAGCCGCCGGTCCGAGGACGGACACCCCCCGGCGCGGCCCCGACCCACCCACGGACCCGTAGGCGCTACGCACGCCCCCACTCAGCCGCACAGGCTGCCGCAGGCCTTAAGGCGTGCCCCTAACTGGCCGCACGTGCCCACTCGCCTGCACAGGCCGCCGCAGGCTGACCGCGTACTCCCACCCGGTCGCACAGGCCGCCGCAGGCATCGACGCGTATTCCCGCCCGGTTGCACACGCGCCGCAGGGCTCACCGCGTATCCCCGCTCAGCGCCACAGGCGCCGCAGGCGTCAACGCGTGCTCCCGTCCGGGCGGACAGGACGCCGCACGCTCACCGCGTGCTTCCACCCCGCCCCACAGCGCCGCAGGGCTCAAGCCACGCGCGCCTGCCCGGCCCCCCCCAAGCCTCCTGCGTCAGTTACCGCCGTCGCCTGTGCAAGGCGATTGCTGCTGCTGTGCCGCCGGCTACCGCTCCGACGCCGGCTGCTGCGGGGATGCCGACCTTCGCTGCCTTTCGGCCGGTGCGGTAGTCGCGGAGGCGCCAGTCGAGGTGGCGGGCGTGTTTGCGGAGTTTGGTGTCGGGGTTGATGGCGTAGGGGTGGCCGACGAGGGAGAGCATCGGGATGTCGTTGTGGGAGTCGCTGTAGGCGGCGCAGCGGGACAGGTCCAGGCCCTCCGCCGCGGCCAGCGCGCGGACCGCCTCCGCCTTCGCCGGGCCGTGCAGCGGCTCGCCGACCAGTTTGCCCGTGTAGACGCCGTCCACCGATTCCGCCACCGTGCCCAGCGCACCGGTCAGGCCGAGGCGGCGCGCGATCACCTGGGCGATCTCCACGGGGGCGGCGGTGACCAGCCAGACCCGCTGGCCCGCGTCCAGGTGTGCCTGGGCGAGTGCGCGCGTGCCGGGCCAGATGCGCTCGGCCATGTACTCGTCGTAGATCTCCTCGCCGATCGACATCAGCTCGGAGACCCGGTGGCCCTTGACGATGGAGAGCGCCGAGTCGCGTGCTTCCTGCATGTGCTCCGGGTCTTCGACGCCCGCCAGCCTGAACCACGCCTGCTGCCAGGCGAACCTGGCCAGGTCGCGTGTCTCGAAGAACTTCCGCTTGTACAGGCCCCGACCGAAGTGGAAGAGGGCAGCGCCTTGCATCACGGTGTTGTCCAGGTCGAAGAAGGCCGCGGCCTTCTCGTCGCCGAGCACCGGGAAGTCCGGTTCGGCGTCGGACACCTCCGTCGCTTCCTGCGACGACTTGCGCGCTGCCTCAGCCGAGGCCTCGCCAGCCAACACGCTCCGCGCCGTGGCGGAGCGCCTACGGGGAGTGAGCCATCCAAGAGCGGCCATGACCGTGAGCATAGCCAGTTTGTTCGGTGCTTCCGGAGTCGAGAGGTTTGAAGGCTGTGAACTCTCCGCGACCGTGTCGTTAAAGAACTGATTCGAAGGGCCGGGCGGCGTCCGCTTCCCTGGTGGTTTCGGGGGCCCGTGCCACGGACCCCGCCGTCCCCGGCGCGCGAGAATGGCTGACATGAGCCCCTTCTTTCGTCGCGGCGCGGCCAAGTCCCCAGAGGACCGGCTCGTCACTCTCATCCGCAAACCCGGCTGCCATCTGTGTGATGACGCACAGCTCGTCATTGAGGAGGTCTGTGGCGATCTCGGGGTTCCGTGGGAGCAGAAGGACATCACGCAGGATCCCCAACTCCACGATCAGTACTGGGAGCAGATCCCCGTCGTCCTCGTCGACGGTGCCCAGCACACCTTCTGGCGCGTGAACGAAGATCGCCTCCGCAAAGCCCTGACCGAGTAACCCAAAGCACTGACCGACCAGTCCAACTCAGCCGGAAACTGGCTTAGGATCGACGGCGTCTTGGTCTCGGGGGCGGGGATCGTTGAGGAGAGTGTGCGGTTTTGCCCCCAAGAGATGAGGAACGGTGGTGCGTATGCGCCGGTTCCACACCAGTGCGCCGGGCGTGCGTGAGCCCGGTCACGTTGGGCGGGCAAATCGGACACCATCTTTGTGCACGCGTTCACAAAGACATAGCCTGCATTCGACGGGGCGGTCTGGGGACGACTGACCGCCGGCAGTCCCGCTCTACCCGCAGGAGCACCGTGGCAACTGGCCGAACTCACCGAACGGCGACCCGCAGCCGAGGGATTCCCGAGGCCACCGTCGCCCGGCTTCCGCTGTACCTCCGCGCGCTGACCGCACTGTCGGAGCGCTCGGTACCCACGGTCTCCTCCGAGGAGCTCGCGGCCGCGGCGGGGGTCAACTCCGCGAAGCTGCGCAAGGACTTCTCGTACCTGGGGTCGTACGGAACGCGCGGTGTCGGCTACGACGTCGAGTATCTCGTCTACCAGATCTCCCGTGAGCTGGGGCTCACCCAGGACTGGCCGGTTGTGATCGTCGGTATCGGTAACCTCGGCGCCGCCCTCGCCAATTACGGCGGGTTCGCCTCCCGTGGCTTCCGGGTCGCCGCGCTCATCGACGCCGACCCGGCCATGGCGGGCAAGCCGGTCGCCGGCATTCCGGTGCAGCACTCCGACGACCTGGAGAAGATCATCCAGGACAACGGCGTGTCCATCGGCGTCATCGCCACCCCCGCCGGTGCCGCCCAGCCGGTCTGTGACCGGCTCGTGGCCGCCGGGGTCACCTCCATCCTGAACTTCGCGCCGACCGTGCTGTCCGTCCCGGAGGGCGTCGACGTACGCAAGGTGGATCTCTCGATCGAGCTGCAGATCCTCGCCTTCCACGAGCAGCGCAAGGCCGGCGAGGAGGCCCACGCCGACGGCGGCGGACCGGCCGCCGCCACTCGTGAGGGCTCCGATGACTCCGCCGATCAGGGGCCGGACGGGGACGTACCCGCCGTGATGCCGGCATGAGTCTTCTCGTCGTGGGGCTGAGCCACCGCAGCGCCCCGGTCAGCGTCCTGGAGCGGGCCGCGCTCGGCGCGGACGCCCAGATCAAGCTGCTGCAGGACACGGTCGCCGCCGAACCGGCCGCCGAGGCCGCCGTGCTGGCCACCTGCAACCGCATCGAGCTGTACGCCGACGTCGACAAGTTCCACGCCGGTGTCGCCGAGCTGTCCACGCTGCTCGCCCAGCACAGCGGGGTGGGGCTGGACGAGCTCACGCCGTACCTGTACGTCCATTACGAGGACCGGGCCGTACATCATCTGTTCTCCGTGGCCTGTGGGCTCGACTCCATGGTCGTCGGGGAAGGCCAGATCCTCGGGCAGATCAAGGACTCCCTCGCCAAGGCGCAGGAGCTGCACAGCGCCGGGCGGCTGCTGAACGACCTGTTCCAGCAGGCCCTGCGGGTCGGCAAGCGCGCCCACTCCGAGACCGGCATCGACCGCGCCGGACAGTCCCTGGTCACCTTCGGCCTGGAGCAGCTGGCCGCGGGGACGGACGTCACGGCGTGGGCCCGCGGCAAGAAGGCGCTGGTCATCGGCGCCGGTTCGATGTCCTCGCTGGCCGCGGCCACGCTCGCGCGGGCTGGGGTCGCCGAGATCGTCGTCGCCAACCGCACCTACGACCGCGCCGAGCGGCTCGCCCAGATCCTCACCGAGGCCGACGGCACGGACGTGCCCGCCCGCGCGGTACCGATGGAGTCGGTGCCGGTCGAGCTGACACGTGCCGATGTCGCCGTCTCCTGCACCGGAGCGACCGGGCTGGTCCTCACGGCCGAGGAGGTCGCCGCCGCGGTGGAGGGCCGTACCGGTCAGCCGGTCGCCTTCGACGGGGCCGAGGGCAGCGGTCGTACGACGGCCAAGGCGCCCGCCGCCAGGACCGCCGCCGACTCGGCCGACGTACGCCAGACCCCGCTGCCGCCCACCAGCGTCGGCACCGACGAGAACTGTCCGCTGGACCTCACCGCCGCCGTGCAGGGAGGTTTCTCTGTGCTCGGCGAGGCCGCCGTCGCCGGGATGGACGCGGCCACGCTGGAGCAGCACGCGGCGTGGGCCGCGGGCAGTGCCGTCGACCGGCGGGAGGCCGCACGGCGCAGCCCCGAGGCGGATGCCGAGCTGATCACCGCGCTCGCCGCGACCGTGGCCACCGTCGGCCGGATCCCCGAGCGCCGCAAGCCCGAGCCGGTCGCCGAGGCCCCTCGCCTCGCGCCGGTGCTGTCGCTGCTCGACCTCGCCATGCCCCGCGACATCGACGCGGCCGTGCACCGGCTGGCCGGGGTGCGGCTGGTCGACATCGAGTCGCTGGCGGAAGCTTCCGCCGACGCTCCGATGGCGGCCGACGTCGACCAGGTCCGCCGTATCGTCTCCGACGAGGTCGCGGCCTTCGGGGCGGCGCTGCGGGCCGCGCACATCACGCCCACCGTCGTCGCCCTGCGCGCGATGGCCGCCGATGTCGTGGCGAACGAGATCGCCCGACTGGAAGGCCGGCTGCCGGGCCTCGACGACAAGCACCGCAGTGAGATCACGCAGACCGTGCGGCGCGTGGTCGACAAGCTCCTGCACGCCCCGACCGTGCGGGTCAAGCAGCTCGCGGCCGAGCCCGGCGGCGCCGGGTACGCGGATGCCCTGCGGACCCTGTTCGACCTCGATCAGGAGACGGTGGCCTCCGTCTCCCGTGCCGAGGACAGCACCGAGAAGAACCGAGGCCCACGATGACTCAGCAGCCACTACGGCTCGGCACCCGGCGCAGCAAGCTCGCCATGGCCCAGTCCGGACAGGTCGCGGACGCCGTGCGCCAGGTGACCGGACGGCCCGTCGAGCTCGTCGAGATCACCACGTACGGCGATGTCTCGCGCGAGGCCCTCGCGCAGATCGGCGGCACCGGCGTGTTCGTCACCGCCCTGCGCGACGCGCTCCTCAAGGGCGAGGTCGACTTCGCGGTGCACTCCCTCAAGGACCTGCCGACCGCGCAGCCCGCGGAGCTGGCCCTCGCGGCCGTGCCCCAGCGGGAGGATCCGCGGGACGTGCTCGTCGCGCGGGACGCGCTGAAGTTCACCGACCTGCCGCGCGGGGCGCGCATCGGTACGGGTTCGCCGCGCCGGATGGCACAGCTGAACGCGTACGCGCGCAGCCACGGACTGGACATCGAGGCCGTGGCGATCCGCGGCAACGTCGACACCCGGATCCGGTACGTGCGCGACGGTGAGCTGGATGCGGTCGTACTGGCCGCGGCCGGCCTGAACCGCATCGGCCGCATCGAAGAAGTGACCGACTTCCTGTCGGTCGACACGGTTTTGCCCGCCCCCGGCCAGGGGGCACTGGCGATCGAGTGCAGGGCCGGGCACACCGCCCGGGACGCTGACCTCGTCGCCGCGCTCGGTGAGCTCGACGACCCGTTCACGCGGATCGCCGTGACCGCCGAGCGATCACTGCTCGCCGCCCTGGAGGCCGGCTGCTCCGCCCCTGTGGGCGCGCTGGCCGACCTGCTGGCCGACGGGCAGATTGTCAAGGAAATGCGCCTGCGCGGCGTCGTCGGTACGACCGACGGCACGCGGATGGTGCAGCTGTCCACCACCGGTCCCGTGCCCGAGACGCACGACCAAGCGCTTGCGCTCGGTCGCGAACTCGCTACCGAGATGCTTGCCCAGGGCGCGGCCGGTCTGATGGGGGAGCGAGCACAGTGAGCCCCACCACCCTTCCCGCCGGCCTTGAACACGGGCACGTCACCTTCCTCGGTGCCGGACCCGGGGATCCGGGGCTACTAACCCTGCGCGCAGTCGAGGCGCTGGCGAGCGCAGACGTACTCGTCGCCGAGCACGAGGTGCTCGACGTCGTACGCCAGCACGCCAGAACGGGCGTCGCCGAAGTGCATACGGACACGGGTCCCGATGCGGACGCCGCCCCGGGCACAGGCACGCCTCAACTGGCCGTTGTTGACGGTGCGTCAACAACCGCTGGGCTACCCGCGGTGCGGGATGCGGCACATCTTGTCATGGAGGCCGCGCGGGGCGGCAGGCGGGTCGTGCGTGCGGTGTCCGGGGATCCCGGGCTCGACACGTACGCCGCCGAGGAGATGCTGGCGTGCGCCGCGGCCGGTGTGCCGTTCGAGGTCGTGCCGGGTGTCGCCGCGGCCGTGGGCGTGCCCGCCTACGCCGGTGTGCCGCTGCGGGACGCGCAAGGAGCGGACGTGCGGTTCGTGGACGCGCGTACCGCGTCCGACCGATGCTGGACCGAGGTCGGCGCGTCGGACGGGACCGTGGTCGTGTCGACGACGCTGGACTCCGTGGGCGCGGCCGCCGGTGAACTGGTGTCGGCGGGACGCAAGCCCGATACGCCGCTGACCGTCACCGTCGCCGGTACGACGACTCGGCAGCGGACCTGGACCGCGACGCTGGGCACCATCGCCCAGACGCTGAAGCAGGCCAAGGTGCTGCCCTCGCCGGAGGGCGGCCGGCCGGTGATAGCCGTGGTCGGTGAGCGTTCCGCCGCAGCACAGCGCGACCAGTTGTCGTGGTTCGAGTCCAAGCCGCTCTTCGGGTGGCGGGTGCTCGTGCCGCGCACGAAGGAGCAGGCGGCTTCGCTCTCCGACCAGTTGCGGTCGTACGGGGCCGTGCCGCACGAGGTGCCGACGATCGCCGTCGAGCCGCCGCGCACGCCCCAGCAGATGGAGCGGGCCGTGAAGGGGCTCGTGACCGGGCGGTACGAGTGGATCGCCTTCACCTCGGTGAACGCGGTCAAGGCCGTGCGGGAGAAGTTCGAGGAGTACGGGCTCGACGCGCGGGCGTTCGCCGGGATCAAGGTCGCGGCGGTGGGGGAGCAGACCGCGAAGGCGCTCATCGCCTTCGGCGTGAAGCCGGATCTGGTGCCGAGCGGGGAGCAGTCGGCCGCGGGGCTGCTGGAGGACTGGCCCCCGTACGACCCTGTCTTCGACCCGATCGACCGGGTGTTCCTGCCGCGGGCCGACATCGCCACGGAGACCCTGGTGGCCGGGCTGATCGAGCTGGGCTGGGAGGTCGACGACGTCACGGCCTATCGGACCGTGCGGGCTTCGCCGCCGCCGGCCGAGACGCGGGAGGCGATCAAGGGAGGTGGCTTCGATGCCGTTCTCTTCACGTCCTCGTCCACGGTGCGCAACCTCGTGGGGATCGCGGGCAAGCCGCACAACGTGACCGTGATCGCCTGTATCGGGCCCGCCACCGCGAAGACCGCCGAGGAACACGGCCTGCGGGTGGACGTGATGGCTCCCGAGCCGTCCGTGCACAAGTTGGCCGAGGCGCTGGCGGACTTCGGGCTGCGGCGGCGTGCCGCCGCGGTCGAGGCCGGGGATCCGGTCACTCGGCCGAGCGAGCGGCGGCCGGGGGCTCGGCGGCGGCGGTCGACGACGTAAGGGATGTGGGGGCGGTGATGTGGGTGCGGGCCTGAGGGTTCTCGCCCCCCCGCCGCCCCTGGGCCCCCGCTCCTCAAACGCCGGAGGGGCTGATGGTGTGGCCGAAGCGCAGCAAGTTGCCCGGGTCGTACGTTGATTTGGCCTGGCGCAGGCGGCTGTAGACCTCTGGCGTCCAGGCTCGGGCGCGGTCGGTGTCGTCGCCCGGGGTGCCGTGGATGTTGACCATCGTGCGGCCGGTTCCGTAAGGGGACATCGCCGTGTAGAGGGCTGCCGTGGCCCGCTCTATGGCCTCCGCCGCCGGTGGGGAGGCCAGGACGCCCACGGCTTCCAGGAAGTAGTCCGCGTCGCGGGAGCAGATCGCGTCCGCCAGGCGGGCGGGTCGGGCGAGGGCGCCTCCCATGTGGCGGATCTCCACCAGGAGCAGCGGGCAGTCGGGGACCTCCGGGCCCACCTGGGACAGGAACGTGCGGATGGCGTCCGGCGTCAGATCGCGGAGCAGGGCGCAGGACTCCCGGGCGGGGAGCGGGTCCTGGGGCTCCGTGTAGATGCGGTCCATCGCCGCGTACGGCATTTCCTGCACCGTGTCGACTGTCACCGGTGCCGCCGAGCGGATCGGGGACAGGAGCTCCGCGCCCGCCCTCAGGTCGCCCGTGCAGGCCACTGCCACCCTGGCCCAGAAGCCGCCGCGCAGAGGCTCGGGGATCTCGGGGAGGGGCGGCAGGCGCAGCAGGCTGAACGCGGTGCACATCTCGTCGGGGACTTCGCGGGTCCAGTCGGCCCAGGCCGTCAGGAGTGCCTCCGCGTGTTCGCCGGGGCAGTAGATGCCGCCGCCGAGGAGGGTGGACACCGGGAGCAGTTCGAAGGTCAGTGACGTGACCACTCCTACGTTGCCCTTGCCGCCGCGCAACGCCCAGAACAGCTCTGGAGCGTGGTCCGGGTCGCACTCGCTGAGCGTGCCGTCGGGCGTGGCCACCTGGAGGCAGCGGACCAGGTCCGCCGCGTAGCCGTAGGTGCGGCCCAGGACCGGCAGGCCGCCGCCCAGGGTGTAGCCGACGACGCCCGCGTCCGTGGAGGTGCCGCAGAGTGCGGCCAGGCCGTGTGGTGCGGACGCGTTCAGGACATGGCTCCACTTCGCGCCGGCCCCGACCGTCGCCGTGCGCCGGTCCGGGTCGACGCGTACCTCTGTCATACGGGTCGTCGTGATCAACAGGCCGTACGGGATGGGGAAGTTCGCTCCGTGGCCCGTCGCCTGGACCGCCACCGGCGTATCGGTGGCCGACGCCCAGCGCAGGGCCCGCACTATGTCGTCCGCGCCCGTCGCGCCCACGACCACCTCGGGCGTGTGCTGCGCGGACAGGTTGAAGCCGGTGACCTCGTCGGCGTAGCCGTCGTCGCCGGGGCGCAGGACCGGGCCGTGGATCTCGGAGAGGGCGAAGAGGTCGGGGATGTTGTGGTGGGTGGCGGCGGTCATCGCGGCCTCCCTGCTGTCTGTCAGGAGGGGCAGGGGCTGCCCCGAGGGCCGTTCTTCGGGCTTCTCTTCAGGATGGACCTGGGGGTGTGCGGGGCGCATTCCGGGCCGTCGTCCGCGCCCGTGCCGTTCCGACGGCCAGTCGGCAAAGGTGCTGCCGGGGCGGGCGTAGCGTAGGTGGCATGACGACGTACGGATCCTTCCCCGGTACGCGGCCGCGGCGTCTGCGGACCACTCCGGCGATGCGGCGCATGGTCGCCGAGACCAGGCTGCACCCCGCCGACTTCATCCTCCCGGCCTTCGTGCGCGAGGGCGTCAGCGAGCCCGTGCCGATCACCGCCATGCCGGGGGTCGTCCAGCACACCCGGGACAGTCTGAAGAAGGCCGCGGCCGAGGCCGTCGAGGCCGGTGTCTCCGGGATCATGCTGTTCGGGGTGCCCGAGGAGGACAAGAAGGACGCCCTCGGGACGCCCGGTACCGATCCGGACGGGATCCTGCAGGTCGCCATCCGCGATGTGCGGGCCGAGGTGGGGGACGACCTGCTTGTCATGTCCGACCTCTGCCTCGACGAGACCACCGATCACGGGCACTGCGGAGTGCTCGACTCCGACGGGCGCGTCGACAATGACGCCACCCTGGAGCGGTACGCCGAGATGGCACAGGTCCAGGCCGACGCCGGAGCCCATGTCGTGGGGCCCAGCGGGATGATGGACGGGCAGATCGGGGTCGTCCGGGACGCCCTCGACCAGATCGGGCGGGACGACGTCGCCATCCTCGCCTACACCGCCAAGTACGCCTCCGCCTTCTACGGGCCCTTCCGGGAGGCCGTCGGCTCGTCGCTGAAGGGCGACCGCAAGACGTACCAGCAGGACCCCGCCAATGCGCGGGAGTCCCTGCGTGAGCTCGCCCTCGACCTGGAGGAGGGCGCCGACATGGTGATGGTCAAGCCGGCCGGGCCCTACCTCGACATCCTGGCGCGGGTCGCCGACGCCGTGGACGTGCCGGTCGCCGCCTATCAGATCTCCGGCGAGTACTCGATGATCGAGGCCGCCGCCGAGAAGGGCTGGATCGACCGGGACCGGGCCATCCTTGAGGCGCTGACCGGCATCAAGCGGGCGGGTGCGCGCAACATCCTCACCTACTGGGCGACCGAGGCCGCGCAGAAGCTCGGGCGGTAGCAGCGCCCGCCGGTCTGTCGGTGGCGGCCCTTCGGGGGCCTGCGGGGGCTCGCGGTGGTGGGTTGCGGGGCACTGTCACCGGCTCTTGGACGCCGGGGGAGTTGTGGACTGCGTCGCCGTGGGGCTCGTCGGGGTCGACGGGCCCTCGTCGCGCAGGCCCTGGCCGTCCTCGCACGCGGTGAGCGTGAGCGCGGCGATCGCCACCAGCGTGGCGGCCAGCAGCCGGGCGCGGGGGTGACGGGCGGGGGGTGCGGACGCCGACATGGTGGCCCTTTCCGTGGGTGGGGGTTGGGGTCGGACCCCAGCCTGCGTGATCATCCGTCATCGTCGCCACCTTCGGCGGGGAATTCGGGACGCCCAAGTGGCGGGAACACCGTTGACCTGCGGGAATGGTCCGTCCCGGTGGCGTGGCGTGGGACGGCAGGGGCGGGGACGGGCGGTGCCGGACGCGGTGGACGGGAGCCGTGGGTCCGTATCGCGGAAAGCTGCTTGTAGGCGGCATGTAGTTCTCTAGGCTGCCCGGCACGAGCCGTCACCTTCGTCGTCGTAGTCGCGCCGGCGCAGCCCAAGGAGCCGTGTCATGACCGTCATCGAGCCCGCGCCCCACGCATCCGATCGCGAACCCGAACGCGCCCCGGCCGCCGTGCCGTCGTTCGCCACGCGGGCCGCGGTCGTCGGGGGGTCGCCGGTGCGGGACATTCTCGCCGTCACCGCCCGGCCCGAGGTCATCAACTTCGCGGGCGGGCTGCCCGCGCCGGAACTGTTCGACCGGGAGGGCATCGCGGCCGCCTTCCGGGAGGTGCTCGCCGAGACGCCGGCGCAGGCCCTGCAGTACTCCACCACCGAGGGCGAGCCGAGTCTGCGTGCCGGGCTCGCCGCGCGGATGTCGGCGCGGGGGCTCGGGACCGATGCCGACGACCTGCTCATCACCACCGGCTCCCAGCAGGGGCTGTCATTGCTGGCCACCGCGCTGGTGGACCCCGGGGACACCGTCCTCGTCGAGGACCCCTGCTATCTGGCGGCGCTTCAGGTCTTCGGCCTCGCCGGAGCGCGGATCGTGGCCGTGCCGGGCGACGCGGACGGGGTGGATCCGCGGGCGCTGGAGGAACTGGTGGTGCGGGAGCGGCCGAAGCTCTTCTACACCGTGCCGACCTTCCAGAACCCGACCGGCCGGACCCTGCCCGCCGAGCGCAGGGCCGCCGTCGCCCAGGTCGCCGCCCGGTGCGGGGTGTGGATCGTCGAGGACGACCCGTACGGCGAACTGCGGTACGACGGCGAGCGCGTGCCCTGGATCGCCTCCTGCCCCGGAGCCGAGGACCGTACGGTGCTGCTCGGCTCCTTCTCCAAGGTGATGGCTCCCGGTCTGCGGCTGGGCTGGCTGCGGGCACCGGCCGCCCTGAAGCGTGCCTGCGCGGTCGCCAAGCAGGCCGCCGACCTGCACACCGCGACCGTCAACCAACTCGCCGCCGCCCGCTGCCTCACCGGCCTCGACACCCATGTGGCCCGCGTCCGGGACGTCTACCGCGCACGCCGCGACGCCATGCTGGCGGGACTGGCGGACGCCCTGCCGGACGGCTCCACCTGGAACCGTCCGGCAGGCGGCATGTTCGTCTGGGCCCGGCTGCCGGAGTCGTACGACACGACCGCGCTGCTGCCGGAGGTCGTGCGGCACGATGTCGCCTACGTCCCCGGCGCCCCCTTCTACGCCGGTGAGCCTGACCGGTCGACGCTGCGCCTGTGCTTCGTGACGCAGACGCCGGAGGAGATCGGGGAAGGGCTGAGGAGGCTGGGGGAGGGGCTCAGGGCGGGCGTCAGTCCCACCAGAAGTGCCAGACCGGCTGGTTGAGGAGCTGGTTCCCGGCGTAGGCGCGGAGCGTGGTGTCGCTGCTCTGCCAGATGTTGTCCGGGCAGAACGCGAAGTGCTCGGCGGCCACGGCCTCCGCCTCGGCCAGGGTGGTCGGCGGGGAGGCCACCGAGAGCAGGAGGTGGTCGAAGCCGAGCGCCACCACCCGTATGCCGAAGCGGTCCTCCCAGGAGCGGAGCACCGCGCAGAGGCGGGCCGTGTCGTTCTCGTGGTTCATCGGGCCCGACCAGCCGATCGCCGCCGGAATGTCCGCGCTGCGGCGGGCCGGGACCAGGGCGAGGCGGGGGTCCTTCAGCGGGCCGCCGTTCTCGACCAGGGCGTCCGCGATGTCGGTGGCCAGCGAGTCCGGGTCGGGGGAGTCGGTGGTGGCGGTGGGCGCCGCCAGGCCGGGCCACTCTCCGTCCTCCCCATCCTCCCCGGCGGCCCTGTCCTCCCCGTCGGCCCCAGCCGCTCCGAGCTCCCCGTCCTCCTGCGTCGCGCACTCGTACCAGAAGTCCTCCAGCACCTCTTCGGCGTCGTGATCCCCCGGGTACGACATCTCCCCGGGCATCAACTCCCAGCCCTCGGGGTCGCCCTGGCTCCCGCCCACGTCGATGACGACCGGCAGTAGCCCGCCCGCCCGCCGCGCCGACTCCAGTGCCGTCCAGGCGCCGGGTGCGGCCGGTTCGTCCGCGAACCACAGCAGGGGCTCATGCCACGGACCCTCGTCCGTCGCGTCGACGAGTCGCCCGGGCGGGAGTTGGAGGCCCAGGGCCGCACCCGTCATGTCGGTGGCCAGCTTCGGCAGGGGGTTCGGAAGTGTCGCCATGTCGGTGACTCTAGGCGGTGGCACTGACAACGAGCCTCGCGCTCACTCGGGCACCGAGCCGTCGAAGCATTCCTTCTCGCCGCCCGCCGTGGGACGGAAGCAGGACCGGACGACGGCGCCCGGACGGGAGGCGGTCATGGGGGTGTAGACGTAGGAGTCGGCGTCGACGGTGTTCCGGACCTCTGCGCTGAGGACGGGGCCACGAGGATTGTCACCGCCCTCGTCATGACCGCTCGCCGTCATCTCGATCCGGTCGCCGATGCTCGTCCCCCACATCCGGGCCCAACTCGTGCCGCACTCCTCGCTGTAGCGCAGTTCCAGCCAGGCTCCGGTGGCCGTGTGGTGCGTGGCGAGGGTCGTCGGTGAGCCGCCGCACTTCATGTGCATCGGGCTCTTGCCCTCACAGGCCGCGCCCTGGCAGCGCGGTGCGGTCGGGGCGGGGGACGGTGACAGGGACGAGCGTGGTTCGCCGTCCCGGTGCGGCAGCAGGAGGGCCACCGCCGCCATGCTGCCGACAGCCACGGCGCACACCGACGCGAGTACCGCCGCGACCGTCGCGGTGCGGTGTGCGGCCGGAGGGGGCGGCGAGGGAGACGGAGGCAGCGGCCGGGGCGAAGCCTCGGGCGAAGGCGAAGGCGAGGGCGAAGGCGAAGGCGAGGGCGGGTCCGGGGACAGGGACGGGGCCGGCGATGCCGTGCGTGTCCCGTCCGGTGGACGCCCGGCCCGCCCGCTCCCCTCCGCCTCCGCGATCTCCCACAGTGCCAGGCAGCGCCCCTCCCGCTCGCCGGCCAGGCGGCACAGGTCCTGTACCGCCTCACGCGGGGGCAGGGTCCGGCCGTTGAGGTAGCGGTCCCAGGAGGACTTGCTGAACGCCGTCTTCGCCGCGAGGCCGACCAGGCTCAGACCGGTGCGCGTCTTCAGGTCCCGTAGCGCGTCGGCCAGTCGGGCCCGTTCCGGCGACGGGGCCGTCATCGCCGTAGGACCTTCCAGGTGTGCGGGCCGATGATGCCGTCCACGACCAGATCCGCCCGCTTCTGCACCTGCCTGACCGCGCGTTCCGTCACCGGGCCGAAGATCCCGTCCACGGCGCCCGGCGAGAGGCCCGCCCTGCGCAGCAGACACTGCGCCTCGGCCACCTCGGGCCCGGCGTGGCCGTTGGCCAGGATGGCGTCCTGAGTGCGGCTGTTGCCCGTGTACCAGCGGCCGTCGACCCGCTCGACCCGGCAGGTGTAGGCGGGCGCCGACCGCGGGGCCGGTGCCGTTTCCGGTGGCTGTGCGGTGGGGGTGGCGGACGCGGCCGGTTCGGCGGAGGCCGAGCGAGGGGACGCCGTCCCTTCTCCCGTGTCGCCGGACAGCCGTACGGCGAGAAGCACCGCCGTGGAGACGGCCAGCACCAGTGCCACGGCACCGGCCACGAGCGCGATACGCAGCGAACCTCCGGGCGAGCGCACCCCGTTGACCTCGGTCGACAGGATCTCGGGCGCTGTCGCAGGCGGCTCCGGTACGGACGTGTCCGCTGCCGGTACCGGGATGCCCGCCTCCGCCGCCGACCCGTTCCCGCGCCGTTTCCCCCACGCCTCCTCGGCGACCTCGTGCAGTGCCAGCAGCCGGGTGGGATCCTCGCCCCCGACCCCGGCCAGTTCCTCGACGGCCTCCCGGGGCGGTAGCGACCTGCCGCCCAGATACCGTTCCCAGGACTTCGGGCTGTAGCCCGTTCTCGCCCCCAGTTGGCGCAGGCTCAGCCCGCTGTGGTCCTTCAGCCGGCGCAGCCGTACCACCAACTGCCGTACGCGCGGATCAAGTTCCGCGGGCAGCGCTGCCCAACGCGACATGTTCCCCCCACTCGCGTTCACGGTCGGGCCCATGGTCCCCGTGGTCAGCGGCGCCCGAGCCCGGTCGCATTCTGCATCAGCATCCACGGCCCGTACCGGGAGCCGGTTCCCGCATCCGTAAGGATCCGGCCATCGCATGCCACAACCGTCCCGCCCTGGCGTCCCGGAGAGCGGCGCCCTTGCTGGTCAGCGGGTGGGACGTCCCGTGCTGACGTCACTTCCGCGGCAACTGTGGCAACCCCCGTCGCCCGCCCCCACTCTCGTTCTCGCCAGTCGGCGGCAGACGCCGCCACCCGGCCCAGAGGGAGAGGGAAACACCATGCGACCGAATGTCTGGACGAGGACCCTCGTCAGTGTCAGCGCCGTCGTCGGCCTCGCCGCCGGAGGCCTCGCGACCGCGGGCACCAGCTTCGCCGCGGCGCAGGCGAAGCCGGCCGTGAGCTCCGAGGTCTCCGTCCTCGCGGTGAACAACCTCGGCCTGAGCACCACGGAGGCCAGGTACGTCCAGTGCTGGCTCCAGGACTACTGGGGCTACACCGGCGCCCTCGACGGGCAGCTGGGCACCAACAGCTGGAAGGCGATGCAGCGCAACCTCAAGCAGCACTGGGGCTACAACGACAGCATCGACGGAATCGTCGGCAAGAACACCATCATGGCGCTGCAGCGCTCCCTGAAGGCATATCAGGGCTACGACGGCGAGATCGACGGCATCGCCGGACCGAAGACCAAGGCGGCGTTCAAGCGGTTCGCTGCCGACTCCAAGCCGTACTGCTGAGCCGACACCCGGCGACCGCACAGACGGCGCGCCCCGTCCTCCCTGCGGGGGAGAGGACGGGCCGCGCGCACGTCATCAGGCGCTCACAGCCGCTCGGGCGTCCGGATGCCCAGCAGGGCCATGCCCTGGTGCAGGGTCCGGGCCGTCAGCTCGACCAGGAACAGGCGGTTCTCCGTCTGCTGCGGGGTGTCGGCCTTGAGGACCGGGCACTGGTCGTAGAACGTCGTCAGGTGCGACGCCAGCTGGTACAGGTACGCGGCCAGCTTGTGCGGGGCGTACTCCGCGGCCGCATCGAAGACGGTGTCGCCGAACGCGTCCAGATGCAGGCCCAATGCCCGCTCCGCCGGGGCGAGTTCGAGCTCCGGGTGTGCGGCCGGGGTAGCTCCCTCCGCCTTGCGCAGGATCGACTGGATACGGGCGTACGCGTACTGGAGGTAGACCGACGTGTCGCCGTTCAGGGACACCATCTGGTCCAGGTCGAACTTGTAGTCACGGTTCGGCGACGTCGACAGGTCCGCGTACTTCACGGCGCCGATCCCGACGTACCGCCCGTTCTCGACGATCTCCTCCTCGGTCAGGCCCACCTTCTCGGCCTTCTCGCGCACGACCGCCGTCGCCCGCTCGACCGCCTCGTCCAGCAGGTCCTCCAGCCGTACGGTCTCGCCCTCACGCGTCTTGAACGGCTTGCCGTCCGCGCCCAGCACCGTGCCGTAGCCCATGTTGTGCGCGGTGACCTCGTCGGTCAGCCAGCCGGCCCGGCGGGCCGCCTCGAAGACCATCTTGAAGTGGAGGGACTGACGGACGTCCACGACATAGAGCAGGGACGTGGCGTGCAGGTCCTGGACCCGGTTGCGGATCGCCGTCAGGTCGGAGGCCGCGTAGCCGAAGCCGCCGTCCGCCTTCTGCACGATCAGCGGGACCGGCTGGTCGTCCTTGCCGCGGATCTCGTCGAAGAACACCACCAGCGCGCCCTCGGAGCGCACCGCGACGCCCATCTCCTCCAGGAGGCGGGCGGTCTCCGGCATGCCCTCGTTGTAGGCGGACTCGCCGACGATCTCCTCGTCGCGGATCTTCATGTCCAGCTTCTCGAAGACGGAGTAGAAGTAGACCTTCGACTCGTCCACGAACTGCTGCCACAGTTCGAGGGTCTCCTTGTCGCCGGACTGCAGGGCGACGACCCGCTTGCGGGCCCGCTCCTTGAACTCCTCGTCCGAGTCGAAGACCGCGCGCGAGGCCTTGTAGACCCGGTTCAGGTTGCTCATCGCCTGCTCGCCGTCGACGTCGGCCGCCGGGGCCAGCTCGCCGGGGTGCTCGAACAGGTACTGGATGAGCATGCCGAACTGGGTGCCCCAGTCCCCGATGTGGTGCCGGCCGATCGTCTGCTCGCCGGTGAAGTCGAGCATGCCGCGCAGGGCGTCGCCGATGACCGCCGACCGCAGGTGGCCGACGTGCATCTCCTTCGCCACGTTCGGCTGGGCGTAGTCGACGACCGTGATGCCCGCGTTCTCCTTCAGCGGCACGCCGAGGCGCGGGGCGGCCGCGGGGCGGGCCGGGCGGGTGTCGGTTTTAGGCCCGTGGGGGTCGGGGTTGGTGTTGTAGCCGGGGGCGGGGGACACGGCGACCGTGATAACCGCACCC
>NZ_JBHYJA010000077.1:0-27073 GCF_042740355.1 Streptomyces sp. NPDC059010
GTCCTGGACTACCTGCGCGACGTGTCGCTGACCTCGCCGCTGCGCCGCCCCCAGCGAGGGAGACAGCCGGCCCCCGCCGGGGGCCCACCGCGGCTCAGCGGGGGGCGCCCCGCCCCCCGGGGGGGGCCGGGGGGCCTCGCCGTATGCGCGGGCGATCAGTCCTCGCCCAGGTACGCCTTCCGCACGGACTCGTCGTGCAGCAGGTCCTGCCCGGAGCCGGAGAGGACGATCTTGCCGACCTCCATCACATGGCCGTGGTCGGCCAGGGAGAGCGCGGCCTGGGCGTTCTGCTCGATGAGCAGAATGGTGGTGCCCTGGGACTTGAGCTCCTTGATGGTGGACATGATCTTCTGCATCATGATCGGGGAGAGACCCATGCTGGGCTCGTCGAGCATGAGCAGCTTCGGCCGGGACATCAGCGCCCGTCCCATGGCGAGCATCTGCTGCTCACCGCCGGACAGGGTGCCCGCGGCCTGCTTCCTACGCTCCCCGAGGATGGGGAAGAGGTCGTAGGCGCGCTGGATGTCCTTCTCGATGCCCTCCTTGTCGGTGCGCAGGAACGCGCCGAGGCGGAGGTTGTCCTCGATCGTCATGCGGGGGAAGATGTGCCGCCCCTCGGGGGAGTGGGCGAGCCCCAGCGAGACGACCTTGTGGGCGGGGACCTTCTTCAGCGACTTGCCGTCGAACCGGATGTGGCCCGACAGCGGCTGAAGGAGGCCGGACAGGGTGCGCAGCGTCGTCGTCTTGCCGGCGCCGTTGGTGCCGATGAGGGTGACGACCTCGCCCGCGTTCACCTTGAAGGAGATGCCCTTGACGGCCTCGATCTTGCCGTAGGCGACCCTGAGGTCCTCGACCTCCAGCAGTGCGGTCACTTGTCGTCCCCTTCCGTGGTGCTCTGCGCCTCGGCGGCCTCGACCGCGGCGACCTCCGCGGTGCCGGGCTCGCCCTCGAAGGGCGTGCCCAGGTAGGCGGCGATGACGCGCTCGTCGGCCTGGACGACCTCGGCGGGGCCCTCGACGATCTTCTCGCCCTGGACCAGCACGGCGACCCGGTCACAGAGGTTCATGATGAACCGGATGTCGTGCTCGATGACGAGGACGGCGATGCCCTTGTCCCGGATGGCGAAGATGATCTCTTCGGCCGCACGGGTCTCCTGCGGGTTCATACCGGCGGTCGGCTCGTCCAGGAGGAGCAGACCGGGCTCGCTCGCCAGTGCCCGGGCGATCTCCAGCTTGCGCTGCTCGCCGTAGGGCAGGTTGCGGGCGAGGTGGTCGGCCTTGGCGGCGAGACCGGTGAACTCCAGGAGTTCCATGGCCCGGGCGCGGGACTCGTCCTCGGCCTTCTTGAAGCCGGGCAGCCGAAGGAGGGCCGACCAGAGGCCTTCCTTGGTCCGGGTGTGCCGTCCGACCAGCACGTTCTCCAGAACGGTCATATTGGCGAAGAGCCGGATGTTCTGGAACGTACGGGCGATGCCGGCCTGGGTGACCAGGTGCGGCTTGGGCGGCAGGACGGTGCCCTTGTAGGCGACCTTGCCCTCGGTCGGCACATACAGACCGGTGAGGCAGTTGAAGAAGGTCGTCTTACCGGCGCCGTTGGGGCCGATGAGGCCGACGATCTCGCCGGTGTTCACCTGGAGGTCCACGTCGCGTACGGCGGTCAGACCGCCGAAGCGCATCGTGACACCGGTCGCGTCGAGCACCGTGGTGCTGGTGGGTGCGGTCGTGGTGGTGGTCATGGCGGTCACGCCCCTGCCTTCGCGACGCCGGTCGCGCCTTCGGGCAACGGCTTGTCCTCCGGTACGTCGAGCTGTCCGGTCTCGTGGAATTCGAGCTGCTTCCTGCGGTCGGCGACCAGGCCCTCGGGACGGAAGCGCATCAGCAGCATCAGCGCGAAGCCGAAGAGGAGCAGCTGGTACTCCGCCATGAACTGGAGCTTGGCCGGGATCAGGTAGAGCAGCGCGGCGCCGATCAGCGGACCGCTGATGGTGCCCATACCGCCGAGGATGACGGCGGCGAGCAGGAAGGCCGAGTTCGGCGGCACGGAGCCGGCGAACTGGTACTGCTCGGGAGTCACGCTGTACGACACGTGCGACTGCACGGTGCCCGCGAGACCGGCGAGGGAGGCGCCGAGCGCGAAGGCGAGGAGCTTCAGGCGGAAGCCGTTGATGCCCATCGCGGTCGCGGCGGTCTCGTCCTCGCGGATGGCGACCCACGCGCGGCCGATGCGGGACTCCGCCGAGCGGCGGAAGACCATGACGACGATCGCCGTGCACAGCAGCATCAGCAGGTAGTAGTTGCCGGAACGGGTGAGTTCGGTGCCCAGGACGTCGTGCGGCAGCCCGAGGTTGAACCCGAAGATCTCCAGGTCCGGGATGTTGGGGATGCCGTTGGAGCCGTTGGTGACGTCCGGTCCGCTGTTGCCGTTCAGGTTGTTCATGGTGATGCGGAAGATCTCACCGAAGCCGAGCGTCACGATGGCGAGGTAGTCGCCGCGCAGTCGCAGGGTCGGGGCACCGATCACCACGCCGAAGATCAGCGAGGCGGCGGCGCCGGTGAGAACGGCAGCCCAGAACGGGAAGTGGACGCCGATGCTCGACTGCGGGGAGCCGGAGACCAGGGCGGCGGCGTAGGCGCCGACGCCGAGGAAGGCGACGTAACCGAGGTCGAGGAGGCCGGCGAGGCCGACGACGACGTTGAGGCCCAGGGCGACCGTGGCGAAGATCAGGATGTTCGCGCCGATGAGGGCGAACTGGTCGTTGCTCTGGGTGAACGGGAAGCAGATCGCCGCGACGAAGGCCGCAGCCATGGTCACGTTGCGGTGCTTGGCGGTGAGGTGCGAGAGCCGCTTGAGCAGGCCCGCGCGGGTCACGGCGGTGAAGCCGAAGGCCGTGACGATCAGGAAGCCGATGAACAGCTCTGAGTACTCGGTGCCGATGCCGTACGCGAAGACGTACAGGCCGACGCCGAAGCCCGCGGCGATGATCAGGATCTCGGCCCAGGAGGGCAGTTCCCTGGCGCGGCCGGGCTCGGGGGCGGTGAGCGCGTGGCGGATACGGCCCCAGAGGTTCGGGGTCGGGTCCGCCGAGCTGTAGGGCTGGTCGAGCGGGAGGCCGAGGGCGCCGATCACGGCGACGAGCGCGCCGATGCCGGAGACCCAGGCGCCGGGCTCCAGGTTGACCAGGCCGCCGAGCTCCTGGCTGATCGCACCCATCGCGTAGCCGGTGGTGCCGAACACGCCGAGAGAGGCGAGCAGCACGGCGCTGCTCTTGCCGCCCGGGGTGAGCCAGCGCAGGCCGCGGATGCCGTAGCCGGAGAAGGCGAACAGCAGCGTGAGCACGGAGCCCACGAGGGTGAGGACCTGGAGGCCGCCGGGGTAGCCGGTGATGGTGAGCTTGCCCGGGAACTCCTCGGTCCAGGTCCAGGCGAGGAAGGTGCCTATGAGGGCGACGGCGGAGCCTACGACGGTCAGCGCGCGTGCCGCGGCGGGCGGCAGCGGGATGAGCGGGGTGGCCTCCGCGGTGGACACCTTGGTGGTGTCGGTGGTCTTGTCCATGGGGGTCTCGGTGGTCATGGGTATCACGCCCGATCCGCGACGCGTTCGCCGAGCAGGCCCTGTGGCCTGAACAGGAGGACGAGGATGAGCAGGGTGAACGCCCATACGTCCTTCCAGGCGCCGCCGCCGAAGAGTTCCATGCCGGGGATGTCGCCGATGTAGCCGGTGGCGAGGGACTCGGCGACGCCGAGGACGACACCGCCGAGCATGGCGCCGTAGATGTTGCCGATGCCGCCGAGCACGGCCGCGGTGAAGGCCTTGAGGCCCATCAGGAAGCCCATGCGGAAGCCGACCTGGCCGTTCTTGAGGCCGTAGGCGACGGCGGCGATGGCGGCGAACGCGGCACCGATGGCGAACGCCATGACGATGATGCGGTCGGTGTTGATGCCCATCAGCTTGGCCGTGTCCGGGTCCTGGGCGGTGGCCTGCATGCCGCGGCCGGAGCGCGTCTTGTTGACGAACAGGCCGAGGGCGATCATGCAGAGCGGGGCGGCTATGAGGACGAAGAGGTCGCCGCGCTGGATGTTGGCGCCGAGTATGTCGACGGGGCCGCCTTCGAACTGCGGGAAGGGGTGGTCCTTCTTCGCGTCCGGGTACCACATCCACACGGCCTGCTGCAGGACGATGGACAGGCCGATGGCGGTGATGAGGGGTGCCAGCCGTGGCGCGGTGCGCAGGGGACGGTAGGCGAAGCGTTCCGCCGCCGTGCCGACGGCGACCGATACGAGGATGCCGCCAATGATCATCAGCGGGACGGCAGCGGCTAGGCCGAAGCCTTCGGGGAGTACCAACCAGACGGTGAGGGCCCCGAAGCCCCCGACCATGAAGATCTCGCCGTGGGCGAAGTTGATGAGCTGGACGATGCCGTAGACCATCGTGTAGCCGATCGCGATGAGTCCGTACATCGCGCCGAGGATGAGTCCATTGGCCAGCTGTTGCGGCAGTTCGTTCACCGCAGGGCCTCCGTGGAGTGGTTCGGATATGGCGCCGCGCGGGAGCGCTGATGGGTGCTCCCGCGCGGCCTGGATCAATGTGTGATGGGGGAGTGTTCTCTACTCGTCCTCTGCTAGCCCAGCTTGGGCTCGCCGCTGAACTCGGGAGCCCAGGCGTTCTTCTTGACCTTGTACGCGGTCATCGTGTGGTTCGTGGTGTCACCGAACTCGTCGAACGAGATGGTGCCGGTGACGCCGTCGAACTTGACCTTGGCCATGGCGTCCAGGACCGCCTTGCGGCCGTCGGACGGGACCTTGCCGTCGTTGCCCTCGACCGCCAGCTTGACGGCCTCGATGATCGACCAGGTGGCGTCGTAGGTGAGGCCGCCGTACGCCTCGTAGGCGTCCTCGTAGCCCGCCGCCTCGTAGTCCTTGATGAAGGTCTTGGCGGAGTCGAGCTGCTCGACCGGCTTGCCGACGGAGGTCGCGAGGTCACCCTCGGCCTTCTTGTTCAGCTTCGGGAACTCGCCGGAGTAGATGCCGTCGCCGCCCATGAGCGGGATGTTCTGGCCGCTGTCCTTGAGCTGCTGGCTCAGCGGGCCGGCCGCCGGGTACTCGCCGCCGTAGTACAGGGCCTGGGCGCCGGTCTTCTTGATCTTGGCGACCACGGCGTTGAAGTCACGGTCGTCGGGGTTGATGTGGTCGCTGCCGACGATCTGGCCACCGAACTTGGTGAAGTTCGCCTTGAAGGAGGCGGCGAGGCCGGCGCCGTAGGTCTTCTGGTCGTCGATCAGGTAGACCTTCTTGAGCTTCGCCTGGTTGTACAGGTAGTCGGCGGCGAAGGCACCCTGGATCTCGTCCGTGGTGGCCGTACGGAAGAACGTCTTGAACTGGCGGACCGACTTGCCGGTCTTCCAGCCGTCGCCCTGGGTCAGCTCGGTACCGGTGTTGGCCGGGGAGACCTGGGTGAGGCCGGCGTCGCTGAACGGCTTCTGCATCTGCTGCGAGACGCTGGAGTTCAGCGGGCCGACGACGCCGAGGACGTCCTTGTTGCTGATGAACTTCTGGGCGTTCTGCTGGCCGACGGAGGGCTGAGCCTGGTCGTCGAGCGCCTCGATCTTGAACTCGACGCCCTTGACGTACTCCTTCTTGTTGGCCGTCTTGGCGGCCAGGTCGGCGGAGTTCTTGATGCCCAGGCCGAGGGCCGACAGGTCGCCGGTCAGCGGGGCGTCGACGCCGATCACAACTGTGGTCTTGTCGCCGTTGCTGCTGCCGCCGTCGTCGTCACGCGACCCACATGCCGTGAGTGTCAGCGATCCCGCCGCGAGCGCGGCGGTTATGGCGATGATCGAACGTTGACGCACGAATCAGGTCCTTTCCCTGGCACGGCGGCTCCCCATGGAACGCGCCGAGTCGAGCGCTGGGCCGAAGTGACTTCGAATCCGATGGCTCGGTGACTGGCCGTGACTCTAAGCGGGTGTGGGGAACATGGAGGAGGCCCTGACCAAGGCTGTGACGCTCTTGTTATGACACGGGGTAACTCTGAGCGGTACTCAGTGGGGGGAAGAGCGGATTTCCAGCCGATTCGCCCTGTCCACATTGTGAGAACTCGCAGCGTTCGCGCGTAGCTCCTTCACGAGTGTTCACGCGTTTTGGTGATTACCAGGTGCGTTGCTGAAGGGTACCTGGGCGGTTCTGGGGACTTGCGGGAAGGGTGCGTGTCGCGGGGGAGATGGGGGGTCTTTATTGCAGGCGCATTACGCACAGTTACAGCCGGGAAAGGTCTTCGGTGTGCACCCGCCTTTTTCATGTATGGGGCATGAATATGGGGTCCGAAAGTGGAATTGGGATTGCCTCATCCGGCTCCCCATGGGCCTCCGGTCGGCTCGCCGTTTCGGTACCGCTTCTCGCACAACTCCCTTGCCCGGCGGTCGATCAGCCGCTCGGCCGACGGTGCGTCCGCCCGCTTCCGCTCCGCCCGGGCGGCGTCCACGACCTTGCGCAGGATCTCGTACTGGCCGTCGGACAGGCCCATCGACTGGTAGTCGCCGTAGGTGTCGTCGTCCAGCGTCCGGCGCGACCAGTAGCCGATGATCTGCGCGCACAGCCGAGCGGGTGGAGTCGCCGACGGGGAGGGCGAGTTGGCGCTCGCCCCGGCCTTGTCCGTGGCGTCGCGAGCGCCCGGCTGGCCGCAGCCGGCCGCCAGGCCGGCGGCCAGCAGCGCCAGTGCGAGCACCGCCCCCGTGCGGCGGGCTCCTCCCGTCGTCATGCCCCGACGGTATGCCGCCTCACACCCGGGTTTCAACGGCTGAGAGGTGTAGGGGGGTTGGCCATGACGACAACGCGAGGGTGCCGGCCGTCACGGCGGTGCGAGAGCGCGAGGGCGCGTGAGGGCCGGTGGTGACGCATCGTGGCGTCAGGGGTCGGGCGTCGGTGTCAGCCCGCCGAGCGCAGGTGCTCCCCGTCGCCCGGGTTCACGTCCCGCAGCAGACAGGTCAGCCGCGCGGTGCACACCCGCTTGCCCTGCTCGTCGCTGATCACGATCTCGTACGTCGCCGTGGAGCGGCCCTGGTGCAGCGGTGTGGCCACTCCGGTCACGAGGCCGGAGCGGGCGCCCCGGTGGTGCGTGCAGTTCAGGTCCACGCCGACGGCGATCTTGGAGCTGCCGGCGTGCAGCATCGACCCCACCGAGCCCAGTGTCTCGGCGAGCACCGCGGACGCGCCGCCGTGCAGCAGCCCGTACGGCTGGGTGTTCCCCTCCACCGGCATGGTCCCGACAACCCGCTCGGCGGAGGCTTCCACTATCTGGACACCCATACGGTTCCCGAGGTGCCCGGCGGAGAACAGGGCCGGCAGGTCGACGCCGAGGGCGGCGTACTCGTCGATGACCTCTTGCGGGAACTTCACGTGCTGCTGCTCGCCCATGGGGTCCGGCTCCGTTCGTCTTGCCCGGTCGTCTTGTCCGGTCGGTGACAGTCGACTGAGCAAACGCTCAGTCGGCGGCCGATTGTTCCAGACGTACGACCACGGACTTGCTGGCCGGGGTGTTGCTGGTGTCCGCGGTGGCGTCCAGCGGGACCAGGACGTTGGTCTCCGGGTAGTACGCGGCCGCACAGCCCCGGGCCGTCGGATAGTGCACGACGCGGAAGCCGGGCGCCCGGCGCTCGATCCCGTCCTTCCACTCGCTCACGAGGTCGACGTACGACCCGTCGGCGATGCCGAGCCGCTGTGCGTCCTCGGGGTTGATCATGACCACCCGGCGGCCGTTCTTGATCCCCCGGTAGCGGTCGTCCAGGCCGTAGATCGTGGTGTTGTACTGGTCGTGCGACCGCAGCGTCTGCAGCAGCAGCCGCCCTTCGGGCACCTCCGGGTACTCGACCGGGGCCGCGGTGAAGTTGGCCTTGCCCGTCGCCGTCGGGAAGCGGCGCTCGTCGCGCGGGGCGTGCGGGAGCGTGAAGCCGCCGGGGCGGGCCACGCGCGCGTTGAAGTCCTCGAAGCCGGGGACGACCCGCGCGATACGGTCCCGGACCGTCGCGTAGTCCTTCTCGAACTCCTCCCAGGGCGTCGGGCTGCCCTCGCCCAGCACGCGGCGTGCCAGCCGGCAGACGATGGCCGGTTCGGACAGCAGATGCGTGCTCGCGGGCTCCAGACGCCCCCGGGAGGCGTGCACCATGCCCATCGAGTCCTCGACCGTCACGAACTGCTCACCGCTGCCCTGCAGATCGCGCTCGGTGCGGCCCAGCGTCGGCAGGATCAGCGCACGGGCACCGGTGACGGCGTGGCTGCGGTTGAGCTTGGTCGACACATGCACGGTCAGCCGGACGCGCCGCATCGCCGCCTCGGTGACGTCCGTGTCGGGCGTGGCGGACACGAAGTTGCCGCCCATCGCGAAGAAGACCTTCGCCTCGCCGTCGCGCATCGCCCGGATGGCCCGTACGACGTCGTAGCCGTGCTCGCGCGGGGGCGCGAACCCGAACTCCTTCTCCAGGGCGTCCAGGAAGGCGGGGGCGGGCCGCTCGAAGATGCCCATGGTGCGGTCGCCCTGCACGTTCGAGTGACCGCGCACCGGGCACACGCCCGCGCCGGGGCGGCCGATGTTGCCGCGCAGCAGAAGGAAGTTGACGACCTCGCGGATGGTCGGCACCGAGTGCTTGTGCTGGGTGAGGCCCATGGCCCAGCAGACGATGGTGCGCTCCGAGGCCAGGATCATGGCCAGGGCCTGGTGGATGTCCTCCTGGGTGAGGCCGGTCGCGGTGAGCGTCTCGTCCCAGTCGGCGGCACGGGCGGCCGCCTCGAACTCCTCGTAGCCGTGGGTGTGCTCGCGCACGAACTCCTCGTCGACCGCTCCTTCCGTCTCCAGGATCAGCTTGTTGAGGAGCCGGAAGAGGGCCTGGTCGCCGCCGATGCGGATCTGCAGGAAGAGGTCGGTGAGCGCGGCGCCCTTGAGCATGCCCTGCGGAGTCTGCGGGTTCTTGAAGCGCTCCAGGCCGGCCTCGGGCAGCGGATTGACGCTGATGATCTTCGCGCCGTTCGCCTTGGCCTTCTCCAGGGCGGAGAGCATCCGCGGATGGTTGGTGCCCGGGTTCTGGCCTGCGACGATGATCAGGTCGGCCTGGTACATGTCCTCCAGCAGCACGCTGCCCTTGCCGATGCCGATGGTCTCGGAGAGGGCCGACCCGGACGACTCGTGGCACATGTTCGAGCAGTCCGGCAGATTGTTGGTGCCGAGCTCGCGCGCGAAGAGCTGGTAGAGGAACGCGGCCTCGTTGCTGGTGCGGCCGGAGGTGTAGAAGACGGCCTCGTCGGGGGAGCCGAGGGCGGTGATCTCCTCGCCGATGATGTCGAAGGCGCGCTCCCAGGAGACCGGCTCGTAGTGCGTGCCGCCCTCGGGCAGGAACATCGGATACGTCAGCCGTCCCTGCTGCCCCAGCCAGTACCCGCTCCTGGTCGCGAGGTCGGCGACGGAGTGCGCGGCGAAGAACTCCGGGGTGACCCTGCGCAGGGTCGCCTCCTCGGCCACCGCCTTCGCGCCGTTCTCACAGAACTCCGCCTTGTGGCGGTGATCGGGCTCCGGCCAGGCGCACCCCGGGCAGTCGAAGCCGTCCTTCTGGTTGACGCTGAGCAGCGTCAGCATGGTCCGCTTCACGCCCATCTGCTGCTGCGCGATACGCAGGGTGTGCCCGATCGCCGGCAACCCCGCCGCCGCATGCTTCGGCTCGGCGACCTGCGGCGCGTCCTGAACCGGATCACCCTTGGGCGGCTTGCTGGCCATCGCGCACTCCCCTTCACGTACACGTGTGAGCTACATCTCCGATCCTCGCACGGGGGACGGAGAGTGCGCGGGGTGGGCCCGGGGCGGAGAGGGAGAGGGAGTGTGGGGCTGGCGGGGGTTGTGGGGAGGGGCGCATCTTCACCTCCTTCCGAACCCCCTCCGATCGGCCGGGCCCGGCGGTGCCAGGGGAGCCGTGCCCCCGATGGGGACCGAGTGTCAGTGGGGCGTGGCAGGATCGTGGGCGTGGCAGAGACAGCATCGAAGCAGACCGAGACCAACCCCGGCGGCAGCCGGCCCCGCCTGATGCTCATGGACGGGCACTCGCTGGCCTACCGAGCGTTCTTCGCGCTGCCCGCGGAGAACTTCACGACCGCGACGGGCCAGCCGACGAACGCGATCTACGGCTTCGCGTCGATGCTGGCCAATACCCTGCGCGACGAGGCGCCCACCCACTTCGCGGTGGCCTTCGACGTGTCCCGCAAGACCTGGCGCTCCGAGGAGTTCACGGAGTACAAGGCGAACCGCTCCAAGACCCCGGACGAGTTCAAGGGCCAGGTCGAGCTGATCGGCGAGCTGCTCGACGCGATGCACGTCTCCCGGTTCGCGGTCGACGGCTTCGAGGCCGACGACGTGATCGCCACCCTCGCCACCCAGGCCGAGGCGGCCGGCTTCGAGGTGCTGATCGTCACCGGCGACCGCGACTCCTTCCAGCTGGTCAGCGAGCACACCACCGTGCTGTACCCGACGAAGGGCGTCTCCGAGCTCACCCGGTTCACCCCCGAGAAGGTCGTCGAGAAGTACGGATTGACGCCCGCCCAGTACCCCGACTTCGCGGCCCTGCGCGGCGACCCGTCCGACAACCTCCCGGGCATCCCCGGCGTCGGCGAGAAGACCGCCGCCAAGTGGATCAACCAGTTCGGCTCGTTCGCGGAGCTGGTCGAGCGCGTCGAGGAGGTCAAGGGCAAGGCCGGCCAGAACCTCCGCGACCACCTGGAGGCCGTCAAGCTCAACCGCCGGCTGACCGAGCTGGAGCGGGCCGTCGAGCTGCCCAAGACCGTCACCGACCTCGCGCGCGAGCCGTACGACCGCAAGGCCGTCGCGATGATCCTGGACACCCTGGAGATCCGTAACCCCTCCCTGCGTGAGCGGCTCTACGGCGTCGACCCCGGCGCCGAGGAGGCCGAGACCACGCCGGTCGCGACGGAGGGCGTGGAGATCGACGGCTCCGTGCTCGGCACCGGTGAGCTGGCCCCCTGGCTGACCGGGCACGGCGGTGCGCCCCTCGGTGTGGCCACCGTCGACACCTGGGCGCTCGGCACCGGCTCCGTCTCCGAGGTCGCCCTCGCCGCGGCCGACGGCGCCGCCGCCTGGTTCGACCCGTCGCAGCTGGACGAGGCCGACGAGAAGGCGTTCGCGGCCTGGCTGGCCGACGCCGCGAGGCCCAAGGTCTTCCACAACGCCAAGGGTGCGATGCGGGTCTTCGCCGAGCACGGCTGGAGCATCGAGGGCGTGCGCATGGACACCGCGCTCGCCGCCTACCTGGTCAAGCCGGGCCGCCGCTCCTTCGACCTGGACGCGCTGTCCCTGGAGTACCTGCACCGCGAGCTGGCCCCCGCCGCCGCGGCCGACGGCCAGCTGGCCTTCGGCACGGACGACGGTGCCGAGGCCGAGGCGCTGATGATCCAGGCCCGCGCGGTCCTCGACCTGGGCGAGGCCTTCGAGAGCCGTCTGGAGGAGGTCGGCGCCGCGGACCTGCTCCGTGACATGGAGCTGCCGACCTCGGCCCTGCTGGCCCGCATGGAGCGACACGGCATCGCGGCCGACCGGGCCCATCTGGAGGCCATGGAGCAGATGTTCGCGGGCGCTGTGCAGCAGGCCGTGAAGGAGGCGCACGCGGCGGCTGGGCACGAGTTCAACCTGGGCTCGCCGAAGCAGCTGCAGGAGGTCCTCTTCGGCGAACTCGCCCTGCCCAAGACGAAGAAGACGAAGACCGGCTACACCACGGACGCCGACGCCCTGGCCTGGCTCGCCGGCCAGACCGACAACGAACTGCCGGTCATCATGCTCCGCCACCGCGAGCAGGCGAAGCTCCGCGTCACCGTCGAGGGCCTGATCAAGACGATCGCGACCGACGGCCGGATCCACACCACCTTCAACCAGACGGTGGCCGCGACGGGCCGGCTGTCCTCCACGGACCCGAACCTGCAGAACATCCCCGTCCGCACAGACGAGGGCCGGGCGATCCGCCGGGGCTTCGTGGTCGGCGAGGGCTTCGAGTCCCTGATGACGGCCGACTACAGCCAGATCGAACTGCGTGTGATGGCCCACCTCTCCGAGGACGAGGGCCTGATCCAGGCGTTCACCTCCGGCGAGGACCTGCACACCACGGCCGCCTCCCAGGTCTTCGCGGTGGAACCCGCCGCGGTGGACGCGGAGATGCGCCGCAAGATCAAGGCCATGTCCTACGGCCTGGCGTACGGCCTGTCGGCCTTCGGCCTCTCCCAGCAGCTGAACATCGACGCGGGCGAGGCCCGTGCCCTGATGGACGCCTACTTCGAGCGGTTCGGCGGCGTACGGGACTACCTGCGCCGCGCGGTCGACGAGGCCCGGGCCACCGGCTACACGGCGACGCTCTTCGGCCGCCGCCGCTACCTCCCCGACCTCAACAGCGACAACCGCCAGCGCCGCGAGGCCGCCGAACGCATGGCCCTCAACGCCCCCATCCAGGGCACGGCGGCGGACATCGTCAAGATCGCCATGCTCAAGGTCGGCCAGGCCCTGCGCGAGGCGAACCTCACCTCCCGCATGCTCCTCCAGGTCCACGACGAAATCGTCCTCGAAATCGCCCCCGGCGAACGCGAGGCGACCGAAGCCCTGGTCCGCCAGGAAATGTCCAACGCCGTCCACCTCAACGTCCCTCTGGGCGTCTCCGTGGGCGCAGGCCCGGACTGGGAGTCGGCAGCGCACTAGCCTCCGGCGGAAGCCCCGCTTCTGGATGCCGGGCCAGGTCACCCGACCTGCCCGGCATCCCGAGGCTTTCGGCGGGCGGGACTGCAGCGCCCCGCCAGGGGCGCGGGGAACTGCGCGACCAGCCACAGCCCACCCGCAGCCCCAAAACCACCGCAACCCGGCACTCACATGGGGACCTGGCTAACCCCCGGAGGGGCCCGTCACTCTCGTGGCCCCCGCAAAAGCGCCCCCCACCCCCGCCTCCCGTAAGGATGCGGTCATGGGTATACGCACGCTCAACCGCCGGACGACCCCGGCACCGGCGAACGTGAACACCGAGGCCGCCCCCTCCGCAGAGCCGCCGTCGGTCCCGCCCTTCGCCCTCCGCGCAAGCACCGCCCGCATCCCCACCGACCTGGTGAACGCCCTGCGGCTCAGGGTCACGGCCTGCCGGCACCGCCTCCCTCGCCGGGCACAGGACTGGGCGGAGCTCACCCGCGGCTATCTGGCCCTGGCCCGCACCCTGCTCCCACGGTCCCGCCCCGTCCGCACGGTCACCGTGTTCATCGCGACCGCGGGCACCGTCACCGAGCCCCAGGCCGGCTTGCCTCCCGACCGGCCTCACCCGAACGCGAGCCAGAGCCCGATTCAGAGCCGGAGCCCGCATTCGCACCCACACCCGCACCCGTATCCGCACCCCCACCACCAGGGCCCCGCACCGGACGCCACACCCTGACCCCCACGGCGTACAGCAGCAGCCCCAGCACGAGCCCCGCGCCCGCCCCGAAGCACAGCGTCGGAATCAGCTCCCAGTACTTCGCGGTCGACCCCCAGTAGTCCCACCATCGCGAGGCCCGCTGCACCGCCGCCACCGTGGCGAGCCCGCCGATCACCGCGGCGGCGCACCACCGGTCCCGTACCGAAAGCACCGGCACCCCGGCCGGCACGGCCGCGCGAGTCCGCCGTAGCGCCACGACCACGAACGCGGCGATGACCACCGCGGCGACGGCCGAACCGCCGTACTGCAGATACCAGTACAGCGGCGACCCCGCGATCTCCTCGCCCAGGACGGGAAGCAGCCGCATCCCCCAGCGGTCGAGATGCGTGAACGCGTCCCACACGACATGCGTCAGCGCGCCGAGCGCGGCCGAGACGTACCAGCGCAGCACGAGCGACGGCCGGACACGCGCGCGTGGCGCCCCGCAGCGCAGCAGCGTGGCCACCCGCGCCTGTCGCCGCACCGGCAGCAGCGCCACCAGCGGTTCGCGCAGCAGGAGCCACAGGCCCACCAGTGCCCAGGCGATCACCACATCGACCGTGAACACACCGGCGAACGAGTGCGTGACATCGCCGAACTCCATCGCCCCGGACAGGACACTCGCCGCGTAATAGGTCATGTCGGGCGCGAAGGAACCCGCCACCATCACAGCCGGTACGAGCCTGCCGCGGCCGGTTCCGTCGGTGCGTACGGCGGGCAGTACGGCCGCCGCGTGGCTGAGCGTGAACGGCAACGGGGCTCCTCGTGCGCGATGTTGGCGGGGCCGGTCGGCCCGGGGCGTCGGGGAAGCCAGTATGCGGGACGTCCGAGAGAGGCCATCCGGCGGCCGGACCGCACATGGCCAACCGGTAAAAATCGGGCACCAACGGGTGCCCCTGCAAAGGAAGTTGTCGTAGGGTCGCCTGGGTCACGGTGCCGGGGGAACACGGCCGAACAGATGAACAGCGATGGAAAGCCTGCCGCGAGGGCAACTGTCGTGGCGGGTCGATCGTCACTACAGGGGCGGGCACGACACGGCGAGCCCGGCAGACAGAGGCGGGCGCTCGGGCGTCCACGGGAGGGGTCCATTTCATGGCGGCGCAATTCGGCAGGCTCCGCAAGGGCGCGGTGAACACCACCGTCGCGGCGGTCGTGGTCGCGGCACTGGCCGCATCCCAGGCTCCGGGAGTGACGACCGACGACGCCGGCAGAAGAGTCACCACCGGAACCCAGCCCTCGTCGGACGCACCGGCCGAGGACAGCGCGACCGGCAACTCGCCCTACTACACGGACCTGCCGCCGCTCAACAGCCCCAGCCCCGCGCCCTCCGCCACCACGCCCGTCACTCCGGGCACCAGCGAGGCGGGCATCCCCGCGACCGTCCTCGACGCCTACAAGAAGGCCGAGGCCGCGCTCAGGGAATCCAAGCCCGGCTGCAACCTGCCCTGGCAACTCCTCGCCGCCATCGGCAAGGTCGAGTCCGGCCAGGCCCGCGGCGGCCGGGTCGACGCGAACGGCGACACGCTCTCCCCGATCCTCGGCCCGCAGCTCAACGGCAACGGCTTCGCGAGCATCAGCGACACCGACGGCGGCGCCTACGACGGGGACAGCACCTACGACCGTGCCGTAGGCCCCATGCAGTTCATCCCCTCCACCTGGAAGTGGGCCGGCCGCGACGGCAACGGCGACGGCGAGAGCAACCCCAACAACATCTACGACGCCGCGCTCGCCGCCGCCCACTACCTGTGCCGCAACGGCTGGGACCTGTCCACCCAGGGCGACCTCGACCGCGCGATCCTCAGCTACAACAACTCGCAGGACTACCTCGACCTCGTCCTGACGTGGCTGGAGTACTACCGCAAGGGCACCCACGAGATCCCGGACGGCACCGGCACCCTCCCGTCCGACCGCAGCGACGACTCGGCGGGCGCGAGCCCCACCCCGACGCCGCCCGGCACGCCGAACACGCCCTCGACACCGACGAAGCCGACGGCGCCGAGCAGCCCCAAGCCGGGCGGCGGCGCCACGAGCCCCAAGCCGACCCCGCCGGGCCCGACCCCGCCCAGCAGCACGCCTCCCACCCCCACCGACACGGTGGACCACCTGGAGGACGCGGACACCGCCAAGCTCACCGCGATGGCCGGCGACACCTTCACCGAGAAGATCAGCGCCCGCGCCGAGACCGAGGCCGGCAAGGGCGTCGCGAAGGTCCGGGTCCGCTTCACCATCGTCGGCAGGACCGACGCCACGTTCAGCACGGGCGAGAAGTACGCCGCCGTGGTCACCAACAGCGCCGGCGAGGCGATCGCGCCCGCGCTCAAGGCGGGCGAGGACACCGGCACGTTCGTCGTCCGGGCCACCGTCGTCGGCCGTTCGGTCCCCGGCCTGGACTACACGGCCGCGGTCACCGAGCGCGCCGCCGACACCCTGACCCGCACCAGCGAAACCGCGCTGACCTGCACCCCGGGCGGCGAGTTCGCCGACCAGGTCGAGGTGAAGGCGACATACAAGGGCGCCGTCGCGGACAAGGTCGCGGCCACCGCCACTCTCATCAAGTCGGCGGACGACCCGGCCGAGAACGACAAGGGCCCCTACTTCAAGGACGCCGACGGCAAGCCCGTGCGCACCCTGACCGGCCTGACGACGGACGCCAAGGGCCTGCTCAAGCTGCCCAAGCTGTACGCCGACGACACCACCGGCACCTTCCTGCTCCGTATCAACACCGCGGGCGGCGCGACACTGACCGTCGAGCTCAAGGTGGCGGCGGCCGAGACGACACCCACCCCGACCCCGTCGGAGTCGGCATCCGGCTCGACGTCGGCATCGCCGAGCCCGTCCGCCTAGCCACCACAGACACCACCGCACGATCCGACCGGTGCGCCCTTCCGCTACGGCGGACAGGGCGCCCTTCGTTGTGTGTGCAACGTGTTCTCATCTCGGCCGCCCGTTGCTACGGTGCCGTACCTGACGATGTATCAGTTCCGCGGTCCTGAAGGTTCCGTCCGCCGGGAGGCAGGCATGCGCGCCCTGATCGCCGCCGCGACCGGTCTCGCCGTCGCGCTCGCCCTGGTCCTCACGCTGACCGCGCTGGGCTCACCGGCGGGCGAGACGTCCCCGAAGCCGCTGCTGACGACGGTGCCCGCACATCCGTAACCGCCCCTCCGGCAGGGAGGCCGAGATGCGCCGCAAGGCCAGTCTGATCCTGCTCGCCCTCGCCGTGTTCTTCGCGGCCCTGTCCCCACTGCTGCGCTGGTACGCCTTCCCGCGCCTGGCCAAGATCCCGGCCGGCCAGTACCAGGACATGGTCCTGGAGGCGAAGGACGCGACGCTCCTCGACTACGGCACGATGAAGGCCCGCAAGGTCCCCAGGGTCACCATCGTGCAGACCCTGAAGGGCAACGTCGAAGCCTCCGAGAAGATCGAGAAGACGGCGGGCAGGGACGTGGTCGTCTGGGACGGTCTGTCCTACGTCGTCGGCCCCGACGGCAGGATGGTCTCCAGGATCCCCGAGCGCTACATCTTCGACGCCCACTCCCAGGACCCCGTCCACGCCACCGGCGAGTCGGTCGACGGCGACCCCGTGAAACGGGAGGGCATCGAGTTCAAGTGGCCCTTCCTCACCGAGAAACGGGACTACGAGTACTTCGACGCCCAGACCCGCACCAGCGCGCCGATCCACTACAAGGGCACCCAGGACTTCCGAGGCGTCGAGGTCTACTACTTCGAGCAGACCATCCCGTGGACCAAGGTGAGGTTCCCCAAGACGATGCCGGTCAAGGGCATCACCCCGGAGTCGGTCGCCAAGACCGGCACCACCCGCTGGTACTCGACCGTCCGCAGGTTCTGGGTCGAACCCCTCACCGGCGCCCCCGTCTACGGCGAGGAGATCCACAAGGAGGAACTGCGCGGCGGCACCCTCCTCGGCGACCGCGACAAGGTGACGGCGTTCGCCGGCCACGTGAAGATGCGCGAGGACTACATCGCCCACACCGTCGACCTGGTCAAGTCCAACCGCACCCTGGTCCTGCTGATGACGTCGTATCTCCCCTGGGGCTTCCTGGCCCTGGGACTGCTGCTCCTGTCCCTCTCCCTCTATCTGGAGGCACGCGGCCGCCGCCCCGGCGACCCCAGTCCCGCCCAGGACACCGAACCGGAACCGGTCACCGCCTGAGCCGGGCGTTGGTGTGCCGGGTCGGCTCGGCGCCCGCGGGGTCCTCGGGCCACGGATGCTTGGGATAACGGCCGCGCAACTCCGCCCGTACGCCGTGGTAGCCGTCCTTCCAGAAGGAGGCGAGGTCGGCGGTGACGGCCGCGGGGCGCCCGGCAGGGGAGAGCAGATGGACCAGGAGCGGCCCCCCGGCGACCGACGGCGACTCGTGCAGCCCGAACATCTCCTGCAACTTCACGGCGAGCACCGGCTGTTCGGGGTTGCCGTAGTCGATCCGGATTCTGGACCCACTCGGTACGGCGATCCGCTCCGGCGCGAGCTCGTCCAGTCGCCCCGCGTCCCCCGAGGCCCACGGCAGCAACCGGCCGAGCGCCGCCCCGGCGTCGATCCGCCCGAGGTCCGCCCGCCGCCGCGCCCGGCTCAACTCGGGCTCCAGCCATTCGTCCACGCGCGCGTGCAGCGCGTCGTCGCACACGTCGGGCCAGGGCACACCGAGGTGCAGATACAGAAAGGCGAGCCGCTGCCGCAGCACTTCGGCGTCGGGGGACCAGCGCAACAGGCCGAGCCCGTCCCGCCGCAGACCTTCGAGAAGCGCATCGCGTACGAGTGCGGGGGCGGCGTCCTTGAGCGGACGCGCCGCCAGCTCGATCGCCCCCAGCCGCTCGACCCGCCGGGCGACGACGTCCCCGTCGGCCCAGTGGACCTCCTGGGTGTCGGAGTGCAGTGACGGCGCCGCCGACCGGGCGATGTCCTCGTCCACCGCGGCGGCCAGCTGCACGCGCGCGTGCCCCTTGCCGACGGGCCGGTCGGCGACGGCAACGGCGATCCAGCGGGCGCCGCGCAGGGCGGAACCGTCGGGGAGTTCGGCGCGCGTGCCGGAGGCCATGAGGTAGGAGCCGCCGTCGGCCCTGGCGATGCGCTCGGGGAAGGCGAGCGCGGCGACGAGCCCGACCAGGCCGTGCTCCCCGGCAGGGGGGACCGGCGGCTGGGAGACCTCCCCGACGACGGCCCGAAGCCGCCGCACCTCCGTCCGCCACCGCGCCGCGTACCCGTCGCCCCCACGCCGAGCCGCCCGCAGCGCACCGGCGAGGTCGTCCCCGTACTCCCGGGGCGCCTCCTCGCTGAGCAGCGCCACCACCTCCGCGACCCGGTCGGAGGCCCCCGCGTCCAGCAACGCCCGCCCCAGCCGAGGGTGCAGCCCCAACCGGGCCAGCCGCAGACCCCGCTCCGTGGCCCTGCCGACGGAGTCCACCGCCCCGACGGCCGTCAGGACGCTCCGCGCCGCCGCCATCGCCCCGCCCGGCGGCGGATCCAGCAGCGCGAGGCCGGTGGCATCCGGGTCGCCCCAGCACGCCGCCTGCAACGCGAACGCCGTCAGGTCGGCCACCTTGATCTCCGGCGAAGGGAAGCGCGGCAGCCGCGCGTCCTCCGCCTCCGCCCAGCAGCGGTACACCGCCCCCGGCGCCTCACGCCCGGCCCGCCCCGCCCGCTGCCGCCCCGCCGCCTGCGAGGCCCGTACCGTCGCCAGCGCGCTCAGCCCGCGCGCGTGGTCGACGCGAGGCTCCCGCGCCAGCCCGGAGTCGACGACGACCCGCACCCCGGGAACCGTCAGCGACGACTCCGCCACGGACGTCGCCAGCACCACCCGGCGCCGCTCCCCGCCCGCCAGCACCGCGTCCTGCACGGCCGCAGGCGCCCGCCCGTGCACCTGCAGTACCTCTACGTCCCCGAGATCCCCGAGCTGCCCGGCCACCCGCGCGATCTCGCCCACGCCCGGCAGGAAACACAGCACGTCCCCCGCCCGCTCGGCCAGCGCCCGCCGCACCACCGACGCCACCTGCGTCAGCAGCACCGGGTCGACCCGCATGCCGTGCGGGGGCCGTACGGGGCGGGCCGGCGGCGCCCACACGACCTCCACGGGGTGCGCGGTGCCCTCCGCCGCCACGACCGGGGCGTCGCCCAGCAGGCGCGCCCAGCCCTGCGCGTCCGTCGTCGCCGACGCGGCCACCAGCCGCAGCTCCGGCCGCAGCGTCTGCCGTACGTCCCACAGGAACGCGGCGGTCGTGTCCGCGTCCAGATGCCGCTCGTGGCACTCGTCGAGCACCACCGCGTCCACGCCCGCGAGCTCCTGGTCGCGCTGCAGCCGTTGCAGCAGCACACCGGTCGTGACGACCTCCACGCGCGCGTGGCGCCCGACGACCCGCTCCCCGCGCACGGTGTACCCGACGCTCCCGCCGACCTTCTCGCCCAGCAGCCACGCCATCCGCCGCGCCGCGGCCCGGGCGGCGATCCGCCGCGGCTCGGCCACCACGACCCGCCGGGCCGGTCCCTCGCCGAGCAGCCCCGCCAGCGCCAACGGCACCAGCGTCGTCTTGCCGGTGCCGGGCGGCGCGACCAGCACCGCGGTGCCGTGCGCGTCCAGGGCGTCGTACAGACCGGGCAGGGCACCGCGTACGGGCAGCGCGTCCAGAGCGTCGTAACGGATCACATGCTCAGTCTCGTACGCACACGAAGATCGCCGTCCCCGGGATCAGGTTCCCGCGCAGCGGCGACCAGCCGCCCCACTCCGAGGTGTTCCAGGCCGGCCACTCCGGCTCCACCAGGTCCACCAGCCGGAACCCCGCCGCCACGACGTCCCGGACACGGTCGCCGACCGTGCGGTGATGCTCGACGTAGACCGCGCGGCCCTCCTCGTCCTGCTCGACGTACGGCGTCCGGTCGAAGTAGGAGGCGGCGACGGACAGGCCCTCAGGGCCCGGCTCGTCGGGGAAGGCCCAGCGGATCGGGTGGGTGACCGAGAAGACGAAACGCCCGCCCGGCCGCAGTACCCGCCGCACCTCGCTCAGCACCAGCACCGGGTCGGCGACGAACGGCAGCGCGCCGTACGCCGAGCACGCCAGGTCGAAGGAGCCGTCGGCGAAGGGAAGGGCGCCCGCGTCGGCGCACACCAGGGGGAACGCGCCCCCGATGCGCAACGCGTGCTGGAGCTGGCGGTGGGAGAGGTCCAGGGCGACCGGGCGGGCCCCCTGCGCGGCCAGCCAGCGCGAGCACTGCGCGGCGCCGGCGCCGATCTCCAGGACCTCCTTGCCCTTGAGCTCCTCCGGCGGGCCGAGCAGCTCGGCCTCCACCTCGTCCAGGCCCTCGGGGCCCCAGACGAAACGGTCGTCGCCGAGGAAGGTGCCGTGCTCGATCTGGTACTCGTCCGCGTTCCGGTCCCACCAGCCCCGGTTGGCGCGGGAACTCTCCGCGACATCGGCCGACCGCCGGGTGGCCTCGGCTTCCGCGATATCGGGCGATACGGGCTCTTGGATGATCGGCTCCCTCGTCGTACTCTTCCGTCACCTGAATGGCGCGGCCCCTCCCGGCAGCGTCACGAAAGGGACGCCCCGAGGCCCGCGTGGCCTCAAGAGACAGGTTTTGTGCCGGGTATGAGGCGATCCGCCCCGGGTGTGCGGCTTCGCGCATTGACCCTGTCCGGCTGCCCCCGTATGCTACAAGTTGCGCTGCGGGCCTGCGCACCTCAGACGTAGCAGGCTGCGCTCGCATCTGTTGTATGTCCCCTCGGTTGTCGAGGCGCCACTGGATTTCTGTGGCGCTTCCTTGGCTGTCCGGCTTCTTCAGAGCGAAACGGGCTCCCGGCGTAAGCAGTACCTACGACTTCAATGTCCGTACCGGAGCCCTTTCCCACATGACGAGCAGCACCGAGACCACCGCCACCACCCCGCAGGTAGCGGTCAACGACATCGGTAACGAGGAAGCCTTCCTCGCCGCGATCGACGAGACGATCAAGTACTTCAACGACGGCGACATCGTCGACGGCGTCATCGTGAAGGTCGACCGGGACGAGGTCCTGCTCGACATCGGTTACAAGACCGAAGGCGTTATCCCGAGCCGCGAGCTCTCCATCAAGCACGACGTCGACCCCAACGAGGTCGTCGCCGTCGGTGACGAGATCGAGGCCCTTGTTCTCCAGAAGGAGGACAAGGAAGGCCGCCTGATCCTCTCGAAGAAGCGCGCCCAGTACGAGCGTGCCTGGGGCACCATCGAGAAGATCAAGGAAGAGGACGGGATCGTCACCGGTACCGTCATCGAGGTCGTCAAGGGTGGTCTCATCCTCGACATCGGCCTCCGTGGCTTCCTCCCGGCCTCCCTGGTCGAGATGCGCCGCGTTCGCGACCTCCAGCCCTACGTGGGCAAGGAGCTTGAGGCCAAGATCATCGAGCTGGACAAGAACCGCAACAACGTGGTCCTGTCCCGCCGTGCCTGGCTGGAGCAGACCCAGTCCGAGGTCCGCCAGACGTTCCTCACGACCCTCCAGAAGGGTCAGGTCCGTTCCGGCGTCGTCTCCTCGATCGTCAACTTCGGTGCCTTCGTGGACCTGGGTGGCGTCGACGGTCTGGTCCACGTCTCCGAGCTGTCCTGGAAGCACATCGACCACCCGTCCGAGGTTGTCGAGGTCGGCCAGGAAGTCACCGTCGAGGTCCTCGACGTCGACATGGACCGCGAGCGTGTCTCCCTGTCGCTGAAGGCGACCCAGGAAGACCCGTGGCAGCAGTTCGCCCGCACCCACCAGATCGGCCAGGTCGTGCCCGGCAAGGTCACGAAGCTGGTTCCGTTCGGTGCGTTCGTCCGCGTGGACGAGGGCATCGAGGGTCTGGTCCACATCTCCGAGCTGGCCGAGCGCCACGTGGAGATCCCGGAGCAGGTCGTCCAGGTCAACGACGAGATCTTCGTCAAGGTCATCGACATCGACCTTGAGCGTCGCCGGATCTCGCTGTCCCTGAAGCAGGCCAACGAGGCCTTCGGCGCCGACCCGGCCACGGTCGAGTTCGACCCGACCCTGTACGGCATGGCCGCGTCCTACGACGACCAGGGCAACTACATCTACCCCGAGGGCTTCGACCCCGAGACCAACGACTGGCTCGAAGGGTACGAGACCCAGCGCGAGGCGTGGGAGCACCAGTACGCCGAGGCGCAGCAGCGCTTCGAGCAGCACCAGCAGCAGGTCATCAAGAGCCGCGAGGCCGACGCTGCCGCTGCCGCCGAGGGTGGCGAGGCCGCGGGTGCGGCTCCGGCCGCGGGTGGCGGTTCGTACTCCTCCGAGGGTGCGGACACCTCCGGTGCGCTGGCGTCGGACGAGGCGCTTGCCGCGCTTCGCGAGAAGCTCGCGGGTGGCCAGAGCTGAACTCCCCCAGAGGGGGTACCCCCAGCTCGCTGAGGCTTAGCCGGTAACTGAGGGGCCGTACCTTTCGAGGTGCGGCCCCTCAGTGTTGCCCCGGGTTTGTGTTTCGGCGTGCGGCCGGTGGGGGCTTGGCGCGCCCACGCGGCGGAGCCGCATATCGATGCAGCCCCGCGCCCCTTGAGGGGCGTTGCTCATCCGGTCTCAAGATCGGGGGCCCCTCCTTCGGGAATGCCCGTGTCCGTAAGGGTGTTGTGACGTACGGACACGAGGAGGAGCGGTCACTGTGCTTGATCCGCAGGGTTTGTACGCGTGGGAGCCGAAGGGGCTGGCTGTCGTCGACATGGCGCTGGCCCAGGAGTCGGCCGGTCTTGTCATGCTCTACCACTTCGACGGATACATCGACGCGGGCGAGACCGGCGACCAGATCGTCGACCGGGTCCTCGACTCGCTGCCCCACCAGGTCGTCGCCCGCTTCGATCACGACCGGCTGGTGGACTACCGCGCCCGTCGCCCGCTGCTGACGTTCCAGCGCGACCGCTGGGCCGGCTACGAGGACCCCGCCATCGAGGTGCGGCTCGTGCAGGACGCCACCGGGGCGCCCTTCCTGCTGCTGTCCGGGCCCGAGCCGGACGTGGAGTGGGAGCGTTTCGCCGCGGCCGTCAAGGAGATCGTGGAGCGGCTCGGGGTGCGCCTGTCCGTGAACTTCCACGGCATCCCCATGGGCGTCCCGCACACCCGCCCGGTCGGCCTCACCCCGCACGGCAACCGCACCGAGCTCGTCCCGGGCCACAGCAGCCCCTTCGACGAGGCGCAGGTGCCCGGCAGCGCCGAGTCGCTCATCGAGTACCGGCTGATGGAGGCCGGGCACGATGTGCTGGGCGTCGCCGCGCACGTTCCGCACTACATCGCGCGCTCCCCGTACCCGGACGCGGCGCTGACCGTTCTGGAGGCCGTCACCGCGGCCACCGGACTCGTCCTGCCCGCCGTCGCGCACTCCCTGCGCACGGAGGCGCACCGCACGCAGAACGAGATCGACCGCCAGATCCGCGAGGGCGACGACGAGCTCACCAACCTCGTCGAAGGTCTGGAGCACCAGTACGACGCCGTCGCCGGCGCCGAGTCCCGGGGCAACATGCTCGCCGAGCCGGCGGACATCCCGTCGGCGGACGAGATCGGGCGCGAGTTCGAGCGGTTCCTGGCGGAGCGGGAAGGCGACAACTGAGGGCCGACCTGGCCTGCCGGGTGGTGATGTCAGTGGCAGGGCCTAAGCTGCGGCACATGTTGAAGGTGGGCCTGACCGGCGGCATCGGTGCCGGCAAGAGCGAGGTGTCGCGGCTGCTCGTGGAGTGCGGGGCCGTGCTGATCGACGCGGACCGGATCGCGCGGGAGGTCGTCGCGCCCGGGACGCCCGGTCTCGCCGCCGTCGTGGAGGCGTTCGGCGAGGAGGTGCTCGCCGGGGACGGCAGCCTGGACCGGCCCAGACTGGGCTCGATCGTCTTCGCCGACCCGGACCGGCTCGCCGTGCTCAACTCGATCGTGCACCCGCTCGTCGGGGCCCGCTCCCGTGAGCTGGAGGAAGCCGCCGCCGAGGACGCCGTCGTCGTGCACGACGTCCCGCTGCTCACGGAGAACGGACTCGCGCCGCTGTACGACGTGGTGGTCGTCGTGGACGCCGGCACCGAGACCCAGCTGGACCGGCTCGTGCGGCTGCGCGGTATGACCGAGGAGGACGCGCGCGCCCGGATGGCCGCGCAGGCGACGCGCGAGAAGCGCCGGGAGATCGCGGACATCGTGATCGACAACGACGTACCCCTGGACATGCTTCAGCGGCGTGTGAAGGACGTGTGGGACGAGCTCGTGCGCAGAGCCCACGCCGAAGAGCCCCGGGCGTCCCGGTCGTCCCAGGAATAGCGGCGCGCGGGTCGCGCGTTGAACTCGGCCAGCGAGGGAAGGACTCTGCCGTGCCCGAGACCAGCGGTTCGACCGGACGTACTCCGGAGACGCATGTCATCGACTTCCGTGCCGCCGAGCAACTGCTCGACGCGCGGGATCCGCGGGGCGCGGTGAAGCTGCTCGACGGGGTCATCGCCATGCACCCGGAGAACACCGCCGCCCGGCTGCTGCGCGCGCGTGCCTTCTTCGCCGCCGCTCAACTGCGGCCCGCCGAGCTGGAGTTCACCATCGTCCTGGAGCGCGAGCCGGACAACGCCTTCGCGCACTTCGCGCTCGCCCGGACCTACGAGCGCCAGGGCAGACCCGACCAGGCCAAGCGGCACTTCCGGCTGGCCGCCGCGCTCGATCCGAACCCGCGGTATCTCAAGGCGGCACGGTTCGACGCGTGAGCGGCCACGAGGAGAACCGGGGGTGACGGCTCTCCGGTGCGGCTAGGGGTGCGGGTCGCGCGGTGGCGGCGGCCGGTAGGGGCGGTCCTCGGGCGGACGGTACGGCGGTATGTCGCGGCCCGGCTGGTAGTGCGGGCCCTGGCGGATGTGTCTGAGTACCATCGCCATGTCGACCGTGACCACCAGCCACAGCACCGCGCAGGCCGCCGCCCAGCCGGGACGGCCCGCGAGCGTGAACGCGACGGTGCCGAAGACCGCCCAGACCAGGCCCCACACGCACAGCCAGAAGCGGGCCCGCAGTGCACTGCGTGCCGTCGCCGGCTCACTGCCCGTACGCATCGGAACCATCACTCCTCTCTGAAACGTACTCCTCGTACTCCTCGCAGGGGGCCTCGTGCTGCCGGACACCGATGACCTCGCCGAAGTGCTGCTCGACCTCCAGGTACCCCACGAGGACATCAACGACCTCGTCCGGATGGGCCGGCGGGTGACGGACGACCCGGAGCTGCGGCGGTTCCTTGAGCGGTCCGTCGACGAGCTCGTCCGGGGGATGGGGGAGGTCGGCGGCCCGGTCGACCTGCCCGACCTCGACTGGGCCGCGGGCCCCTTGCAGCGCTGCTTCCCGGTGTACGTGTTCGTCGCGGCGCTGCCGTCCACGCGCGCGTACCACCGTGAGCGGGGCGTCCCGGCCGACGTCTCCCGGCGCACGCTCGCCGACCTCGGGCGGAACATGGCCGTGTTCCGCAGACGGTACGGCCGGGCGGGAGTGCAGGCTCCCTGGTGGCTCGTCCACCACTTCCGCGGCGAGCTGTACCAGCTGGGCCGGCTGCAGTTCGAGCGGGCGCGGCTCGGACAGCGGACGGGGGCCAGGCTCGCGGCGGCCGGACTCGACGTGGGTCCGAACTCGCCCTGCCTCAATCTGCACATACCCGACTTCCACGGGCCGCTGTCCCCGGCCGCCGTCGACCGGTCCCTGGCGCTGGCCCGGGAGTTCTTCGCCCGGCACTTCCCCGAGGAGCGGTACCGGGTGGCGATCTGCCACTCCTGGCTGCTGGACGGGCAGCTCGCGAAGTACCTTCCCGCGGACTCCAACATCGTCCGGTTCCAGGGGCGTTTCCGCGTCGCCCGCGAGGACCGGGAGCCGGCCGACGCCGAGCCGGTCCAATTCGTGTTCGGCGACCCGGAGTTGCCGATCGAGAGCCTGCCGCGCCGCACGGCGGTCGAGCGGGCCGTCGGGGACCATCTGCGGGCGGGCGGCCACTGGTACATCGGGCACGGGTGGCTGCCGTTCGACCGCCGTGCCTGAAATTCCGTCGGTAAATCCGTTCGTACGGCGATGAGTTCCGCAGCGGGCACCGGTCTACCTCTCTGACAGCACCACGGACCGCTGAACACAGGAGACCCCATGTCCGAGACCACCGCCTCTGCTTCCGCCTCCCGCACCGTCATCGCCGAGTCCGCGACTCCGCGCGGTCGCCGGGCCCGTATCGCCCTGCGCGGCCTGCAGATTCTGCTCGCTCTCTTCTACGCGATCGCGAGCGCGCTGCCCAAGCTGATCGCGCACCCGTCGGCCGCCGAGGGCTTCGACGAGCTCGGCTGGGGCAGCGCGGGGATGTACACCATCGGGGCACTCGAACTGGCCGGTGCCATAGCGCTGTTGATCCCGGTGCTGCAGTCGGTGGCGGCGATGGCGTTGAGCGCGCTGATGGTGGGGGCGTTCGTCGTCACGATCACCGCGTTCCACGGGGAGAACGCGGCGACACCGCTCATCCTGATCGTGCCGCTCGCCCTGATCGCCTGGGCGCGGCGGAGCTCCAACGCGGATCTGCTGCGGCTGGTACGGCGACTCGCGTGACCCGGCGAAGACGGAGGGGGGGTGGGGGGGGGTGTTGTGGGGGGGGGGGTGGTGGAGGAGCAAG
>NZ_JBHYJA010000078.1:0-25693 GCF_042740355.1 Streptomyces sp. NPDC059010
CGGCTGTGCATCGGAAGGCTCCGTTTGAGGTCGGCGTTGACCAGCTCGTCGGGGTTCAGCTCCGGCGAGTACGACGGCAGGAAGTGCAGCTCGATGCGGTTCGGGCGATCGGCCAGCCAAGCGCGGACCTTGCGGGAGCGGTGTGCGGAGCGGCCGTCCACGACGAGGTGCACCTTGCGGTCGAAGTGGTACGCCCGAGCGGCGCACGATCGGGGTGCACCCTTTGGCGCCCGAGGTGCGGCCGGTGACCTGGTCGGAGCGGATGCCGACCTGGTCGGCGAAAAGGACCTCGCCGCCCTCGGCCCTCACCTTCACCCGGATCGCCGGCCACGTCTCCTCCTTCGCGATCAGGTCCCCGCCGGACCGCCTGCTGCTCGGCCGCATCGAGCACCTGATGCTCGGCGACCCGGCGCCCACGCGGCTGAGCCACGAGCGCCGCACGCCCGCGGCCAGCCACTTCGCCCACCAGTTGTCCACGGCCTTGAGCGAGACCTGAAACACCGCCGCGACATCCTCGCGAGTCCAGCCCGCCGCCAACGCGTCCACCCCCCGCAGCCGAAGGGCCTCCTGCGCCGACGGCGACAACTGCCGTGCGCCCCCCACCAGTTCACTCACACAGGCATCAACGACCCAGAACACCTACCGTTTCGGATCAATATGTCCTGGACGAGACCCTCATGAGTTTCTGATCAATACTCACCCGAGGGAGGCAGTCACCGCATCCCCTCCGGCACCGAGGCAATGAGATGGCGCGGACCAGTGAGCCCATCTCGCCGGTCACGGTAATCAGATCCACGCGGCCGCGTGGCTACACGGTATCCATTGTCACGCAACAGTGCAGTTATCGATACCTGACTTTCCCGGTCACACTCAATCAGAAGTTTTGGCTTCACAGACGAGAGGAGGTTCTCCCCCCCGTCTTTCAGGAGGCCGTACTCGGCGCCTTCGACATCTATCTTGACGAGGTCGGGTGGACCAAACATTCTGACAAGGGAATCCAGTGAATATGCCGGCACCGGCCCACCGGCCATCGGTACAACCCTGCGACAGGCAGGCCGCGGGTCTGACGCATCGATGTCTGCACTTCCCGAACGTCCGAGTACGGCATACGGCAGGACAGTGATGTTGTCTCCCAGGCTGTTGCGATGGATCGCCGTCGCGAGCCTGGCGCGGTTGTCCGTGTCTGGCTCAAAGGCATAGACGCGTCCATTGGAGCCGACAGCAGAGGACATCAGCAGGGTGTGATTTCCGGCGAATGCCCCTACGTCCCACACCACGCCTCCCGGGAGAATCGCTTTCAACAGCGACTCCTGCACCCACCGTTCATAGACGCCAAGCCATATGGGGGCGTCCTGCGGTAGACGCAGGTCCAGGTAGACACCCGCAAGGGCGCCGCTGACAACCGGGAGTTCGCATCGAGTCGGGATTCCACCGTGAGCTAGCTGCCGTTTGACGAAGCGTTGAACTGACGGAAATCCGTAGGCATGGCTCAGCACCGAATCCGGGAGCATTCGCACAACACGGGAAATCACCCCCGCCCGTCGGCTTTCCTTGAACGATGGAGTGGATTCTGTGGCCACCGAGGTACACCTTCCTTGCGTGTTGCCACTCACCCGGCCTCGACAGGGAACTGGCGTTCGCTGTCGAAGCGCTTCACATGACCCGACCGAGCTGCGCATCATGGTGGCGAGATTACCTTCCAAAGACCGCCGTCGGCAGCCGGAATCCTTGACCGACCTGTCGCGATCATGCGAGAGTCGGGGACAGTCCGGTGTCGAAGCGCTTCGACGACGCGTAACCAAGGTCAGCCTCGTGTCGCCGCGAAGGGCGCGTGCGTATATCAACAGGGGTCACCATGCCGTCGACTGGAGCCAGCCGCCCTGCCGAGTCTCCGCGCGTCTCGGCATTGACATACGTCGGGCTGAACGACGCGTGCCAGGACGTTTACCGCTTACTTCTGGAGAATCCGAACTGGGGCATTCGGGACATCGCCATCGAGTTAGAGCTGAGCGAGGAGGACGTCGGGCTCGCGTTGGACCAGCTGGCCGACAAGGCTCTGCTCACGCCCGACCAGCCTCATTCCCAGCGCCGTGTACCGATCAATCCGGAGATGAGCCTGGGCGCACTGCTCGCCATGCAGGAGGCGGAGGTCGCGCAGCGCTGGCAGGGGATCCGCCAGGCCCGCGAGCAGGTGCTGGAGCTGGCTTCGGCCTATCTGACGGCAGGGCACCCGGAACCTCTCCCTCTGGTGGAGCACATCCTGGGCCTGGACGCCACACGGCAGCGGCTCGCCGTGCTGGCCGAGGACACCCGGACCGACGTGCTGTCCTTCGCGCCCGGCGGCCCACAGCCCGCGGATGTGCTGGAGAGCAGCCGGGCGCTGGACCGTGTGACGCTGGCCCGCGGAGTGCAGATGCGAACCGTCTGCCTGGAGAGCATCCGCAACAGCCGGCCCACCATGGAGTACGTGGAGTGGCTGGTGAGCGAGGGTGCCGAGGTCCGCACCGTGCCGGCTCTACCCATGCGCCTGATCGTCGCCGACAAGGCGACCGCGGTCCTGCCCGTCCGAGCGGACGACGCCCGGCAGGGCGCCCTGCTCGTCCGGCACCCCGGGATCGTCGATGTGTGCACCGCTCTCTTCGAGCAGGTATGGACGGGAGCGGCCCCGGTCGGCAAGAGCAGCGAGGTCAGGGACGGCGACGACGCACCGAGCGAGCAGGAGCGCGAGTTGCTCCGGCTGCTCGCCGACGGCCATGCCGACGAGTTCGCCGCCCGGCAGCTCGGCGTCTCCCTGCGGACCGTGCGGCGCATGATGTCGGGCCTGATGCAGCGGATGGGTGTGAAGTCCAGGTTCCAGGCCGGTGCCAAAGCCGTGTCCATGGGCTGGATCACTGGTTCACCGCACCTCTCGGGTTGACGTCGTCCGGCCGGTCGGCGAGCTGCAGGCCCAGCGCACAGTGGGTGAGCAGCCACCCTGCCAGCGGGCCGGACGGCGCGCTGGTGAGGTCCAGCAGCCGTTTCCTCACTCCGGCGACCGCGTCTTCGGCCGAGGCCGCGGAGACGAAGGCGATCAGGCCCAAGCCGGTGGGGTCGCCCTGGCAGCGCACCCGCTCGATCACCACGCTGTGCGCGTCCTGCGGGGGATTCATCAGGCCGCAGGCAACCGGGTCCGGATACAGATCCGGACGCTGATCCGGACCCGGGTCGAACCGCATTCCGGGAGCGACTGCGCGGACCAGTTCGCCGCGCACGGGATACATGAGTTGGCCCTCCTCTGAACAGGCCCCTCGACGGGCTCACCACCCAGCAGCGGGCGGATGTGGGTCAGTTGCGCAGCGCGTCCGCCGCTGCGACGGGGTCGACCGGAGTGAACGCCAGACCGGTGGCCAGCTCTGCCGCACCCGGTATCCGGAGCCTGTTCGCGGAACGCAACAATCCGGCCAAGGTCACCGTGATGTGCCCCCCGGCCTCGGCGGTCTGGTGCAGCCAGAGCTGATAGGGCATCGGGCGCGCGAACACCGCGTCGAGTCCGCGTACGGCACTGCCGAGCGCGTCGGCGAGTCCGTCCCGCTCGGCGTCGGTCAGTTCGTCGATGCTCGCCACATGACGCGTCGACGACAGACGAAGCGAGTACGGAGCGGGCGGCGCCTGCGGGACGCGGGTGATCCAGTGCGCGTCGGCACGGACGAGCAGCCGCTCGGGTCCCGGCGCGCAGACGGCGCAGGTATCGCGTGAGACCGTCCGTTCGGCCCCGAGCAACTCGGGGACCAGAGGCAGTCCGAAGAGCTGGCTGTGCGGATGCGCGACCGTGGCCCCGGCCTCCGCTCCCCGGTTCTCGAAGACCAGGGCGCATCGCACATCGGGGCGAGCCGCCATGAGCCGGCTCCGCTCGCCCCACATGTCCACCACGGCGCGTATCTGAGTCCGCGTCATACCGGCGAAGTCCAGTGTGTGTTCGGGGCTGTGCACCATCACCTCACAGCGACCGGGCCCGATCGCAGGCCACCGGTTGGGGAAGGCCCAGGTGGTGAAGGAGTCCGGGCATTCGGTTCCGCCGGGGCAGAACGGGCAGTCGTCCGCACCGGACTGGGGGCGCGCAGAGCGCCTGCCCGACGTGAACCCCACTCGCGCGGTGATCGGGTCGGTCACGGGGCCGCTCTGGTCCGCGGATGCCTGCGCAGGCAAATCGGGAACCGTCCCGGCCAGGTAGGTATTCATGGGTCTCCCTCTCCATCCGGTGTCACAGGGCCAGGCCGACGGCTTGCGAGCCCGTCGTGTCCGGCCCGAACGGCAGTTCCCTCGCGTTCCGCTCCCACATCGCCGCCCGCACCGCGGCGTCCTGTCCTCGGCGGACGGCGACCAGCAGGAAGCCGCCCCCGCCCGCCCCCAGGAGCTTGCCGCCCTCGGCTCCCGCGTCACGGGCCACCCGGTAGAGAGTGTCGATCCGGGGGGTGGTGATGCCGGGGCTCATCCGGGCCTTGTGGGTCCAGTGCTCATGGAGGATCGGGCCGACGTCGTCCGGACGCCCATGCCCAACGGCTTCGAGCATGTCCGTGCCGAGAGACCGGATGGCGTCCAGCGACGCGAGGACCCCGCCGTCCCCGCAGGTGGCCCGGTTCGCCTGCTCCTGCAGCACCGTGCCGGCGTCCCGGGTCAGCCCTGTGTAGAACAGCAGCAGCCGCTCACGGAAGAACTCGGCGCATTCCTGGGACAGGGGCAGTTCTTCGGGGTGGACGTTCAGGTCGCGCGTGATGTGCAGGGCACGCAGACCCCCGTAACTGGCCATGTAGTGGTCGTGCTTGCCGACCGGGCGGCCCAGATCCGTCATCTCCACCGCGGCGGCGTCCTCGGCGAGGGCCCTGCGGTCGACGCGGGCTGAGCCGTCCGGGCACGCGCTCGCATGGCGCAGGGCGTGCAGCAGGGAGACGGTGAAAGCGCCCGATCCGCCGAGGCCCGTGCCCGAGGGGGCGTCCGAGAAGGAAGCGACCTGGAGCGGGCCGGTGACCCCGGCGCGACGGAACACCTCGCGGGCGAAGGGGTTTCCCAGGTGTTCGGCGCCGAGGACCTGTTCGGTGTCCTCCCAGGATGCTCGTACGCCACCGGAGAACTCCCGGGGAAAAACGGAGACTCCGACGTGACGGTCGATGGCCAGGCTGATCACCAGACCTCCGTGGGCGCGGGCGTAGCTCGGCAGGTCGGTGCCGCCGCCGGCCAGCGAGACGCGCAGGGGGGCGCGCGCCATGACCGCCGTGGGTTCAGGCGGGCACGGTGTCGCCCGCCGCGGCCCGGACCGCGTCGGTCGGGGTGTACGGCCGGGTGGCGTGTTGTCGAGTGCCGTGGTCATGGAAAGCTCGCAGTTCCCTTCGGAGGTCTTCCGGCACCGGCCGGGTCGCCAGTACCTGCCACAGGTCGGGCACCAGGCACGCGGTGGCCGCCCAGCCGAGCAGGGTCGCGCGCTCCTCGGGGCCGGTGACGGCCTGCCGGGCGGCACGCGCCTCCCGCATCAGCGCGCGTGCCCGTACCGTGCTGACGAACCCGCGCTGGACGAGTTCGCCGAACTTCTCCCGGTCCTTCCAGACGGGCCGCCCTGCGCTCGGGAGCAGTTCCATGTCGAGTTCGCGGTCGAGCGTGTCGAATCCCCAGGGGCGACGCCGGAGCGGGTCCTGGAAGTTGACGTACCACTTGACCGGTTGCGTGGACCCCGGGGCCGTGAAGAGCACTAGGCCGTAGCTCCGGCCGGAGTCGATCAGGAAGGTCGCGTCCGTTCCGGTCCATTCGACGAGGCCGAGGTGCCACGGCCGCTGCCAGGTGTGCGCGCGGTGCCCGGCGGGCCCGTGGGCGGCGAGCCACTGGGTGCCCGCCGTCAGCCGCAGACCCACCCGGCGTCCGTCGTCGTGGACGACGGTGACCGGTCGCGCGCACCAGGTGGCGCCGTCGATCGTTTCCCTGAGCAGCACGCGCGCGCCGGGCGGCCACCGGCTCGGCCTCGATGTCATGGGCACCCCCGGGCGAGGACCGCGCCGCGGCGCCCGGTGCGTGCCTGCACATAGCCTTCCAGCGTCGCGTTGACCATCCGTTCCTGGCTGAAACGGTCGGCCACCGTGCGCAGCGCGGTCGCGGTGAGCCGCCGGCCGAGCGCGTCGTCGGAGAGCAGCTCGACGATGGCCGCCGCCAGTCGGTCGGGGCTGGACACCGGGACCACCAGGCCGTCGTGCCGGTCGGTGACCACCTCGCGCAGACCGGGCACGTTGGTGGCGACGACGGGGACGGCGGCGGCCATGGCCTCGACGGCCGCGAGCCCGAGCCCCTCCTCCAGGGACGGCTGGACCACCAGATCCGCGGCGTCGAAGACGGCCGGCATGTCCTCGGTGAGCAGGTCGGTCCTCCGGATGACCGGAGCGACGACGTCCAGTTCCCGCGCCAGCTCCCACATCCGCTTCTCATAGCCGGGGTCCGATGTCCGTCCGGCGAGCAGCAGGCGCGCCGAGGGGCAGGCCGCCAGGACCGCGGGCAGGGCGCGGATCAGGTCGTGCTGTGCCTTGCGTTCGTACACCCGGGCAGGGCACACGATGAGGCGTTCCCCCGCACCGACACCCAGTTCGGCGCGGAGCCGTCGGCCCGCCCCGGGCTCCGGCGCCACGACGGGCACGCCGTGGTGGACCATGCGCAGCCGCTCGGCGGGAACGCCGTAGGCCGTGGCCCGCTCGGCGTAGAACTCACTGCCGGCGAAGTACACGTCGACGGGCAACGCCCGGTAGGAAAGCAGGCAGCGTCCCTCGCCGAAGGGTTCCAGCTGGGGGTTCTGCTCGTGCAGCGACGCCGCGAGGACGGCGCCCTGCTGAAGCGCGATCATGGCCGCCCAGACGAGGGTCTCGTGACTGTTGGCGTGGACCACGTCGAAGACCGCGTCGTCGGGGTGGTCGAACGCTTCGCTCAGTTCCGCGAGTGCGGCGTACTGCATCTGCCGCCAGGGCAGTTTGCCCGGGACGTCGACCTCGGACGCGAAGCGGCGCAGCCGGATCACGCGCACCCCGTTCTCCACCGACACGACGGCCGTCTCGGGGAGGCGGAAGCCGTCGGTCACCACCGTCACCTCGTGCCCCTGGGTGACCAGCCCCTCCGCCAGCAGCCGGGCGTAGGTCTCCGCTCCCCCGGTGATCGGCGGGAAGCTGGCCGTGAGCAGGAGAACTCTCATGCCGGCGTCACCGCCAGGGCGTCGATGAGGACGGTGCCGGCGGGGATGACGGAGTCACTCAGCACGACCGAGTTCTCCAGCCAGGTCCCCTCGCCGATCCGGGCGCCGGAGCCGATGACTACCGGACCGCACAGTACGGCGGTGCCCGCGACGTGTGCTCCGGAGCCGATGTGCACTCCCTCGCCGGTGCCGCGGGGCGCCAGCCAGGGGATGCGTCCCGCGGCGGCGTCCAGGTTGGCCTCGCGCAGGGACCGCGGCGTTCCGATGTCCCGCCAGTACCCGTTCAACCTGGCGGCGACCACCGTACGTGACTCGGACAGCAGCAGCGGAACGAGGTCCGCCGCGTAGTCGAACACGCTGCCGCGCGGGATGCGGTCGATCGCGGCGGCCGAGAGGCAGTAGATGCCCGCGCTCACCCAGTGCCACTCCTCGTCCGGTACCGGCGGCTTCTCGCGGGCCCCGGTCAGCGCCGAGTCGTCCCCGATGTCGAGCACGCCGAAATGCCGGGCACCCTGGCGCCGGACAGCCGCGACGGTGAGATCGGCGTCGCTGCGCTGGTGGCGGGCGCGGACCTCGGCGAGATCGTCGCCGGAGAGGACGTCACCGGAGGTGACCAGGACGGCGTCGTAGGAGCGCAGGCGGTCCGCGAACCGGGTCAACGCACCGGCCGGACCGGTCAGTTCGGGCTCCACCGCGGTGCGGACGGGCACGGGGCAGTCGTAGGCGTCGAGGACCCGCTGGATCTGTTCCGCGTGATGGTGGAGATTGACGAAGATCTCCTGTGCTCCCGCAGCGGCCATCCGGTCGACGAGGTGGAGGAGCAGCGGGCGGTCGAGCACCGGTACGAGGGGCTTGGGCAGGGCATGGGTCAGAGGTCGCATCCGGCTGCCCGCGCCGGCCGCGAGGATGACGCCCGCTGTCCTCATGCCACCGCTCCGAGGCCGCGTGACCGCGCGTCACACATCCAGTCGACGACGGTCGCCACTCCCTCGTCCAGGCCGACGCGGGCCCGCCATCCCAGCTCGCGCTCGGCGCGGTCGACGCGCAGCGAGACGTGGCGGACCTCGCCGGTCAGGGCCGGGCCGAACTCCGGCCGGCCGTCGCTGCCGACGGCCAGGGCCACGGCAGCGTGGACGTCGAGCACGGAGGTGGGTGTGCCGGTGCCGATGTTGATCAGTCCGTGCCCGGAGCGCAGCGCGGCGGTCACGGCCCGGACCACGTCGTCCACGTGCACGAAGTCACGAGTGGTCAGCCCGTCGCCGTTGACCACGCACGGCAGCCCGCCCAGCATGCGCCCGGCGAAGATGGCGACGACGCCGGCTTCTCCGTACGGGTCCTGCCTCGGTCCGTAGACGTTGCCGAGGGCGAGCGCCGCGTACTCGGTGCCGTACTGCTCGCGGTAGAGCCGCAGATAGTCCACCGACACCGACTTGGTGAGGCCGTAGAAGGACTGCGGGACCCGGGGATCCGTCTCGTCGCGCGGTGCCGCGTCCGGCCCGGGGGCGCCGTAGACCGTGCCTCCGCTGGAGGCGAAGACGACCTTGCGGCAGCCGGAGCGGCGGGCCGCCTCCAGCAGGTTGAGCAGGCCCAGCACATTCACCGAGGCGTCGAGTCGGGGATCGCGCATGGACACCTTGACGCTCATCTGCGCGGCGAAGTGCACCAGGACCTCGGGGGCGAACTCCTCGACGGCGGCTGCGGCTTCCGGGCTGCGGATGTCCGCCTCGACCACCCGCAGCTCCGGGTGCCGGGCGACGGCCGGTGCGAGGTTCTCCCTCCTTCCGGTGGAGAAGTCGTCGATGACGACCACGTCGCATCGGGCTCGGCACAGCGCGTCGACGACGTGGGATCCGATGAATCCGGCCCCTCCGGTGACGATGACCTTCACTGGACTGACACCTCCGAGTCGGACTCCGGCGACAGCGGCGCGGAGTGCGGGGACGCTGGATGTTCGCCGCCACGGGCGACGAGGTCGACCGCGGCCGTGAGGTCGTCGACGACCCGCACGCCGGTCAGGGCCGCATCGGCCCGGACGGCCGGTTCATGGCGTGCGCCGCGGCCGGTGCGCACGAGCACCCCGCCGACCTGTGCCGCGACCGCGGCCCCCATGTCCTCCGCGCTGTCGCCCACCAGCAGGGCACGGTCCGGGGGCAGCCCGAACCGCCGTAAGGCGGCCAGTGCCAGTCCGGGACGGGGCTTGCGGCAGGCGCAGTCGTCGGTGGGGGCGTGGGGGCACAGATAGCCGGCCGCGACGGGCGCCCCCTCGGCCGCCAGGGCGTCCGTGACGTAGCGGTTGATCCGCAGGCATTCCTCGGGGTCGAGCATGCCTCGCCCCACGGGCGACTGGTTGGAGACGAGCACCACGGCCAGCCCCGACTCGTGCGCGCGGCGCAGGGCTGAGACGGCGCCCGGCAGGAACTCGACGTCGCCGGTGCTCAGCACATAGGTGTCACGGTTGCGGATGATCGTGCCGTCCCGGTCGCACAGCAGCAGTCCGCGCACGGGCCGCTTCGGGTGGGCGGTCCCGGTCGCGACGAGCGGACCGGGCCCGATCACCGTCCGGCCGGCTGCCGCCCTCATCGGGGCGGCCCGACGACGAGGCGCGACCAGTCCTCGGCGCGGTCGCGGATGTAGTCGATGTCCCTGACGTACAGGGCGAGATGGCCTTCCTCGATGTGCCGCTGGAAGAGCTCGTCGCCCGCCGCCGCCTGCTCCTGGAGGAAGTCGGCGAGTGCCTGCAGCCGGGGCGCCGCGGTGTCCATCACCGTGGCGCGCTCCTCGCGCGTGCAGCCGTAGGCGTCGAGGAATGCGCGGGCGCGGTGCGCCTGTTGTTCCGTCGTACCCCAGCCGTCGTGGTTGTCGGGGTGGGCCAGCGGGGCATAGCGGTAGAGGGCGTAGGCGAGGTCCCAGGCACGGGGGCCGGGGCGGGCGGCGTCGAAGTCGATGATGCCGGTGGCCGTCTCGTCGTCGAAGACGCAGTTGTACGGGGCGAAGTCGCCATGACAGATCACCTCGACGGGTTCCACCGGGCCGAACTGCCAGTGGTCACCGGGGTCCTGGGCGAGGTCGACCGTCGCGTCGTGGTAGCGGCGCAGCAGCCGGGCGGAGGTGAGGAGCGCTCGCTCGCTGCGCACCTCGTCGGTGAGCGGGTAGTTGCCGACCGCTCCCTCCAGGTACGTCAGGATCACGCGGCCCTGCTCGTCGGTTCCGTGCACGGCCGGCGCGTCCTCGAACCCCTGCTTGCGGACGTGGTCCAGCACCCGGTGTACGGCCGGGCTCCACGGCCTGAGCGGCTTGCGTACGGTCTGGCCGACCCGGAAGACCCGGGCGGTGCCGCCGCCGGCCAGTTCCTGCTCCTCCTGCGGCTCGTCGTCATTGCAGCCATCGTGCGATCCATTGACGGCAGTCATCGTGTTCCTTCTGCGTAGTGCTGTTGTGGCGTTTGCGGGCGGGCTGATGCCCGCCGGTTCAGGGGAACAAGCATCTCCTCCACCTCGTCGAGCGTTCTGACGTGAGCGTGGTCACTCGCCGGGCAGCGCCGGTACGGATCGAAGTGCGCCGCCGGGCAGCCCGCGGCGTGTGCGGCACGTACGTCGGACCGGGTGCTGTCGCCGATGTGCAGCATGCGGTCCGGGGGGACGCCGAGGGCGAGCGCCGCCTGGTGGAAGATCCCGGGCTCCGGTTTGGCGGAGCCCACCACGCCGGAGTCGACCACGGCCCGGACCCTGGCGCCCCGGCCGTCACCGGTGTGGGCGATGCCGTACCGGTGCAGCCGATGCGCCGCCCGGCCGTCGCTGTTGGTGGTGATCACGACCGGTATGCGGGAGGAGAGCCGCGCGAGCGCGGGGACGGTGACATCGGGAGTGCGCGGCAGCCAGTCCTCCTCCAGGATCCGGTAGAGCCCGGCCCGGACGTCCTCGGCCTGTGCCTCGCTCGCTCCGAGGCGCAGCGCCAGCCGGTGGGCGAACGCCTCCACGACCGGCTGCCCCTCGCAGGGGTGGAATCCGGCGTCGTCGTCACCGCTGTGGAAGGCGCGGTCCACCTCGTGGGCTCCGGCCCGGATGCCGAACGGTGCGAGGAGGGCGGCGACCTTGTGGTGGTCGGGGGCGAGCAGCACACCTCCGGCGTCCAGGGACAGCCCGGCGACCGGCGGCACCTGCTCAGCCATGTCCGACCGCCTGCAGCACCGAACCGTCGCCGTGCATCGAGCGGTTCGACGTCACGCGCCGGGGCAGGCCGCCGCACAGGGCACGTACGACCACATGGTTCACGGCGAGGTGCAGGTCCTCGGCCAGCCCGTAGTCCCCGTTGCCGAGGTCCACTCGGAGGTCGCAGAGGTGACCGAGGACACCATGCCCCGAGAGCAGTGCGGCCACCGGGACGCCGATGCCGCGGGCTGTTTCCGCGGCCCGTACCAGGTTGGGCGAGTTGCCCCCGACGCTGAGCAGCACCAGCAGGTCGCCGGGGCGGGCAGCCAGTTCGAGCTGACGGGCGAAGACCTCCTCGTACGCGATGTCGTTGGCGAGCGCCGTGAGGGTGGCCGGTCCGTCCGCGAGGTTGACGACACCGGTTCCGGTCAGGCCGGCGCGGGCGCAGGCGGCCTGCCAGTCGCACGCCATGTGCGCGGCCGTACTGGCGCTTCCGCCGTTACCCGCGAGATGGATCCGGCCGCCGGTCACCAGGGTCTCCACGACGGCGTCGGCGAACGCGGCGATCTTCAGGGGATCTGCCAGCTCTGCCTGCTCCTTGAGCTCGTTCAGATAGCGCAGGGCGACCTGGGTGGTCGGGGTGGCCGCAGGAGCCTGTGGCAGGTCACTGGCCGTGTTGTGCATGGAGTTCTTCTCCCTCAGCAGATACGTCCGGCTCTGGCCGGTACTTGTCGATGTCGCCGATGCGCACGGGCGGTGCCGGTCGTGGCGTGCCGATCAGGTGGGCGTTCGGGCGGCGCCGGTCCTGGCCCGTCATCCGGGGCCGTTCGTGCCACAGATGGACCAGCCGGCCGGGGAGCCGGGTGACCGGGCCGGTCTCCACCAGGCGGCGGTGGAACTCGTTGTCCTCATCGCCCCACCCCCGGTAGCGCTCGTCGTAGCCGCCGCACGCCAGGAAGCGGGAGCGGCTGACACACAGGCAGAAACCCTTGACCTCCAAGAGGGAGAAGCCACGCAGCTCACTCCAGTCGAGGCTGCCGGCTTTGGCGCGGGCGGGCATCAGGGTGGCCACCGCGGTGTCCGCGGAGGGCCGGTCGAGGAACACCACCTCCCGGAACGGCAGGAACGCGGAGTCTCCCGTCCGCAGCCTGCTCAGGAACAGCTCCAGGTGGTGGGGTTCGAGCAGGCTGTCCCCGTCGAGGAGACACAGGTAGGGCTGCCCGGGGGTGCGGACCGCTCCGATGTTCAGGGCCCAGCTCTTGTTGAACGGGCCGTGGTTCGGGGCGAACACGTAGTCGTCGGCGAGCGGCCGGAGGAGTTTCGCGCAGCGCGGCTCGGGGCCCTGTTCCACCACGACTATCCGGTAGCGGCCGCGCTCCAGCGTCTGCCGGTGGGCGGCGAGCAGGGCCGCGACGAAGTTCCGCCGGCGGCCCTCGGCGCGCGCGCCAGTGCCGACCGGGACGATCACGGCCAGCTGGGCGTCCGTGCCACCGCCCGGTGCCGGTCCGGCCGGGCGCCGGGGCGACAGGTCGGCGGCGGACACCTCCGGGGCCCGGGGTGCGTAGCGCTCCCCCAGCCACATCCGGCCGTGCCCCAGTGCCTCCGCCTGTCGCACCTGGCCGAGCAGACGCGTCGACAGCTCACCGCAGTCCGGCAACCGCAGGCTCAACCGCTCGGCCGTGGCGCGGAAGGCACCGGCCGAGACCGCCGCACGTCCCAGCAGACTCTCCGCCTCGGGGGTCCCCGACAGCAGTGCCACGACGGTACGGCGCACTTCGGAAGCAGCCGGTGCCGCCTTGCGCCAGGAGCTCTCGTTGACCCCGGCGTCCGGGTCGGTGGCGATCACCGACTGGGTGACGGCGCGGTGTGCGAGCGTCCGCGGCCAGCTGCGGCTGCTCCGGCTCTCCATCCCGTTCCTCCCGCCGTGTCCCTCAGGCGCCCGTCCGGCGCGGCCGGAAGGCGATGGCGGCGCGGGGGACGGTGGCGAAGACGGCCCAGACGTCGTCCTCGGTCAGGCCGGCGGCGAGCATGTTGAGCCGCTGGCGGTCGTAGTCCGTGGTGCCGGCGGCGACCACGCCGTCCTTGCGCCGCCACAGACCCACCTCGTCCACGCGCAGGCTCTCGCCCGCCATCGAGCCGATCTCGATGTGGTCGGTGAGCGCGGCGAGCCGGTCGGCACCGACGTGCTCGACGGTGCGTCGGCACACGTCCAGGTCAACGTGCAGACCGTCGAAGTTCAGGCACGGGGTGAGCTTTCCCGCCCGCGTCAGGTCCAGCAGTGCGGCAGGCACCGGGCCGAGCAGTTCGTCCAGGTCGGACGTCTCCCAGTCGTGGGCGAGGAAGGGGGTGATTTCCTCGGTGCGACGCACGCGCTCCTCGGCGGTGCGCCAGCAGTGCGTGAAGTTGCGCGGCATGTCGTTGTAGAGGTGATCGGTCAGCACGAGATACGGCGAGGACTCGTACACCGTGTGCAGATGGGCGACTACGTCCCGGGTGCGCCGGGCGCTGCGCGCGGGGGCGTCGTGGTGGAAGTGCCCGAAAGCGGCGCGGCAGTTGTGGTCGTAGAAGAGCTCCAGCAGTCCGGCGAAGGTGAGGCCGGAGCCGACTCGGTCGTCGAGTTCCATGGCGTCGGGAGCGAGGACCAGGTAGCGAAGTCCGAGGTCGCCGAGACCGGCCAGCGTCCGCCACTCCTCCTCGCTGGGCAGCCATTTCCCGGCTTGCGGAACTCCGCCCTCGGGGCCGAGCAGCGGCCCTTCGACCGCGAATCCAGCGATGCTCGGCAATTCCCCGGCGTTGTGCAGCACATCGTAGTGCTTGAGCACGTCGACGAGCCCGGAAAGCATTCCACGGCGCAGAAACACCGTGGGCAGAATCTCCTGACCACGTTCCTCCGCGAGCCGGTTGAGCGGAATCAGGTCATCCGGCGTGAGAGAGGAGAAGTCGAACGGCCCCATTCCGTGGACGTGATAGAGAAACGGCTTCATTTCATTTCCTTCTGGCAGTCGCTGGAACTGACGGTTTGACGGAGCCGAGGGAGGGCGCAATCAGCCCCAGCCCCAGGTGTCCTCCTCGGACGACATCGAAACGGACCGGTCCGGTGCGCCGACGGAGTGCGTGGCAGCCGCACCGAGCACGGCGAGCGACGTGAGGAGCAGAGCGAAAACGCGCATGACGGATCTCCATTCGTGGTGGATTTGCGGATTGCGGATTGCTGTGCGGCGGATCCACGCGGGCCGTTTTCCAGCCACACGGAGACAGAGAGCGAAGCGAGCGACCCGATTCTCTCGGGGCCGAATCCCAGAAACGATGATGCCCACCACGGGTACCTCGCGCCACAGTTCTGCCTGGCAACTACGCGCCCGTGTTCCTAGCTGCCAATGACGCGGCGCTGAATGATCTTCCGACCCTTGACACCGGGGCGGCGACCGATCATTCTCGGTCCTCGGCCCGCCGCCGCGATCGATCGCGCAGCCGGGTGCCCTCGACGGCCGAATCCCAAGTCCAAGGTCGGAGGGATTCCATGCCGTCAAGCATGTCGCCGCCGCTGAAGGCGGCTGCGCACCACACGTCCGCGATCAGACCGGCCCCGCAGTCCTGGATCGGGATGCTGGGCCCCGCGTTCGTCGCGGGCAGCGCGTACGTCGATCCCGGGAACTTCGCCACCAACATGGCGGCGGGTTCCGCGTTCGGTTACCAACTCCTGTGGGTCATCGTCCTGTCCAGCGTCTGCGCCATGCTCGTCCAGGCCACGGCCGCCAAGCTCGGGCTCGCCACCGGGCGGGACCTGGCCCGGTTGTGCCGTGACCACCTTCCCCGGCGCCTGAGGCTGGCGCTGTGGGTACAGGCCGAGGCCGTCATGATCGCCACCGATCTGGCCGAGGTGGTGGGCGGCGCACTCGCCCTGCAGCTGCTGTTCGGTGTACCGCTGCCGATCGGCGGCGCCATCACCGGGGTGATCGCCTTCGCCGTACTGTCCCTGGAGACCCGGGGCCAGCGCCGGTTCGAAGCGGTGGTCGCCACGATGTTCCTGGTGATCGTGGCCGGCTTCTGTTACGACCTGATGGTCGCCGGAGTCTCCACCGACGGGCTCGCCAGCGGGATCTCCCCGGGGTTCGCGGGGCCGGACAGCCTGCTCCTGGCCACCGGGATCGTCGGGGCCACGGTGATGCCCCACGCCATCTACCTGCATCCGGCACTCATGGCCGGCCGGCGCAACTCCGGGGCCCTGCCGGCGCGCCGGACCTGGCTGCGGGGGATGCGCACGGATGTCGCGGTGGCCCTCGGCGTCGCCGCGACCGTGAACGTCTCGATGCTGGTGATCGCCGCGCAGCTGTTCGCCGGGGAGTCGCTGGACGACCTGACGGCCATCCACGGACTGCTCGGTGAGCGTACCGGCTCGGCTGCCGCGTGGGCCTTCGCCCTCGCCCTCCTGGCGTCCGGCTTCGCCGCGTCGTCCGTGGGCACCTACGCCGGGCAGGCGGTGATGGCGGGCTTCCTGCGCCGGTCCGTGCCGCTGCTGCTGCGGCGTGCCGTCACCCTCGTGCCCGCCCTCACCCTGCTGGCCGTCGGTGTGCAGCCGACCACCGCGCTGGTGTGGTCACAGGTGGTGCTGTCCTTCGGCGTGCCGTTCGCCCTGGTGCCGTTGGTGTGGTTCACCTCCCGCCGGGACCTGATGGGCGGGTTCGTCAACCGGCGCACCACCACCCTCGCCCTGTCCGTGATCACCGCGCTGATCGTCGCTCTCAACGTCCTTCTGCTCTGGGGAGCCCTGGCTTCATGACCCGTTCGCTCGCACCCGACCAGCCCCCGTCCCCGCCCCCGCCCGCGGAGCCGCACGCCGGGCCCCGGTACCGCGATGCCGGTGAACTCGCCGACCATGTCCTCGGCCTGCTGACCCTCGACGAGAAGATCTCCCTGCTGCACAGTGACCAGCCGGCGCTGCCGCGGGTCGGGCTGGCCTCCTTCCACACCGGTGGCGAGGTCCTGCACGGAGTCCGCGTGGAGGTGCCCTGCACCGTTTTCCCGCAGGCCGTGGGGCTGGGCGCGTCCTGGGATCCCGATCTGCTGGAGCGGATCGGCGACGCCATCGGCTCGGAAGTGGACTCTCTGCTCCAACGCAACCGGCACCAGCCGCTCGTCTCGCGCAATGTCTGGTCCCCCGTGGTCAATCTGCTGCGGGACCCGCGCTGGGGGCGCAACGAGGAGGGCTACAGCGAGGATCCCGGGCTCACTTCGTCGCTCGCGGTCGCGTTCTGCTCCGGTCTGCGCGGCGCCGGCCCCGGCGAACGACCGGCCCGTTGGCGTATCGTGCCGACGCTGAAGCACTTCGTCGCCTACAACCACGAGACGGACAAGTTCGCCCGCTCCATGGATCTGCGGCCCCGGGTGCTGCACGAGTACGACATGGTGCCCTTCCTGGAACCGGTCAGGGCGGGGGTGGCCGCGGCCGTGATGCCCTCGTACCACCTGCTCAACGGCCGTCCCAGCCACCTCAGCGAACATCTGCGGCTGCTGCGCCTGCACGACCCGGACCTGGCAGTGGTCTCCGACGGCTTCGCCCCGTCGGACATCATCGACAAGAGCCGCTACTACGAGGACCGGGAGCACGCCTACCCCGCGGCCATGCGGGCCGGGCTGGACAGCTTCACCGACCACCTGGGCGACCCCACCATCACGGTCCGGGCGCTGCGTGACGCCGTCGCCCGGGGTCTGCTCACCGAGGCGGAGATCGACGCGGCGGCACGGCGGTTGCTGCTGCTGCGGGCGCGGGCCGGCGATCTGGACACGCACCGGGAACCGGTCCAGGACACCGTCGGCGCACCGGCACACCGGGCACTGGCCCGCGAGGCCGTGCGCCGCTCGGCGGTGCTGCTGCGCAACGACGGCACGCTGCCGCTGGCCGACGGGCCGGGGCAGAGCGTTGCCGTCATCGGCCCGCTGGCGGACCGCTGCGTGCGGGACTGGTACGGCGGCCCACTGCCCTACCGGGTCACACCCGTCGACGGCATCCGGGCCCGCGCGGGCGGCACGGTCGTGTACGAGTCGGGGCTCGACCGGATCACGCTCCGGCACCGCGGCGACGGACGCCTCCTGGCGGCGACCGAGGACGGCGGTGTGTGCCTCACGGACGTCACCGGCTCCGACGACACCGTCTTCGAGGTCTTCGACTGGGGCGAGGGCGGGATCTGCCTGCGGTCCGTCGGCAACGGCATGTTCCTGTCCTGGGACCGGGGCGGGGAACTGCCGGGCGGAGGCCGACGGGAGATCCTTCGCTGCGACCGCGAGGAGCCGTTCGGCTGGGAGATCCGGCAGACGTTCCGGCTGGAACGCGCCGAGGCGGACGGACCGTGGGTACTGCGCAATGTGTACTCCGGCCGGTACGCCGCGACCGACGCGACCGGCGGCGGCCTGGATCTGATGGCACCGGACGCCGGTTCGGCGCTCGCGCTGGATGTGGAGGTCCTCTCACTGGGAGCCGAGACGGCTGCCCGGGCGGCCGGGGCGGCCGACCGTGCCGTCGTGCTGGTCGGCACGTATCCGCAGATCAACGGCATGGAGGGGCACGACCGCAAGGACACGGGGCTGCCCAGTGGTCAGTCCGCACTCGCCCGCGCGGTCATCGAGGCCAACCCGCGCACAGCCGTCGTCCTGGTGAGCGGGTATCCCCTAAGCGTCACCGAACTCGCCGAACGGGCACCGGCGTTGATGTGGACCAGTCATGGCGGGCAGGAGTTCGGCAACGGGCTGGCCGACCTGCTGTTCGGCGACCGGGAGCCCACCGGACGGCTGCCGCAGAGCTGGCCGCGGTCGGCCGACGACCTCGGCGACATCCTCGGCTACGACATCATCAAGTCCCGCCTCACCTACCTGTACTCCGACCGGGAGCCCCTGTTCCCCTTCGGGCACGGCCTCGGCTACACCGACTTCCGCCTTGGCCCGTCCGTGCTGGACCGGGGCACCGCGGCGCAGGACGAGGTGGTGACCGTCTCGGCGGAGCTGACCAACACCGGGGCCCGGGCCGGGGAGGAGGTGGCCCAGCTCTACGTACGGGCGCTGGACTCGCCGGTGCCCCGTCCGCTGCGCCAACTGCACGGCTTCCGGCGGGTGTCGGTGGCCCCCGGCGCGAGGGAGCGGGTGGAGTTCCGGTTGCCGGTACGGGACCTGGCGTACTGGGACGTGGGCCGCGGCCGGTTCACGGTGGCACCCGGACGGTACGCGCTGACGGTGGCGCGCAGCGCGGCTGCGGCCGGTCCGGGCGCGGTGCTGACGGTCGTCGGGGAACCGCTGCCGCCGCGCGACCTCGGCTCACGGCTGGTGCGGGCCGTCGACTTCGACGACTACCACGCCGTACGGCTGACCGATCAGAGTCCGACGACGGGGGAGGCCGTGACCGCGTCCGGCCCGGGGTCCTGGCTGCTGTTCCGGGATGTGCTGATCGCTCGGGGACACACCGGGATGGTGTTGCGTCTCGGCGGTCCGGTCCGGGACATGGACGCCATGGGCGCCGGCGTCGCACCGTCCGGGGGCGCCGCGCCTCCCGGGCGGCTGGAGATCCGGCTCGGGGATCCGGCCGGCGGCCGGCTCGTCGCCGTCGCCGAGATCCCCGGGGACGACACGGGCCGCTACAGCTGGCGCACCGTCACCGTGCCGCTGGCACCGGCCGACGGACGGCACGACGTCTACCTCGTGTTCACCGGGGCCGGACGGCTCGCCTCGCTCGGGCTGACCGCGGCGGAGAGCCCGGAGGGACACCGATGACGGTGTCCGCGCGTGACCGCCTCCGTCGGCGGACGGATGTGCTGCGGCCGCTGCCCCGGGCCGGCACCGCCTGTCTGCTGGGGTTGTTGACCGTCCTGTGCGGGCAGGCGCTGCAGCCCGCGGTGCTCTCGTACGCGACCGGCTCGCTCGTCGACACGGTCGCGGGCGGGGCGCGGGGCGCCTGGCTGCCGTCGCTGCTTCTGCTCGGCGGAAGTCTGGTGACCGCGCAGACCTGCGATCTGCTCGGCAACGTGCTGCGTTCGCTCGCGGCCCGGCGCATCGACGGCAGCCGGCGCGACACGATCGCGGCGCTGGTGCTGGGGGCGCCGGGCATCGCGCCACTGGAGGCGCCGGCCGTGCAGGACGACCTGCTGCTGGCATCCGCCCGGCAGACGTCCAACTGGACCGAGAGCACGCCCGGTCAGGCGGCCGTGGCGCAGCTGCGGCTGTGCTTCCGGGTCGTGCAGGTCGGCGCCTGCTGCCTGGTGCTCGCACGGTATTCGTGGTGGCTGGTGCTCGGGCTGGTGGCGAGCGTGCTCGTGGCACGTCATGTGCTCAGCCGGAACACCCTGGCCATCGCCGAGGTCGCGGTCTCCGGTGCCGCGGCCGCCCGCCGGACCCGGTACTGGCAGGGCCAGGCGGTGGACCCGGGCGCGGCGAAGGAGACGCGTCTGTTCGGTCTTCAGGGCTGGCTCACCGCGCGGTGGCGCGACAGCTTCCTCGCCTATGTGGAACCGATCTGGCGCCGCGGCGGTGAGCTCGGCCCGCGGCAGTGGACGGCGCTCGCGGTGGTCGGAGTCGCGGCGCTGACCGCGCTGGGGGCGATCGGCTCGGGCGCGATCCGCGGTGAGGTCTCCTCCGGCGGACTCGGCGCGACGGTCACCGCGGTCATCGCCGTCCTGGGGCTGGCCGCCTCGGACAGCGACACGGTGGCCGCGGCCGGGGGCGTTCCGGGAGTGGCGGCGCTGCACCGGCTGGGTACGCACCTCTCCCCCGATCCGCCGGTGTTCCCGCCGCGGGTGGCGGCAGCACCGGTGCGGACCGACTCCCGGCCTCCGCTGGTGCGGCTGGAACACGTCGGATTCCGCTACCCGGGCGCGGACCGTGCCGTCCTGGACGGCTGTGACCTGGAGATCCGTCCCGGCGAGGTGCTCGCGCTCGTCGGGCGCAACGGGGCCGGGAAGAGCACCCTCATCAAACTGCTCACCTCCCTCTACCGGCCCGGCACCGGCCGGATCACGGCGGACGGCGAGGATCTCACCGTCCTCGGCGCCGACGTGTGGCGGCGTCAGGTGGCCGTCGTCTTCCAGGACTTCGTTCGCTACGGGCTCTCGGTCGAGGACAACGTCGCCCTCGGCGCGCCGCGGCTGCCGATGACCCCGGAGCTGTTCGACGCGACCGCCGCGTGGTCCGGCAGCGAAACGCTGATCCGGCGGCTGCCCGACGGCCCGCGCACGGTGCTGTCGCCGTCGTTCGCCGGGGGTGTCGACCTGTCGGGTGGCCAGTGGCAGCACATCGCGCTCACCAGGGCCCTGTACGCGGTCCGGGCCGGGGCCCGTGTCCTGGTCCTGGACGAACCGACCGCCCATCTGGACGTCCGTACCGAACTGGAGGTGTTCCGCAAAGTGGTGCACGGTCTGGAGAACGTGTCCGTCGTGCTCGTCTCGCACCGGATATCGACCGTGCAGCAGGCCGACCGCATCGCCTGTCTGGACGGTGGCCGCATCGCCGAGTCCGGTACGCACAAGGAGCTGATGGCCCACGAGGGCGTCTACGCGGAGCTGTTCGCCCAACAGGTCTCCGACCGCGAGGCCCTGCGGGACGCCACGGCCGGGGTGGTGAAGCCGGTATGAGGGCAGCGCGGTTCGCTCTTTGGCTGACGCTCCTGCGCCGGTGCCGGCAGGTCGCACCGAGGGCGACCCTGGCGCTGGCCGGGTTCATCGCCGCGGGCAGCGCGGCGGTGGCGCTGCTCGCCGTCAGCGTGCGCTCCCTGGTCGACAGCGCGGTACGCAGCGACCAGCTGCAAACGCTGACAGCGGCCGTGGGTGCCACCGTGTGCCTGCTGGTCGTCCACATCGGCTCCGGTACCCGCGAGGCCCTGCGCGGCACCCTGAGCGAGCGGGTCGGCATGGAGATCGACCAGGAGATCATCGCCACCGTTACCGGGCTGCACCGGCTGGAGCACCTGGAGCGGCCCGCCTACCTGGACCGGGTCTCCCTGGTCCTGGGCAGCGGACCGAACCTGGTCGCGGCGGCCTGGGTGCCGCTGGAGTCGGTCGGCAGCGTGATCGGGATCGGCGCGAGTGCCGTACTGCTCGCGCAGGTGCACCCGGTGCTGTTGCTCCTGCTGCCGTGCGCCGCGCTTCCGCTGCTGCTGCACCGGCACGCGCAGCGCGGCAACCGGGCGGCGTCACTCGCGGCCGCCCAGCCGGCCCGCCGCGAGGAGCATCTGTTCTCCCTGCTCACCTCGGCCGCTTCCGCCAAGGAAATCATGGCCACCGGGGCCGGCGGGCGGCTGCGGGAACTGAGGGCGGCCGCGTGGCGCGAGGCCACCGACACCCAGCACCGGGCCAGGCTGCGCGGTGCGCTGCTGACGTCGGCGGGCTGGCTGCTGTTCAGCTGCGCCTTCGTGGGCGGCCTCGCCTACGCGTCTTACCTCGCGCGCCGGGGCGAGCGCTCGGCCGGTGACGTGCTGCTCGCCGTGACGCTCGCCTCCCAACTGCGCCGGCAGATCGAGCAGACCGTCAGCACCGTCGGCAACGCGGTCAGCGGCGCCGAGGCACTGGATCCGTATCTGTGGCTGCGTTCGCACCGGGAACAGGCCGAGGGTTCGAGGCCGGACGGCGCGGGGCTGCCCGATGCGCTGCGGCACGGGCTCACGCTCGACGACGTGGGCTTTCGGTATCCGCAGGCCGACCGGGACGCCGTACGGTCGGTGTCCGCACGGCTGCCCGCCGGGGCGACCGTCGCCGTCGTGGGCGAGTACGGCTCGGGCAAGACCTCGCTGGTCAAGCTGCTGTGCGGGTTCTATGAGCCGACCCGGGGCCGGATCACGGTCGACGGGGTACCACTGCGCGACCTGGATCCGGCCGCCTGGCGCGCACGGGTCAGCGCCGCCTTCCAGGACTTCGGCCGCTATCGCACCACCCTGCGGGAGGCGGTCGGCGTCGGCGATCTGTCACGCGCCGACGACGAGCGAGCGGTGCTGGCCGCCGTGCGTGACGGCGACGCGCAACCCGTGGTGGAGCGGCTGACGGACGGTCTGGACACCCTGCTCGGCAAGGACTTCGGCGGCACCGATCTGTCCGAGGGGCAGTGGCAGCGCGTGGCGCTGGCACGGTCGGCCATGCGTCCGGCACCCCTGCTGCTCGTCCTCGACGAGCCGACCGCGGCCCTGGACGCACCGAGCGAGTACGCGGTGTTCCGGCGGCACCGGAGCATCGCTCGCCGGCTCGCCGCCGAGCACGGGACGATCACGGTGATCGTCTCGCACCGGCTGCCCACGGTGCGCGACGCGGATCTGATCCTCGTCATGGAGGACGGGGCTCTGATCGAGGCCGGAAGCCATGAGCACCTGCTGTCCCTGCGCGGACGCTACGCCGAACTCCTTGCCCTGCACCGGCAGTTGCACAGCCTTTGAGCCCCGGCGCCTCGGCATCTCCCCCGCGTCCCCTCTCCTGTTGTCTCTCCTTCTGTCTCCCCTTTCCTTCTCCCTTCTCCAAGGAGGCTGTTCATGCCCTACCGCCAGCCGTTGGCCCCGTGGATCACCCATGTCGCCGACCCCGTCGACCTGCCGCTGCTCGGCCCCGACGAGTCCGGACCGAGCCGTGTCGTACGGGCCGAGCCCGCGGCCCACGACGCCGACGGGATCGTCCTGACCGCCACCACGTCGACCGACGACGAACTGCACATCACGGTGCGGGTCGCCGGAGAGGGTGTGATCCGCGTCCGGCTCGCTCCGGACGCCGGCACCGTGCAGCGGTCGGCGGCCGCGATCCGGCTGGTCGCGCCCGGCCGTCACTCCGGGGCCCGGACCGAGCTGCGGGACGGCGGCGCGGTCGTGGACGCCGGTTCGGTGCGTGCCGAGATCGACTTCGACCCGTGGCGGATCAGGTTCACCGACGCCGACGGCCGGCTGCTGACCGAGCAGAACGGCCATGAGTCCGACATCAGCTTCAAGCTGCGCGTCCTGCCCTTCGGCCGTTCCCTGGCGGCCGACGGGTCGACGGTGGCGTACCACGAGACCTTCTCGGCCCGGCCCGACGAGCGGTTCGCCGGGTTCGGCGAGAAGTTCACCGTGCTGGAGAAGCGGGGGCAGCGGATCACGAGCTGGAACTACGACGCGTTCAGCTCCGAGTCCGAACGCTCCTACAAGAACGTGCCGTTCTACCAGTCGAGCCGCGGTTACGGTGTTCTCGTCGACAGCGGCGCGGCCACGGAGTTCGACGTCGGTCACTCCACCCACTCCTGCGTTCAGATCACAGTCCCGGACGACCTGCTCGACTACTACGTCATCGCGGGCCCGGCCCCGGCCGAGGTGCTGGACCGCCTCCACCGCCTCACCGGTCGTGCCACGGCGCCGCCCAGGTGGGCGCTGGGGACCTGGATCTCCACCGGATACCTGCGTATCAACCAGGAGGAGACGGTGGCACAGGCGCGGCGGATCCGCGCCCACGGCATCCCCTGCGACGTACTGCACCTGGACGCGTACTGGCAGAAGAGGGGCAACTGGTCGGACCTGTGCTGGGACGAGGAGTGCTTTCCCGACCCCGACGCGATGCTGCGGGAGCTGCGGGAGCTCGGCTTCCGGATCTGTGTGTGGATGAACCCGTACATCAGCGTCAACAGCCCGCTGTTCAAGGAGGGTTCGGAGGCCGGCCACTTCCTCACCCGGGCGGACGGGTCCGTGTACGTGGCCGACGTGTGGCACGGGGCCCGGCCCGAGTGCGGCATCACGGACTTCACGGACCCGGCGGCGAGGGCCTGGTTCCAGGGGCTGCTCAGGCCGCTGCTGGAGCGGGGTGTCAGCGTCTTCAAGACGGACTTCGGGGAGGGCGTCCCGGTCGACGCGGTGGCGGCGAACGGTATGACCGGCACTGATCTGCACAACGTCTACTCGCTGCTGTTCAACGACGCCGTCGCCGACGTCACCGAGGAGGTCGCCGGGCACCGGGTGGTGTGGGCCCGTTCGTCGTTCACGGGCGGGCAGCGGCACTGCGGCCAGTGGGCCGGAGACAACAACGCGACGTTCTCGGGCATGGCGTCCACACTCCGCGGCGGGCTGTCCTACGCGTTCACCGGTGTGCCGTTCTGGAGCCATGACGTGGGCGGGTTCACCGGCGTCCCGTCGGGTGAACTGATGGTCCGTTCCGCCCAGTTCGGCGCCCTCTCGCCGCTCATGCGCTTCCACGGCACGAGTTCGCGCTTCCCGTGGGACTTCGAGGAGCCGGTGGACCGGGCGGTCGTGGACGCGGTACGGCTGCGCTACCGGCTGCTCCCCTACCTGTACTCGGCTGCCGTGGAGGCGAGCCTCTCCGGCGTCCCGATCATGCGTCCGCTGGCGCTCGGGACCCCGGCGGAACCCGCCGCCTGGGCGGCCGAGTCGGAGTATCTCCTCGGCCCCGATCTGCTGGTCGCCCCGATGACGAACCCCGAGGGCGAGCGCACGGTCCAGTTGCCTGCGGGTGCCTGGATCGACCACTGGACGGGCGAGGTCCACGAGGGCGGGCGCTCCCTGCGGGTCGTCGCGCCGCTGGAGCGGGTGCCGCTGTTCGTCCGGGCCGGCGCTCTGCTGCCGCAGGCCGACGGCGAGGCCGCGACCAGTGACGAGTTGCCGGACGGCGTCACCATCTCCTGCTGGAGCGACGGCCGCGCCGAGGCCGTCGTCCACGACGAGCGGGGCACGAGCCGGATCCGGCTCACCCGGACCGCCACCCGGGCCGACCTCACCGTGGACGGGCCGCTGCGGGTGCGCGGCGTCGTCTTCCCGCCGGTCGCGGGGATCCTGCCGCCCGAGACCGTGACGGTCGCCGGACGGCCCGCCGCCCTGGACGCCGACGGCGTGTGGCGTGCGGACGGCGCGAAGGGGCGGCCGGCGTGATCCATCTGGTCTGTGTCTGCGGGGGCGGCGACGCGGCCCTGCTGCCCCACCTGATCGCCCACTACCGCGGCCTCGGCATCGAGTCGTTCCGGCTCATCCGGCACGCCGAGACCACCGACGACCCGGCGTTCGAACTCCTTGAGCACCACGCGCACGCATGCGGCGTCGAGCTGTTCCACACCCATGTCGGCCCCTGGGACCAGAACCTCAACGAGCGGCTCACCGAGTACGTGATGAGCCTGCGACCCGACGACTGGTACGTCGTCGTGGACCTGGACGAGTTCCAGGTGTACGACCGGCCGCCGGCGGAGCTGGTCGCCCTGTGCGAGCGGGAGGAGTACGAGTACGTCACCGGCTGCTTCCTCGACCGGGTGGCGGCCGACGGCTCCTTTCCGCCGATCGATGACACCTCGCTGTGGGACCGCTATCCGCTGGCGGGTTCGGTGGGTGCTTCCCTGGCCAAGGCGCTTCCCCTCAAGGCCACGCTGGCCC
>NZ_JBHYJA010000079.1:0-25552 GCF_042740355.1 Streptomyces sp. NPDC059010
GAGTGTGGTTAACGAGACAGGTCCAGAGCCGCCTGGACCTCGGGCACGGTGGGGCGGACGAGGCCGGGGGCTGGACGGGCGAGGCCGGGGGCTGGTTGCCGGAGTCGCTCACCCGGCTGATCGCACGCCGTTCGGCCGCCGTCCTCGCTCTGCCCGCGGTCCAGGCGACCGAGGTGTCCGGCGCCCCGGCAGCCGCCGACACGGTGCCGGGCTCGCAGGAACGGCCGAAGGGCGCCACGCGGCGCCGCCTGCTGATGCTGGGCTCGACCGCCGCCGTCGTGGCGGCCGGCGCCACGGCCGCCTGGTGGACCTCGGGTCGCCCCCGCCGCACCCCGGCGCAAAGGGGCGGCACACGGCTTCCACAGCAGGTCGTCGCCCTGCACGCCGATCTGACGGGCGACCAGAGGACGGCCGGCCTGGCGCAGGAGAACGGAGTCCGGCTCGCCGTCGACCACCTCAACTCCCGTGCCGACCGCGGCTTCGACCTCGCCCTCCAGGTGCACGACGACGCGGGCAGCACCGCCCGGGCACAGCAGATCGCGCGGCAGTTGTCGGCCGACGACCGGGTCCGCGCGGTGATCGGGCCGACCACCGATGACTGCGCCAAGGCCGTCCTTGAGCAGTACCGGAAAGCGCTGCTGCCCATGGTCTGCGTGTCGGTCGGGCTCGACGGGGTGTCCGCCGGAAGGTACCGGACGTACGCGGCCACCCGGCCCCCCGACCGCTACTTGGCGGCACCCCTGGTCGCCCACCTGGTCCGCACCGTCCGAACGCGCAGAACGGTGCTGATCGACGACGCGACCGAGGGCGACTTCAGTTGGGAGCTCTGTGGGGACGTCGACCAGGCGCTCCGGTCCGGACAGCGCACCACGACCCGGCGCACTCTCGCCACCGAGGATGACACGGCCGACGACTTCCGTGCCCTGGCCGCGTCGGTGACCGACCGGAAAGCGGACGCGGTGCTGTTCGCCGGAGGGTTCGAACGCGCGGCGGGACTGGCGCGAGCGCTGCGCGCGGCCGGCTACTCCGGAGCCCGGTTGGCCACCCAACGCGCCCTCGACCCCCGCTTCCTCACCATGGCCGGGGACGCCGCCGAGGGCTGGGTCTTCGCCACCGCCTTCCTCGACCCGACCCGTGTGACGGCAGCGAAGTCCTTCGTCGCCGCCTACGGCCACCGCTTCGGCACCGCCCCGCCCTGGTACTCCGCGGAGGCCTACGACGCGACACTCTTCGTGGCCCGCGCGCTGACGACGCTGGGCGCGTCCCTCACGGAACGGGGCCCGCTCGTGGGGCGGCTGCGGGAGACCGACTACCGGGGAATCACCAAGCGGCTGCACTACACGGGCTCAAGCGCCGGCTACACCACGAAGGCGATGTACCTCTTCCAGGCGTCCGGTGGCCGCTTCCGCTTTCTGGGCCAGTTCGAGGACGCCACGCACGAGGACGCCACGACCTGAGCCCTGGAGAACTAGCCCTGAGAACTGGCCCTGAGAACTGGCCCTGGAGAACTACCCTCGTCGTTCGCCCAGATACCGGGTCCGCCACTGCGGCAGGCAGTCGTGCAGGTACAACGCGAAAGGGACCCACCAGATCAGGTCGTTGGTCACGAGGATGACACCGGAGGCCAAGGGCCACTCGCCGGTGACCGCCAGCCACAGCCACCCGAGCGGTCCGAGGATCTTGCCGGCCAGGCCGACCGCCGCGATGGCGAAACCTTCGGCGGGGCGCAGGGCCACGTCCAGGTAGAGCAGCCCGTACAGGCCGAGCACCATGCCCAGGGTCATGAAGATCTGCGGGTGGTTCTGCGGGGGCATGCCGGCGATCCGGAACAGCCATTGCGGGTCGACGGCCGCGTAGCAGCCCCAGGCGATGTTGTAGACGCCCGCCGCGACGAAGACCCGTCGGTGCAGTCGCTCGCGGGGAACGGCAGAAGCCTCACGTGATGTGAACACGACCGTATTGTCGGGTGCTACGGCCGGTAGCATGCCGCCGCATGGGGGAATCGAACATTGTTGTGGTCGGGGGCAGCGGCTTCTACGGCCGCTATGTCGTGGCCGATCTGCTGCGCCGGCCCGACGTCCGGGTCACCGTCGTCTCCCGCAGAGCGCCGCATCCCGCCTTCGCTTCCGACCGTGTCCGCTGGGCGGCCGGCGACCGTGACGCCCCGGAGCGACTGGCTGAACTCCTGGGGGACGCGGCCGCCGTAGTGCACTGCGCGGGCCCCTTCCAGGCCCTGGACGGCCCGGGCAGTCACCCGCTCGGGCCGCTGCGGGCGGCGGTGTCCGCGGGAGTTCCGTACGTCGACATCTGCGAGGACCGGGCCTTTCTGCGCGCGGCGAGCACGCTGGCCCGCTCGGCGACGGCTCCCGTGCTCACGGGGGCGTCCGTCGTGCCGGGCCTGCAGGCACTGATCGTCCACGACCTCGCGCGTGGCATGGACCGTGTCGACACGGTGCTGTGCTGCGCCGCTCCCGACACCCGGCGGCACCGCGGCCCGGCGATGTTCGAGGCGATGATGCACGGCGCCGGACTGCCGTTCACCGCTCCTCGCGGGGGCGTGCCCACCGTGGTGCACGGCTGGTCCGAGCCCGAGTGGACACTGTTCCCACCACCGGTCGGCAGCCGCCTGGTGCACCAGGTGTACGAGATGGCCGACCTGGATGTCCTGGCCGAACTGTGCGATGCCGGAACGATCGCCTTCAAGGCGGGAACCGAATTCACCGCCGTCAACCGTGCCTTGGGGCTCTTCGCCACCCTGCGGGCCCGCACCGGCCGCCCCCGCGCCACCCGGCGCTGGACCCCCCTGGTGCGCGCGATGTCGTGGCTCGTCGGCCGGGTCGGCGACGAGGCGGGCGGCTTCACGGTCACCGTGAGCGGTGAGCGCGGCGGGCGCCCCATCACGCGGCGGCTGGGGATGACCGCCCGGCAGGACGGCGGCCGCATTCCCTCCCTGCTGGCCGGCATCGCCGTGGACCACCTGCTGACGGGCCGGCTCCCCACCCCCGGCCTCGTCCCGCTCCACTCCTGGCTGGCGCCGCACGAACTGCGTACGGCGCTGCGCGAGCGCGGCATCGGCCTGTGGCGTGGGGACGACGAGGACGAATGGCGACCGTGGGAGGAGTGACGAGCCGTCACCGTCCGCGCCCGCGTGGGTCCGCACGACCACGTGTTCTGTTACGTGTCCCGCTACGTGGTTTCCCGGATGCCGGAGTCATGTCGCCGCTGCGATGATCGCCCCTCCAGCGGTACAGGAAAGGCAACGCATGAACCCGGGTCAGCAGATGGAATTCCATGCCTCCTGCGGGCATTTGATCTCGGCTCCGGCCGACCGGGCGGGGCAGGACGCCCGTTGCCCCCACTGTCACCAAGTGGTCCGGGTCCCGCAGTCCGATGTGCCGTATGCCTCGCCCGTGCCCGTGCCGGCCGGTGCCACCGAGCCGGTCGCGCTGACCGCCCTCTACGTGACCGCGCTGATCGGCGGCCTCGTGGGGGCCGGACTCATCTACATGGTCATGTTCAACGAGTTCTCGGAGTCCGAGCTCGTCACGATCACACCACTGTGGTTCTTCCCGGTCGTCTTCGGACTGTACGGCTTCGTCTCCCAGCGGCTGCTGCGCCGGATCGCCTCCGGGCGCGCCGGGACGCTGGGCGAGGCCGCCCGCATGACCATCGACGTGGCAGGGCATTGGGCGGCCCTGGTGCTGTTCCCGTTCCTGGTACTGAAGTGGCGCAGCTCCCTGCTCGTGTCACTGGCCGCGGCACTCTTCTGGGCCGTCCTGCTGTGGCTGTTCTTCACGGCCGTCTTCCCCACCCTCTGAGCCCGGCCTCCCGGCACACGGGAAGTGCCAGCGTTCAGCGCTCCGGGGCGCCGTCCCCGGCGAGCGCGACGAGGTCCGGGAGCATCCCGGCCAGTTCCTCCAGCAGCCTGTCCATGTCCATCACGTCCGGCAGCGGGTGGTGGACGAAGCAGACCCCGGCCTTCGTCACCGAGACCGCCGGTCCGGCGAGCTTGACCAGGCGCTCGGGCAGCTCCGAGGCGTAGAACCGCTCGGTCGTCCCCGCTCGGTCGTCGCTCATCGGCAGGTACGGCGCATCCATGTGGAAGGTGAGCCCGAGCTCCGCCGCACTCCAGTTGCGCTCCAGACGCAGGTTCGGTCCGCTGCCCGGCACGTCGAACACGACGACCAGCCAGTGGGCGTCGACCTTGCTCGTCAGGTTCTCCACGAGCCTGGCGACGGTGACCTGGTGGTCACCGAACGGGCCGGCCACGGTGGTCCCGTGCTGCGCGCGCAGCAGCCAGGGGAAGTGGGGCGCATAACCGGCCCACTGCGCCCCGTCCTCGTCGCGCTTGAGCTGCTCCCAGCCAGGACGAGCAGCGAGGGCACGCATCTCCCGGTCCGCCTTGCCGACCCGGCGGGCGGTACGGACCGCGAAGGTCAAGCCGATGAGGGACGGGGCCAAGATGACGGCGAAAAAGATGATCCAGCCCAAAACGTGATCCCTTCGGTCCGGCTCTGCAAAGCCCGTTCGCCCGCATCTTCGCGTCCCGGGTCGCCGCAGGACATCAGGGAAACCACGTAGAGGACTACCGAGTCCGAGGCCCGCCCCGGCTCGCTGATCCCTGGGTTGTCGGCGGTTCCGTCCCCGTCGTCTCCCCGGCGCGGGGCACCACGTCACCTGCCTGCCCCGCATCGAGACCATGACCGGGGCCCGACCACGACGCGGCCCGACGGTGCCGCTGCGCACGCGCTGGCGGCACCGCCGGGCCTGAGTGTCCGGTGTGGATCTACTCGGTCACCTTGAGCAGCTTGTTGGGCGTTCCGCTGCTCGGGTTGGTTATCTTGTCGCCGGTTGCCCCGCCGACAAGCGCGGCGGCGACCTTGTCGGGGGTGGCGTCCGGGTGACCGGCCAGATAGACGGCGGCGGCTCCGGTCACGTGAGGCGTGGCCATGGAGGTGCCGGAGATCGTCTTCGTCCCCTGGTCACTGTCGTTCCAGTCGGACGTGATGTCCGAGCCCGGCGCGTAGAGGTCCACGATCGAGCCGAAGTTGGAGAAGTCCGACTGGGCGTCGTCCTTGGTGCTGGACGCGACCGTGATGGCCTCGGGGACCCGGGCCGGTGAGCCCTGGCCCGCGTCGGCCGACTCGTTGCCGGCGGCGACCGCGAAGGTGACACCGGCGGCGATGGCCTTCTTGACCGCCTCGTCGAGCGCGGGGTCCGCGCTGCCGCCGAGGCTCATGTTGGCCACCGAGGGACCCTGGTGGTTCTTGGTCACCCAGTCGATGCCGGCGACGACCTGCTCGGTGGTGCCCGAGCCGTTGTTGTCGAGCACGCGGACCGCGACGATCTTGGCCTTCTTGGCCACACCGTGGGAGGCACCGGCGATGGTCCCCGCCACGTGGGTGCCATGACCGTTGCCGTCGTCGGCCGTGTCGTCGTTGTCGACGGCGTCGAACCCGGAGGCGGCGCGCCCCTCGAAGTCCTTGTGGCTGATGCGTACGCCGGTGTCGATGACGTACGCGGTCACTCCTTCCCCGGCCTTGTCCGGGTAGGTGTACTTGCCGTCGCCGGCCGTGTCCTTCTGGTCGACACGGTCCAGGCCCCAGGACGGCGGGTTGTCCTGGGTGGCATTGATGTGGAACTTCTTGTTCTGGACCACCTTGGACACCGCGGGGTCGGCCGCGAGCCGCTTGGCCTCGGTCTCGGTCAGGCTGCCGGCGGAGAAACCGTTGACCGCCGAGCCGTAGGTCCGGCCGATCTTGCCACCGTACTCGGCGGCCAGGTCCCGCTTCTCGGCCGTGGACGCCTTCTCGTCCAGCAGGACGATGTAGCTGCCGGCCACGGCTCCTTCGGCATTCAGGCCGTAGACCTTGCCCTCCGCGGGCTGTCCCGCCTGGGCGATGGGGGACACGTAAAGGCCGGTGCCGACGACGGTTGCGACGGCCGCGATCGCGGTGACGATCTTGGCCTTGCCGGTTCGTTTGTGATGCGCCGTCAAGAGGGGTCTCCTCGTGAAGTGGGGGGTTTGCGTTCGGGCGGCAGCGCTGCGCGTGCTCCGGAGAGTGCCCACTTGTCGCGAGCAGATCAATCTCTTGGTGAGGCCCCAAGACCCGCCGAACGAAGGATCTCCACAGGATTCACGCACTCTCGAAGCAACCCGCGCACAAACGTGCAGCCCTCGATGCTGGTTGAATGGCCAAGGAACAATCCAGGATTGTCTGTGCCGATCTCTTCACCGTCTGCTCACGCACGTTGGGTTGAGCGCCCCAGTGTCCCGCCGGAACAGTCCGGAACAGTTCAGACGGCGTCCAGCGCCGCGACCTCCTCGTCGGTGAGCACAAGGCCGGTCGCGGCGAGGGAGTCGAGGATCGTCTCCGGGCGGCTGGCGCCCGGAATCGGTACGACCACGGGCGACTTGGCGAGCATCCACGCCAGACACACCCGCTGCGGGCTCACCCCGTACGCCTCGGCGACCCGTGCGAACGGGGCGTAGGCGGAACCCAGTTCACGCGCCCGGGAGATGCCGCCGAGCGGGCTCCAGGGCAGGAACGCGATGCCGAGTTCGTCGCACAGACGCAGCTCCGGCTCGCTGGAGCGGAAAGCCGGGGAGAACTGGTTCTGCACGGAGACCAGCCTGCCGCCGAGGATGTCGTTGGCCTGCCTGATGCGGTCCGGGTCCGCGTTGGAGATCCCGGCCATGCGGATCTTTCCCTCGTCGAGCAGGTCGCGTACGGCGCCTACCGACTCGGCGTACGGCACCCTCGGGTCGGGCCGGTGGAACTGGTAGAGCCCGATGGCTTCCACGCCGAGCCGCCGCAGGGACGCCTCGCACGCCTCCTTGAGGTGCCGTGGGCTGCCGTCCAGCGTCCAACTGCCGTCGCCGGGGCGAAGATGGCCGCCCTTGGTGGCGACCAGGACGTCCTTGCCGAGGTCGTGGGAGGCGAGGGCCTTGGCGATCAGGGTCTCGTTGTGACCGACCTCGTCCGCGTCCCGGTGGTAGGCGTCGGCGGTGTCGATCAGCGTCACGCCGGCGTCGAGCGCGGCGTGGATCGTGGCGAGGGAACGCGCCTCGTCCGGGCGCCCCTCGATCGACATGGGCATCGCGCCCAGACCGATCGCGCTGACCTTGACGTCACCGATGCGGCGGGTGTGCATGGGCTCGTGACCTCTCTCGGCTGTCGCGCGGGAAACGATGTCATCCGGCGAGCGGCCGAAAATCTCGGGCCGTGCCGGGCTGACACCAGCGTGGCTGCCCCTGCCTCAAGAGGTCCAATAGAAGAAAGTGAACGCATTCAGTGCCAGCGCCGCTGAATCGCTGGTGCTCTGGTGTTGCGGTGTTGCGGTGTTGCGGTGTTGCCGAGAATCGGCCGCCCATCCGCTTGCGCGGCGTCCTGGTCGGTGTGACGCTCACTCTCCATTGCCCGACCCCGGGGGAAGTGAGAGGCGGCGGTATGCGCATCGGACTGCTCGGCACCGGCCCATGGGCGCAGATGGCCTACGCCCCCGCCCTGAGCCGGCACGGCGGGCTGGACTTCGCGGGCGTGTGGGGCCGACGTGCGGCCGCCGCCAAGGAGTTGGCCGACAGCTATGGCGTCCCCGCCTACGACGACGTCGACGCGCTGCTCGCCGACGTGGACGCCGTCGCCGTGGCACTGCCTCCGGCCGTTCAGGCCGACTTGGCGGTGCGGGCGGCGCGGGCGGGCTGTCATCTGCTGCTGGACAAGCCGCTCGCGCTGACGGTGGCGGAGGGACGGGCGGCCGTGGAGGCCGCCGAGGAGGCCGGGGTGGCCTCGGTCGTCTTCTTCACCACGCGTTTCCAGCCGGAGACCGAGGCGTGGATCACCGAACAGGCCTCTGTGGAGGGCTGGTTCACGGGGCGGGCGCAATGGCTCGGCGCGCTGTTCAGCGGTGAGGGCAGCCCCTTCGCGGCCTCGCCGTGGCGGCGGGAGAAGGGCGCGCTGTGGGACGTGGGGCCTCATGCCCTGTCCGTGCTGCTGCCGGTCCTGGGTGACGTACGGCGGGTGGCGGCCGCCGCGCAGGGGCCCGGTGACACCGTCCATCTGGTCCTCGACCACGTCGGCGGCGCGTCGAGCACACTGGCCCTGAGCCTGACGGCGCCGCCCGCGGCGGCGGGGGCCGCGGTCGAACTGCGGGGCGCGGCCGGGGTGACGCAGCTCCCGGAGAGCACCGCGAGCGCGGTGTCCGCGCTGACGCGCGCCGGGGACGCGCTGCTGGCCGCCGCCCGCACTGGGCAAGCGCACGCGTGCGACGCGGGGTTCGGGCTGCGGGTGACCGAGATTCTGGCGGCGGCCGAAGGGGTGTTGAGCGGCGGGGCTTGACGGCGTGGGTGAGGGCGAGGGTGAGGGGGGGCGGGGGCCGTGTGGTGTCCCGCCAGGCCCTCACCGCTGCCTGAGGTCGGGTTCAGGTGACCGGATTCAGCGGTGCAGGGGTGTCTCCCGACGCATCCGCGACAGTTTCTCGGGGTTGCGTACGGCGTACAGGCCGGTGATGAGGCCGTCGTCGATGCGCACGGCCAGGACGGTGTCGATCTGTCCGTCTCGCCGGAGAATCAGTGCCGGGGAGCCGTTGATCTGCGCCGCTCGCAGCGGTGCCTCGGCGGCGAGACCGGCCAGCCGGGAGGCGGCGAGCACGGCGGCCACGCTGTCGGCGCCGACCACGGGCGACAGGGTGGCCTGCACGACTCCGCCGCCGTCGCCCAGGAACACGACGTCCGGGGCGAGGATGTCGAGCAGGCCAGCCCGGCATGTTCACCAGCCTGACGAACTGACGGACAGCGACAGCGACCGCGACCGTGGTCAGTCCGCGAACGGCTCCTCGCTCCACCGGAACCACGCCCTGTCGCCCTCGATGTGCAGCAGGAACTCGGCGACAGGGCCGTCCGGCGAGGCCAGTGAGACGCGTCTTCGGATCTCGTCGTAGGCCGCCTCCCAGGCCTCCCCTGCCTCCCGGTCGTCCTCGGAGTCCCGTTCCAGCAGGGCGAGTTCGCGTGCGAACAGGTCGCGGACCGTGTCGTACCCCGGACCGGGCGTGAAGCGGCCCGACAGCCACGGGAAGTCGGCCTCGTCGATCAGGATCTCCCCGACCGGCCCATCGCCACCGCGCACCTGCCAGACCTCGCCGTCGAGCCCCATGCCGCCTCCTCACCCGCTGTCGATCACACCGCGGACCAGCATGCCGGCCGGCACTGACAGACGGCACTGACAGGCGGCCCGGCCCGAACCCCAGCGGGCCCGGACCGGATCGCCCGCTCTTTACCGCTTCTCGCTACGTCGGCTTCCTACGATCGGCCCGCCGCATGGAAGTTGATCCGTTCCCTGACGACGGGGTAGCCCGCCTTGGCGAAGTTCGCGGCCATGGGGAAGTTGCCCCGGTCCGTCGCCGCGGTGACGAACTCCGCGCCCTGTTCGACGAGGAAGTGGGTGCACTCGGCGAGGAGGTCGTAGGCGTAGCCCCGGCCGCGCCGTTCCGGGACGACGCCGATGAAACCGACGGTCGGGCCGGAGGGGTTGTGGGCCGGGATGTGGATGCCGGCGAGGTCGCCGTCCGGGGTGTGGGCGAGCTGCCACCACTCCCGTGGGGAAGGGCACCAGTGGAAGAAGTCGAGCTCCTCCTGGGCGGCCAGGTCGAGGCCGCCTTTCTCGATGGCCCGCAGGGAGTGGGCGTCCAGGGTGACGGAGTGGATGCGGCGCACCGCGTCGAAGAAGACGGCGTCGTCTGGTTCGGCGCGGAAGCGCAGACGTCCGGGGCGCTCGGGCAGGCCGAGGTCCGGGGTCCAGCGGTACAGGAAACGCTCCACGAGGAGTTCGTAGCCGGCGGCACGCGCCGCGTTGAAGCGGGCGTCGGCGGCGGACTTCAGGCCGGGCTCGTCGCGCCAGCGGCCGGGCAGATTGATCTCCAGTTCGACCTGCCAGGGGGCGGAGCGCAGGAGTTCGGCGCCGGCCTCCTCCTCGCCCTCGGTCACGTCGAACCAGTTGATGTTGACGGGTTCCGAGTCGTCGGGGCCGCCCCACCAGGCGCCGCGAGCGACGACCGTGCCGTCGCGCAGGGCCACCCGCTTCCACTCGGGGCGGAACACGGTCCGCTGATGGGCTTCGCGGGCGCCGAGCGGGTCGGGGTGTGCGTCGAAGAGATGGGCGTCGTCGGCAGAGAGCGTACGGATGACCAGATCGGTCACGGATTCCTCCGGGATACGGGCTACTTGGAGCGCTCCCGGTCAGATGGAACCAAGTACGCCGGGACAGTGGAGAAGGGAGCGCTGGAAGGGTGTGAACTGCACGGCACTCGCCTCCTTTCGTCCGTCTCAGGGCGTGGAGCCACAAGTTACGTGATCTTTCGCGGGGTCGTCCATCGATTTTTCCGCTGGGAGCGTTCGAGAGCCTGAGGAGCGTTCGAGGGCATTCGGGAGCGCTCTCAGAGGTTCTGACGGCTTAAGCGAGCCTTAGGTAAGGGTTAAGCAGTCGTGCCCATTCAGTGGCCCTTCAAGTTCCCGCAGCTCAGGGGCGCTTGAAGGATGTGCAGACGCATTGGCTGGTGCGGGAGCCGTGCGTACCATCGGGCTCCACCGGTGGCGGCGACACTCGACGTGAGAGCGCTCTCACAGCGACCGCTCCCCCGTCCGCCTACCCACCGCAGCCCGACCACCCCCACAACCACCCCGGGAGACCCCCCACATGACATCCCGTCACCAGCGCCCTCTCGGTCGACGCAGGCTTCTCTTCGCCCTCGGCGGCGCGGCCGTGGCCGTCCCGGCCGTCGCCACCGTGGCGCCGTACGCCCTCGCGGGTACGCCCGCCGACGGTGGCGGCTCGCAGGCCGCGGCGGACTCGCTGCCGCTGACGATCGTCAATGACAGCGGCTCCTTCGACAACGCGAACGTCCACGTCTACATCGTCGGCAACCAGGGCGGCAGGCAGGTACGGGTCAAGCCCGACGGCACCCTCGCGCCGATCGCCCTGTCGGACAACGGCGCCGACGGCTTCACCGACTACGCCATCAGCCTGGCCGGCAGCGGCGAGACCCGGCTGTCCCTGCCCCAGATGTCCGGCCGGATCTATGTGGCGCTCGGCCAGAAGCTCAAGTTCAAGGCCGTCGCGGACGGCAACGGCAACGCCGCGCTGCAGTATCCGGCGGGCTGGGTGACGTCGGACCCCAACTACCCGGTGGTGCACGATTGTGCGGAGTTCACGTTCAACTCCGCCGGCATGTTCTGCAACACCACCATGGTCGACATGTTCAGCGTGCCGATGAGCATCCGGCTGACCGGTGCCAAGGACCAGACGACGGGCACCCTGCGCTCCGGCGGGCGTGCGGCCGCGTTCGCCGCGGTCCGTCAGGTCGGGGAGTTCGCCCGGCTCGTCGTGGACGACACGCGCATCATCGCTCCGGGGCACGGTCTGGACGCCGGTCTGTTCGCCAAGGACTATCTCGCGCCGTACATCGACGAGGTGTGGAGCACGTTCACCGGGCGGGACCTGACCGTCACCACCAACGCGGGGACGTTCACGGGGCGGGTGCGCGGTGACCGGTTCACCTTCGACGGCCCCGCGCAGGTGTCCTTCGCCAAGCCGTCGACGCGGGACGTGCTGTTCTGCGACGGCACCCTCGCCGCTCCCAACGACGGCACGACCGGCCCGGTCGCCGCCGTCCTGGGCGCCGGCTTCAACCGCTCGACGCTCCTCAGCCACCCGGCACAGCCCACGACCGACCCGGCCACCTTCTACAAGACCGACCTGACCAACCACTACGCCAAGGCGATGCACACGGTCGCCGAGGACGGCAAGGCGTACGGCTTCGCCTTCGACGACGTGGCCGACTTCGCCTCGTACATCCAGGACACAGCGCCGACGGGGATCCGGCTGACGTTGACACCCTTCGGGGGCTGACGGTCACGCCCCTTCGCGGGCTGACGCGAGCCCACGCGGCCCGGACGGGGCGCCCGTCCGGGCCGCGACCTCACGCCGACTCGGCGATGCGTCGGTGGCAACGCCCAAAGGGCTCAATGTGCCCTGTTCCGCATCTCCCGCGGGCTCACGCCGAAGCGTTGGCGGAAGACCGTGCTCAGTGCGCTGGCCGATGAGAAGCCCGAGGCGTGGGCGAGTTCCGTGATCGTCATGTGGTCGCACTCGGCGCACTGGAGACGGTCGCGCACCAGGCGCAGGCGTTCCTCACGGATCAGGTCACGGGGGGTCGTGCCGACGCGCTGGAGGGCCAGTTGGATCTGCCGCAGTGACCAGCCCAGGGCGCGCGCCATGGACGTACCGGTGAGGCCGGGGTCGGCCGCGTGATCGCGCGCGTAGCGGCGCGCCAGCCCCTCGACCTCGGTGAGATGGCCCGGGGCGTCGGGACGGTCGTCGCCGGAGGCGAGCATGCACAGGAGCTCGACGATGCGGTCCGAGACGGCGTCGAACTGCGCGTCGGTCAAGGCATGGCGCTCCTCGTGCAGACCGCTCAGCATGGAGCTCACCACGCTTCCCAGCCCGCTTGTCAGGTCCAGCCCGGCGGCCAGCGGTGACTTCCGGTTCAGCGGGCCGTCGATCTCACGGGCCGGAATGGTGAAGATGTAGGCCAGTGTGCGCCCCTCCTGCCGGCACTGGAACGGAGCGCCGAAGGAGACCAGGGCAGCCGCTCCCGGCGTGAGATGCGCTGCCTCGTCGTTCTGCCGAAGCTCGATGCGCCCGCTGATCGGCAGCAGGAGGCGATAGTCCTCGTCCGGGTCCTGGCGTACCTGCTGGGCGGTCCGGCTGTACTCGATCTCGTCCGACTCGAACCGGACGAGCTGGTAGGTGTGGCTGCGTTGGCGGACGGTCTCGCCGCGGAAGTTGTCGGGGCGCGCGTACCAGTACCCCATCCGGGACTGATAGGACGCGATGTGTTCGCTCCAGAAGTCGGCCCGCTCGCACGGGTCCACTTCGCCCGTGCTCTGCGACTCCAAGACGTAACGTCCCGTGGGCAACGTGGCTCCTCCGCTGCGACGGGTTTGGGCGGCATGTGCGGACAGCCCCGAACTTCCGTTCGTTCACGGACTGATTACGCGTGGTCACACTAGGGGTAGCAAGCGGTATCCAGGAGCAGCCGACGACTCATTGGCATATGCCAGAGGCGAGTGGGGCCTGCCCGTGGGCGCGTCTCGGAGCGCGCGTGCGCCTCTCGGGAACTTCCCTGCGCGTACGGGCAAGTGCGTTTGCGGACTCCCGGTTACCTTCGAGCACCCGTCAACTCACGCCCGCCCCTTGAGGACTCCATGACCGATCAGATATCGGAGGCCGCGTTCTGGTGCCTGGCTTCCGGCCTGTTCGCCGTCACCGTGCTGCTCGTGCGCCAGCGCGGCATCAGCGCCCGGCAGCGCAGGCAGAACGCCGAACTGGGCGAGGACCTGCGAGCGCGGGACGCGGAACTGCGCCACCTCCTCGCGGTCCGGCTGCCGGCGGTGGAGAACGCCGGCGACCCGACCGCCCCGCAGCGCGATCTGCTCGACGACCGCCTCGCCGACACGGACTTCGCGGCCTGTCTCGACGACGTCCTGGACCGGTTCGCCGCGGCCGCCGAGCACGCGCAGTCGCGCGCCGACCAGTCCGCGAAGGCCGCATTGAAGGCGTCGATGCGCTCCATCCAGGCCCTGGCCAACGAACAGCAGGTGTCCATCGCTCAGATGCAGGACCGGCACGACCACCCCGACGTGCTGCGCGACCTGCTCGAAGTCGACCACACGAACGCCCAGTTCGGTCGACGCGCCCAGGCCATCGCCGTGCTCTGCGGCTCCTGGCCGGGCCGCCAGCGCGCCACGTCGGCGCTCATCGAGGTCGTCCGCGGCGCCACCTCCCGCATCCGCGACTACCGGCGTATTCGCATCAACGGTGACGTCGACATCGCCGTGCAGAGCCGGGCGGTGGAACCGGTGGTGCTCGCGGTCGCCGAGCTGCTCGACAACGCGGCACGTCACTCCCAGCCCCACACCACCGTCGAAGTCGCCATCCAGACGGTGCACAACGGCGCGTGCGTCGTGATCGACGACGCGGGTGTGGGCATGGACGGCCAGGCGGTCGAGCTCGCCGCCGAACTGCTGTCCGGCAGGCGCACGATGGACATCACCCGGCTGGGCGACCCGCCCCGCTTCGGCTTCGCCGCCATCGGGGCGCTCGCCCACCGCTACGGCTTCAGCGTCTCCGCCGACACGCTCTCCCCCTACGGCGGTGTACGCGCCGTGGTGTTTCTGCCGACCGGGCTGCTGACCCACATGGAGGCCGTGCAGGACGGCGCGTCGGCAGCCACAGCGCCCGAGTCCGCTCCCACTCCCGCGCGGAACTCCGTCCCCGAGCGCGCCCCCGCATCCGAGCCCGCTCCCGCGCGCACCGCCGAGCACGCGCCCGCGCCGGACCCCGTACCCGGCCCTCCCCCCGCCCTCGCCCCCGTGGACTCGACCACGCCCGGCGGTCTGCCCAAACGCCGGCGCCGCTCCCTGCGGGAAGCGGCCGTGGAGCCCGCGGCCGGGCCGGCCGTGGAGGTCGGCGGCCGCTCGGCCGAGGAGAACGCCCGGCGCATGGGCGCCTTCGCCCGCGGCACCCGCTCCGGCCGGACCGCGCACCCGACAGCCCACGAAGACGAAGGGAACAGCCACGAATGACCGGGCCCACCAACAACGAGTTGGGCTGGATGCTGGACGAGGTGCTGAAGGTGCCGGAGGCACGTCACGCGATCCTGCTCTCCGCCGACGGCATGCTCCGCGCGTACTCCAAGGACATCGGCCGGGACGACGCCGAACGACTGGCCGCTGGACTGTCCGGCGTCCAGTCGATCAGCCGCAGCACGGCCGAGTTCTGCGGCACCGCGCACACTCCGTGGCGGCAGACCCTGATCGAGTTCGCGGGCGGCTACGTCTTCCTGGTCGCCGCCGGCGAGGGCGCCTACCTCGCGGTCTCCACCGGTGAGGACGTGGACATGGAGGCCGTCACCTACCGTATGCACAAGCTCGTCGACCGGCTCGGCAAAGAGCTGACCAGTCCCGCCCGGCAGGACTCCGGCAGCCCGGCATGACTCCCCGGCGGCGCCCCGCAGACCGGCTGGTGCGGTCGTACGTCGTCACGGACGGCCGTGCCCACCCGACCCGCAACACCCTGGACCTGGTCACGCTGCTGATCGTCACCGACGATCTGCCCCTGACCGGTCTGAACCCGGAAAAGCGCAGGATCATGGGACTGTGCCGGCCGGGAACCCTGTCCGTCGCCGAGGTGGCCGGCCATCTTTCCCTGCCGGTCAGCGTCGCCAAGGTGCTGATCGCCGACCTCATGGACAGCGGTCACCTCGTCACCCGCGCGCCCATCCCCGCCGCCCGGCCGGCCGACGCCCGAATCCTCCAGGAGGTGCTCGATGGGCTCCGCGCCCGCCTCTGAACCCACCACCGGGGACGTCCATCTGCCCCCCAGTGTGCAGACCGCGGTCAAACTGCTGGTCGTGGGCCATTTCGCGGTCGGCAAGACCACGTTCGTCGGCGCGCTGTCCGAGATCCGGCCGCTGCGCACCGAGGAGGTCATGACCGAGGCCGGCGCCCTGGTCGACGACCTGGCCGGGATGACGGACAAGACCACCACCACGGTGGCCCTGGACTTCGGCCGGCTCACCCTGAACAACCGCCTCGTGCTCTATCTGTTCGGCACCCCCGGCCAGCAGCGCTTCGCCCCGCTGTGGCACGACATGACGCGGGGAGCGCTCGGCGCGCTCGTCCTCGCCGACACCCGCCGCCTCGGTCAGTCCTTCGAGGTGATGGGCGTGCTGGAAGAGCTCGGCCTGCCCTACGCGGTCGCCCTCAACGAGTTCGACGACGCGCCCGCGCACGGCCTCGAAGAAGTCCGCGAGGCTCTCGACCTGCTCCCCGAAACCCCCCTCGTCCGCTGCGACGCACGCGACAGGGTCTCCTCCACCCGGGCCCTGATCTCTCTCGTCGAGCACCTTCTGACCCGCATCGGCCACATGGAGCCCACGTGACCTCCCTACCCCCCGTGCCACCGCCCGCCTGCCCGGTGCACGAGCCGCTGTACGGCCCCGAGTTCGCCGCCGATCCGGCCGCCGCCTACCGGCGCCTGCGCGCACTCGGCCCGATCGCACCGGTCGAGCTGGCACCGGGCGTGCCGGCCTCGCTCGTCGTCGGATACGAGGCTGCCCTGCACGTGCTGCGCAGCACCGAGACCTTCTCGAAGGACCCTCGCCGCTGGCAGGCCCTGAGTGACGGCACCGTCCCCGCGGACAGCCCGATCGTGCCGATGATGATGTACCGGCCGAACGCGTTGTGGGCCGACGGCGAGGAGCACAGTCGGCTGCGCGGCGCCATCACCGACAGCCTGGCCCGCGTGGACTCGACCACCCTGCGCGGCTATGTCGAGACGTGCGCCGACACGCTCATCGACCGCATGGCGCCCGCCGGGCGGGCCGATCTGCTGGGCGAGTACGCCCAGGTGCTGCCGCTGCTGGTGTTCAACCGCCTGTTCGGCTGCCCGGCCGACTACGGCGACCGGCTGGTCGAGGGGATGTCCGGGATCTTCGACGGGGTGGACGCCGAGAAGGCGAACGAACTGCTCGCCACGACGCTGTTCGACCTTGTCACGCTGAAACGCAAGCAGCCCGGGCACGATGTGACGTCCTGGCTCATGGCCCATCCGGCAGCACTCACCGACGAGGAGATGATCCACACCCTCGTCCTCCTCATGGGCGCGGGCACCGAGCCGCAGCAGAACCTGATCGCGAACAGCCTGCGGCTGCTGCTGGCCGACGACCGGTTCGGGGGCAGCCTGTGGCGCGGCAGCCTGCCGGTGGAGGACGCCCTGGACGAAGTGCTGTGGACCGACCCGCCCATGGCCAACTACGCCGTTCACTACCCGGTGCACGAGGTCGTCTACGAGGGAACGGCCCTGCGCGAGGGCTGCCCCGTCGTCGTCTCGCTCGCCGCCGCGAACACCGACCCGGCCCTGGTCGCGGATCAGCGGGCGGGCAACCGTGCCCATCTGGCCTGGAGCGCGGGCCCGCACAACTGCCCGGCACAGGGCCCGGCCCGTCTGATCGCGGCCACCGCGGTGGAGAAACTGCTCGACCGTCTCCCGGACATAGAACTCGCCGTTGACGCCGAAGAGTTGACGTGGCGGCCGGGTCCCTTCCACCGGGCGCTGATCGCGCTGCCCGTGACTTTCCCTCGGGCCGCCCCTGCCGGCCGGACCGCCACCCGCGCCGAGGCCCCCGCGGAGCCCGAGCCCGCCTCCAGGCAGGCGCCGCCCTCCGCGGTGCCGGCAGACGGTGGTGCCCGGCGCGGCTGGGCGGCCCGACTGCGTGCCTGGTGGCACGGACACTGATCAGGACAGGTGGACCGGCAGCGAGCGGTGGCCGTTGGAGATGAAGGAGTCGACCGGCTCCAGTTCCGTGGTCTCGACGGCGAGCCGAAGTCCCGCGAAGCGGTCGAAGAGGGCCGGGAGCGCGATGCGGGCCTCCAGCCGCCCGAGGGGTGCGCCCAAGCAGAAGTGCACGCCGTGGCCGAAGGCGAGATGCTCCTTGTCGGCGCGTGTCACGTCGAAGACGGCAGCGCTCTCGCCGTACTTCTCCGGATGCCGTCCGGCGGCGGCGTACGCCGCGAGGATCGCTTCACCCTTGCGGATCACCACCCCGTCCGGGCCGCCGATCTCGCCCATGGCCACGTCCTCCACCGCGTACCGCAGCGGCAGGCTGGCCACCGGTGCTTCCACCCGCAGCGCCTCCTCGACCACGTCGTCCCAGGAGGCGCTGCCCGCGCGGACGTGGGCGAGTTGGTCGGGATGAGCGAGGAGGAGGTGGATGGCGTTGTCGAGGAGATTGACGGTGGTCTCATGGCCGGCGCTGATCATCAGCACCAGAGTGTCCAGCAGTTCCTGCTCGCCCAGCCGTGTGCCGTCCTCGTCGTCGCGCGCCGCGATCAGCTCCGAGGTCAGGTCGTCGCCGGGCGACCGCCGTTTGAGGGCGACGAGCTCGCCGAGGGCGGCGTAGAACCGGGCGTAGATGTCGGTGACCTGCTCCGGGGTGGCGGAGGTGTGGAAGACGCCGTCCACGACCGCGCGCAGTTCCGCTCCCTGTTCCTCCGGCAGCCCCAACAGCTCGCTGATCACCTGGATGGGCAGCGGGTAGCAGAACTGTTCGCGCAGGTCGACGACTCCTCCCCGGCGCCCGGCCTCCGCGACGCGGTCCAGCAGGGTCTTGGTGATCTCCTCGATACGGGGCTGAAGCGCGGCGGTGCGGCGGGCCGTGAACGCCTTGGACACCAGGGCGCGCAGTCGCCTGTGCTCGCCGCCGTACGCGGTGAACATGTTCTGCACCGCGACCCAGGTGAACAGGGGCCATTCCGGGGATATCTCGCCATTGATCCACCGGGGCCAGTGCCGGCGCGGATCCTTGGAGACCCGCGGGTCGGTGAGCAGGCGCTTGAGGAGATCGGGGGCGCTGACGGCCCACGCTTCGACGCCGTCGGGGAGTTCGACGAGGGTCACCGGTCCCCGTTCGCGGATCCGGGTGGCCTCGCCGTGAATGTCCCGGCCAGCCGGATCGATCACTAAGGGTCGAGGGTCTCCCATTGCAGCCTCCTGCGCTCGAACGACGATACGAACGGTAAAGCTACTTCGACGTAGCGTGTCTGACGAGATCACCTGGTGTGCGCTGCGCACGGGGACAAGTCCCCTGCGCGTGACCACAAGTCGGCGCGCGCGGTGACACCGACGGCCTTCAGGCCGAGTTGGCGTCGACTCATGCCGGTTGGAAGCGGCTGCTGTGGTGGCGGCAGATGGCGGCCGTCGGCGGTGTCGCTGCGGCCGGATCGGCCCATCGTTCGTAGCATCTACCCGAGAACGAAACCTTGTGGCATTGATCGCACCGTATCTAAAATATTTTTGCCAATTCTCATGATCGACGAAATTTCTTCGGTACGGCTATCGAGAGTAGGTGCCTCCATGACGATTGCTGCGGCGTCGATGATCCACCCGGACGAGGTGCACGAGAGACTCGGCCGCCATGTACTGACCGACGGTTTCAAACTCGTGCTCGACCCGCTCGCCAGTCAGGGCTCGTGGATCGTCGACGCGCGCACCGGTGAGAAGTTCCTCGACCTCTACTCGTTCTTCGCGTCTGCTCCGCTGGGGCTCAACGCGCGCGGCATCGTGGACGATCCGGAGTTCATGACGCTGCTTGCGCAGGTGGCGGCGAACAAGCCCGCCAACCCCGACGTCTACACCACGCACTACGCCGAGTTCGTCGAGACGTTCGCCCGGGTCCTGGGCGATCCGGACCTGCCGAGACTGTTCTTCGTCGAGGGCGGAGCGCTCGCCGTCGAGAACGCGCTCAAGACGGCGTTCGACTGGAAGAGCCGCCGCAACGAGGCGGCAGGCCGCTCCCCCGAGCTCGGCACCAAGGTGCTCCACCTTCGGCGGGCGTTCCACGGCCGCAGCGGTTACACCCTCTCGCTCACCAACACCGAGCCCGGCAAGACGGCCCGTTTCCCGCAGTTCGACTGGCCGCGCATCGACGTGCCCGCGGTGCGCTTCCCCCTCGCACGCCACCTCGCCGAGGTCGAGGCGGCCGAGCGAGCGGCCCTCGACCAGGCGCGGCGAGCGTTCGAGGACAACCCGCACGACATCGCGTGCTTCCTTGCCGAGCCGATCCAGGGCGAGGGGGGCGACAACCACATGCGCCCGGAGTTCCTCAAGGCGATGCAGGAGCTCTGCCGCGAGTACGACGCGCTGTTCGTGCTCGACGAGGTGCAGACCGGGGTGGGGATCACCGGTACCACCTGGGCCTACCAACAGCTCGGTCTCAAGCCGGACATCGTCGCCTTCGCCAAGAAGGTCCAGCTCGGCGGCATCATGGCCGGCCACCGCGTCGACCAGGTACCCGACAACGTCCTGCGGGTCTCCGGGCGGATCAACTCCACCTGGGGCGGGGGGCTGGTCGACATGGTCCGGTCCCGCCGCATCCTGGAGATCATCGAAAAGGACGACCTGGTGGCCCAGGCCGCTGCCACGGGATCGTGGTTCCTGGCCGGACTACGTGATCTGGAAGTCCGGCACGCACCGGTGGCGGCCAACGCGCGGGGGCGTGGACTGATGTGCGCCATCGATCTGCCCGACAGCGGCGTTCGCGACGAGGCGGTACGCCGGTTGCGAACCCAGGAGCAGGTGATCGCATTGCCGTGCGGTGAGCGCACGGTGCGCTTCCGCCCCGCACTGACCATCACCCAGGACGAGCTCGGGATCGCCCTGCGAGCCCTCGACCGGGTCCTGGCCGACCTGTACTGATCCGGTCCCACCCACCCGTCCGCACTGCCCCGTACCAGCCGAGAAGGAGCAAAACTCATGGCCCGTTCCGTCGCCTCGATCGTTGCCGGCCATCCCGTCGCCGGCGCTCCCGGCGGGACTCTTCAGCGCCCCAATCCCGGTCGTACCGCTGAACTGGTCAGCGAGGTCTCGCTCGGGGACGCCTCGACGTTCGTCGAGGCCGCCAGAGCCGCCAAGGGGGCTCAGCGGTCCTGGGCGGACGTCCCGGCGCCGGTGCGCGGATCCGCGATCGGGAAGATCGGCCGGCTCGTCGAGGCGAACAAGGACCGGCTCGCCCGCATCGTGACCGAGGAGATCGGCAAGCCGCTGGCCGAGGCGCTCGGTGAGGTCCAGGAGATCATCGACACCTGCGACTTCTTCCTCGGCGAGGGGCGTCGGCTGTACGGGCAGACGGTGCCCTCGGAGATGCCGGACAAGCAGTTGTTCACCTTCCGCAACCCCATGGGCGCGGTCGCGGTGATCACCGCCGGCAACTTCCCGGTGGCCGTGCCGGCCTGGTACCTGGTCCCGGCGCTCGTGACCGGCAACACCGTGGTGTGGAAGCCCGCCGAGTACGCCGCCGCCAGCGCCAAGGCCCTCTTCGACCTGTTCGTGCACGGGGGCGGCCTGCCCGACGGCGTACTCAATCTCGTACTGGCCGACGGAGAGCAGACGTACGCCGGTCTGGAGGCCTCCCTCGACGCCGGCCTGGTCGACAAGGTCGGCTTCACGGGGTCCACGCTCGTCGGCCAGAAGATCGGCGCCCTGTGCGGAAGTCACCTCCAGACCCCCTGCCTGGAGCTGGGCGGCAAGAACCCGCAGGTGGTCACCCCGAGCGCCAATCTCGACCTGGCGGTCGAGGGGGCGTTGTTCTCCGGATTCGGTACCGCGGGGCAGCGCTGCACCTCCCTCGGGACGCTCATCGTGCACGAGTCGGTGCACGAGGACTTCCTCGCCCGCTTCGACGCCGCGAGCCGCGCGGCCCGGATCGGCGACGCGTTCGAGGACGTCCTCTACGGCCCGATGCTCGACGAGCGCTTCGCTCGGCGCTACGAGACCTTCCTCGGCTGGATCAAGGACCACCACCGCACGTACGGCTCGGACGGCGTCGGGCGGATCACGGCCGGCAATCCGCGCAAGGGCTTCGTCGGGAACCCCGAGGCGGGCATGTTCTACCACCCGGTGATCGTCGACGGGGTGCGCCGCGACGACGACCTGTTCCTCACCGAGACCTTCGGCCCCATCGTCTCGGTGACCACCTACCGGGACTTCGACGAGGCCCTCGACCTGGCCAACGCCCATGGCTACGGCCTGTCCGCCGCGATCTACACGACCGATCCGCACGAGGTGTGGACGTACCGGCGCGGCATTTCGGCGGGCATGGTCAGCGTCAACAACACCACCTCCGGAGCCGAGGCGCACCTCCCGTTCGGCGGCAACGGCAAGTCGGGCAACGGCAGTCGCCAGTCCGGGCAGTGGGTGCTCGACCAGTTCACCCGCTGGCAGTCGATGAACTGGGACCACTCCGGCCGGCTGCAGAAAGCGCAGATGGACGTGGCCACGCTCGAACCCGACCTGTCCTTCCGCCTGTGAGCGCCGTCGAGGACCTCGACCGGCACTTCCGCGAGGCGGTGGCCGGTCTGCGCTCCGCGGAGGCGGCGACCGGGCGGCCCGGCAGCGAACTGGACCCCCGTGCCGCACTGGACCTGTTCGACGCGCAACTGGAGAGCCGCCACACCGACGCCGCCGCACGATGGATGCAGCAGCAGGGCCGCGGTTACTACACGATCGGATCGAGCGGGCACGAGGGCAACGCCGCACTCGCCCTCGCGCTGCGCCCCACCGACCCGGCGCTGCTGCACTACCGCTCCGGCGCCTTCTACTGCGCCCGCGCCCGGCAGGCCGGCGGCGTCGATGCGGTCAGGGACATGCTGCTGGGAGTGGCCGCCGGGGCCGAGGAGCCGATCGCCGGTGGACGACACAAGGTGTACGGGCGCCACGAACTGGCCGTCATTCCGCAGACGTCGACCATCGCCTCCCACCTGCCCCGGGCGGTGGGCGTGGCCTGGAGCATCGCCCGCGCGAAACGCCTCGGCACGGAGTGCGCCTGGCCCGGCGACGCCGTCGTCTGCTGCTCCTTCGGCGACGCCTCGGTCAACCACTCCACGGCGGCAGGCGCCATCAACAGCGCCTGCCACGCGGCCTACCAGGGCCTGCCGATGCCGGTGCTGTTCGTCTGCGAGGACAACGGTCTGGGCATCAGCGTGCCGACACCGCACGACTGGGTGCGGCGCGCCTATGGCGACCGGCCCGCCCTCGCCTACTTCGCCGCGGACGGGTGCGATCCGTCAGCCGCCTTCGACACCGCGTGCGAGGCAGCGGCGCACGTACGCAAGCACCGGCAACCCGCGTTCCTGCATCTGTCGATGGTGCGCTTCCTCGGCCACGCGGGCTCGGACGCCGAAGCCGCCTACCGAGCACCTTCCGAAGTCGCCGCGGACCTGCGACGCGACCCACTGCTGGCCACGGCCCGGCTGCTCACATCGGCGGGCATCCTCACCCCGCAGCAGGTTCTCGACCGGTACGACGAGGTGAGCGGACGGGTGCTCGCCGTTGCCAAGCAGGCCCTGGACAGCGAGCCCCTCATCACCGCCACGCAGATCGCCGCCCCCATCGCGCCCCGCCGCCCCGACCTCGTGGCGGCCGCGGCACGCCGTACGAGCGAGCCGACCACAGCACCCGTGGACGAGCCGGTCACCATCGCCCAGGCCATCACCCACACCCTCGCCGACCTGCTCGGGAGCCACCCGGAGATGGTCGTCTTCGGCGAGGACGTCGGCCGCAAGGGCGGGGTCTACGGAGTGACCCGGGGACTGCAGCGGCGCTTCGGCACCGCCCGGGTCTTCGACACCTTGCTCGACGAACAGGCCATCCTCGGCCTCGCGCTGGGAGCGGGGCTGTCCGGGCTGCTGCCGGTGGCAGAGATCCAATACCTCGCGTACCTGCACAACGCCGAGGACCAACTGCGCGGCGAGGCCGCCACACTTCAGTTCTTCTCCCAGGGCCGGTACCGCAACCCCCTGGTGGCCCGCATCGCCGGCTACGGCTACCAACGCGGCTTCGGCGGTCACTTCCACAACGACAACGCGCTGGGCGCCCTGCGTGACATTCCCGGCCTGGTCATCGCCTCCCCGTCCCGCCCCGACGACGCCGCCGCGATGCTGCGCACGTGTGTGGCGGCCGGAAAGGTGGACGGAACGGTCAGCGCCTTCCTGGAGCCGATCGCGCTCTACCACACCCGAGATCTCCACGAGGAGCAGGACAACGCCTGGCTGGCCCCATACCCGTCGGCCGCAGAGCACGTACCGATCGGCCGGGCACGTACCTACGGCACAGGCGCGGACCTGACCCTCGTGACCTTTGGCAACGGCCTGCCCATCTCACTTCGGGCCACCCGCCGACTGGAGCAACAGGGCATCGCCTGCCGTGTTCTCGACCTGCGCTGGCTGGCCCCCCTACCGGTCGACGACCTGCTGCGGGAAGCCCGAGCGACCGGACGCGTCCTCGTGGTCGACGAGACCCGCCGCACGGGAGGCGTCTCAGAGGGAGTCGTCACCGCTCTGGTCGATGCCGGATTCACCGGCGCGATCCGACGGGTCACGAGCGCGGACAGCTTCATCCCGCTGGGCAGGGCAGCGCAGTTGGTGCTCGTGTCCGAGGCAGACGTCGAGCACGCTGCCGGGGAACTGCTCTCAGAAGGCTCCCGCACTCGCGGGTGACGACTGGTCAGGGCCCAGTGGTCAGCAGAGACGGCGAGGTCGGATCACGCGACGGCGGTTCCCTCAAGCTCGACCATCTGGCCGGGGATCGCCAGCCGTGTCACCCCGAGCATCGTGGTGGTCGGCGCCACCCTGGCGGCGCCCAACCGCGAAGCCAGCACGCCGTAGTTCTGGAAGAGCAGATCGACGTCGGTGGTGTAGACGTTGAGCCGGACGAGGTTCGCGAGGAACATGCCGGCCTCGCCGAGCACGGCCTCCAAGTTGTCGAGGCTCAGCGCCAATTGGCCCGCCATGTCACCGTCGTGCTCGGGCTTGCCGTCGCTGCTCATCGCGGTCTGCCCGGAGCAGTACAGGGTGCGGGTGTGCCCGGAGACGATCTCACCCTGGTTGAATCCCATCTCCATCGACCACGTCACCGGATTGACTGCCGCTCGTTCCAATGCCACATCTGCTCCATTCAGTTCATCGGGCGTGCGTACGCCCATCGGCTCGGTGCCCGCCCATCTCTGACCTCGTGGTGAAAGCCTCCCAACCAATCACGACACCCTGTGTCATGTATTCCGTTAGGGTTTTCGCATGCGCGCCGACCGATTGGTCTCGCTGGTTCTGCTGCTCCGTCAGCGCGGTCGACTGTCCGCGGCCACGCTGGCCCGCGAGCTGGAGGAGTCCACCCGCACCGTGCTGCGCGACATCGAGGCGCTGTCCGCAGCCGGCGTCCCGGTCTACGCCGAGCGCGGTCGGCACGGCGGCTTCGCATTGCTTCCCGGTTTCCAGACGCAGCTCACCGGACTGAACCACGACGAGGCACTCGCCCTGCTGATCGCCGGATCACAGCGTGGCGCGCAGGTGTTCGGCCTGGGCTCGGCGCTGGCATCGGCCATGCTCAAGGTGGTCGACGCGCTGCCTGAAGGCTATCGGGACACCGCAGCCGACGCGGCGCAGCGACTGCTCATCGACCCGGAGACGGACCTCCTCGCGCGCCGCGTGGTCACTGAGGAGGTGCCCGACACCGTAGCGGCCGAGGTCCGGCGCGCGGTGCTCTCCGGGCACAAGCTGCGCATCCACTACGCGGCGGTGAACCAGACCCCGAAGTGGCGCACCGTGGACCCGATCGGCCTGGTCACCGTACGCGACCAGGGCTACCTGCTGGCCACGAGGTCGGGCGCGGACCGCACCTACCGGCTGTCCCGGGTGCTGGCCGCCAAGGCACTCGACGAACCCGCGCAGCGACCGGATCGGGTCGATCTGGACCGGGCCTGGCAGGAACGCAGCACGCGGTTTCGGACCGGCGGCGACCAGGTCACCGTGCTGGTACGGGTGCACCCGGCGCGGCGGGAAGACCTGGTGGGCACCGCGCTGGCCGTCTGCGCCGAAGAAACCGACGCAGACGGCCGGCTGCGGTTGGAGGTGGCTTTCCAGGATTCACGCCACGCTGAATGGGCG
>NZ_JBHYJA010000080.1:0-25161 GCF_042740355.1 Streptomyces sp. NPDC059010
TTTTTGTTAAAACGCCCCCGCCCGCGCGCCCGGGGCGGGCGGGGGTGGCCGCCGGGGGGGGTGAAGCCCCCCCCCAACCCCCCGGGCCCCCCGACCCGCCCGCCCCCCTTCTCATGTCACTCGCCGGGCAATCCGCTGGGTACGTCGCCGGGCGCGTTCAGCCGCTCAGCGGCTCAGCCCCGCCCCCCGTTGCCGTTCCCGTTGGTCTGTCCCTGCCACCAGCCCTCCGGGAGGGAGAACGTCGGGCTCGGGACGGTGCCGCCGTCCGCGCCGCCGGTGTTGCCGCCGCCGACCAGGCCGCCGATGAGGTTGTCACCGTTGTCCCCGTCGTTGCCGCCGTTCTGGTTGCCGTTCCCGCGGCCGTCCTCGTCCTTGTCCTTGTCCTTGTCGCCGTCAGGGATGTCGATGAAGTTGAACTTGTCGGCCGGCTTGCCCGCGAGGGCGCCGGACATGGCGGCCTTCCAGATCGGGCCGGGGACCTCACCGCCGTAGACCAGCTCGTGGTACTCGCCGCCGATCGTGATCTTCCGCATCATGACCGCCTGGGTGGCGCTGCCGACCCAGACGGCGCCGGAGAGGTTCGGCGTGTAGCCGACGAACCAGGCGTTGCGGCGCTCGTCCGTCGTACCCGTCTTACCGGCGCTCTCCCGGTCGGTGAGACCGGCCTGCCGGCCCGTGCCGGAGTCGACCACGCCGCGCAGCAGGTTGTTGATGGTGTCGGCGGTCTGCTCGGACATCGCCCGCGAGCACGTCGACTTCGGCACCTCCAGCGACTTCTGCTTGCCGCCGACCTTCTGGGTGACCGACTCGATGGCGATCGGCGTGCAGTACATGCCGCGCGAGGCGAAGGCGGCGTACGCGCCCGCCATGGTGAGCGGCGAGATACCGGTCGAACCGAGCGTCAGCGACGACGGCACCTCGGGGATCTTGTCGCCGTTGCCCTGGCGGACCTGGAGCTTGTCGGTGATGTTGACGACCGGGCACATGCCGATGTCCTCAAGCATCTGCACGAAGTACGTGTTGACCGACTTCGCCATGGCCTGCTTGAGCTTGTACGGACCGACCTCGGACTCGTCCTCGTTCTCCAGCTTGTAGTTGCTGTCGTTGACCCAGGCCTTCTCACAGCCCCGCACGGTCTGCGGATACGGCATCTCGTACGGCGCGGAGTACTCCTGCGTCGGCGGCCGACCCTCCTCCAGCGCGGCGGCCGCGAGGAACGGCTTGAACGTCGAACCGGTCGGGAAGCCGTAGTTGGAGCCGCCGTACGCCGAGTCGACCGAGTAGTTGAGCTCGGTCTCGTTCTTGCCGGAGCCGTACGGCTTCGACTGGCCCATGCCGAGGATCTTGCCGGTGCCGGGCTCGACCAGGGTGGTCGCGGCCGCGACCTTGTCCGACTTGTAGACGTGGTCCTTGAGCGAGGTCTGGACCGACTCCTGGGACTGCGGGTCGAGGGTGGTCGTGACGGTCAGACCGCCCTGGTTCCAGATCTTGGCGCGGGCCTCGCGGTTCTTGCCGAAGACCGGGTCGCTGAGGATGACCTTCTCGACGTACTTGCAGAAGAAGCTGGCGCCCTTGACCGCGGTGATGCAGCCGTTCTTGGGCTTTTTGACCTTCAGGCCCAGCGGTGTCTCCTTGGCCTTGTCGGCCTCCGCCTGGGAGATGTCGCCGAGGTCGGCCATGCGCTGCAGGACGATGTTGCGCCGCTTGGTGGCCTCGGCCTCGTCGTTGACCGGGTCGTACCGGCTGGGCGACTGGACGATACCGGCGAGGAGGGCCGCCTCCTGGACCTTGAGGTCCTTGGCGGACTTGGAGAAGTAGCGCTGGGCGGCGGCCTCGACGCCGTACGCCTGCTGGCCGAAGAACGTGATGTTCAGGTAGTTCTCAAGGATCTTCTTCTTGCCGAGCTCCTCCTCGACCTGGATCGCGTACTTCAGCTCCTTGATCTTGCGGCCGATGGTCTGCTGGGTGGCCTGCGCGACCTTCGTCGGGTCGTCGCCGGCCTCCTCCACGAAGACGTTCTTCACGTACTGCTGCGTGAGCGTGGAGGCGCCCTCGGAGACACCGCCGCTGCGCGCGTTGCGGTTGAGGGCGCGCAGGACGCCCTTCAGGTCGACCGCGCCGTGCTGGTAGAAGCGGGCGTCCTCGATCGCGACGATCGCCTGCTGCATGTACGGCGAGATGTCCTTGAGGTCGACCACCGTGCGGTCACGCGAGTAGACCGTGGCGATGGTGCCGCCCTTGGCGTCCAGGATCGTGGTGCGCTGGCTCAGCGGCGGGGTCTTCAGATTGGTCGGGAGTTCGTCGAAACTCTCCACCGATCCCTTGGCCGCGAGCCCCAGCGCGCCGACCGCCGGCAGGGCGATACCCGCCAGCACGGCTCCCGCGAGCACACTGACACCGAGGAACTTCGCGGCCTGCTGCGTTGGCGACAGACCACCGCCCGAGCGCTTCTTTGGCATGAGGGCAGCCTAAACCGTAGAGATGAGCGATCCGAGGGCCGATCGTGCGTGAGCATGGTCCGGCGCGGTGACCTGCGTCATGGGCTCGCGGGGTCACGTGAGCCGTGACCCACGTCATGGCGTAGGCCATGGCACGGCAAAGTCGGCCATCTGCCCGCCCGCGGAGCTCGCATGATGGATGCAGCCCATTCGCCGGACAGGCGCGCAGGCGTTGGCCTAAGCTGCTCTCAACTGTCACAGCAGTGCGGCCACGTATCAATACGTCCAGCGACCCCGAATCGTTTCGGATGTTGCTCACTTTTTTTGGTGGGCGCGTGTCCGAATCCGCCTTGTGTGTCATCCGGCGTCCGTTGTGACTCAACAGAACTGTCCCGGTTTGCCGGGAAGGTCACGCATGTCGCCAGCTCACTCCCCCGGGTGATCTGCCGCTTACGCATAGTCCGTTCGGGCCATTCAAGATTGGGCCCGAAGGGGGTGTTGCGCTGTGCCCACCTTCCGTAACGTCCTCAACTGGCGGCGGTGAATATGCCGCTGCCGCCGTGGGGGAGCCTCGATTCGGGAGAGGACGGCGCCGGTATGGGCTGGGTAACCGACTGGAGTGCGCAGGCGGCCTGCCGCACTACCGATCCGGATGAACTGTTCGTTCAGGGAGCAGCGCAGAACAGGGCCAAGGCGGTGTGCACCGGATGCCCGGTGCGCACGGAGTGCCTGGCCGACGCGCTCGACAACCGCGTCGAGTTCGGCGTGTGGGGAGGCATGACGGAGCGCGAGCGCCGCGCCCTGCTGCGCAGGCGGCCGACCGTCACCTCGTGGCGCCGGCTGCTGGAGACGGCACGTACGGAATACGAGCGCGGGGCGGGAATCCTGCCGCTCGACGATGACGAGGTGTACGAGAACTACGCGGCGGTGAGCTGAGGAGGCCCACGAGGTCTCCTCGCACATCTCCCTGCACACCGCGGACAGGGTCTGCCCTCGGGCGGGCCCGAGAGGACTCCCTCAGGCGTCGGCCGCGGGATCGGGCAGCTCCGGCCGATGGGCCGCGAGTCGGTTTCCGATGTCCCGCAGTCCCGTGAGGTCATGCACATCGCCGGGCAGCGCGGCCACTTCGGCCACGGCCACCTCGGGGTGGAGTGCGGTGAAGCGGTCACGCGTGCGCTGCTCGCGGGAGAGCAGCTGCATACGCTCGGAGTGCAGCCTCAACAGCCCGGCGGTGAGCTGGTCGACGGACCGCTCCACATGCGGGGCGACGGGCTGCGGCCCGTCCGTGGCCGCGGATCGTTCCATGTCCTCGGCGGCGTCCTGGGTGGCGGGGGAGCCTGCGTCAGGAGCCGGTGCCTTGGAAACCGATGCCCCGGAAGAGGCCGATTCTGAACTGCCGTACGTGTCGGGGGAGTTACGAAGTCCAGCTTTCCCGCCCTCCTGATCCACAATGCGGGGCTCTTCAAGATTTTCCGCGGCGGCGAGCGCCCGCTCGGCCGACAGCCGGTCGGCGCCGCTGCCGTGGACCCGGTTGAGCACCAGACCCGCGAGCGGCATGTCCTCGGCGGCCAGCCGCTCCACGAAGTAGGCGGCCTCCCGCAGCGCGTCCCGCTCCGGTGCCGCGACGACCAGGAACGCCGTCCCGGGCGCCTGGAGCAGCTTGTACGTCGCGTCCGCGCGGGTGCGGAAGCCGCCGAACATCGAGTCCATGGCGGCCACGAAGGTCTGAACGTCCTTCAGCAACTGCCCGCCGAGCAGCTTGCCGAGCGCCCCGGTCATCATCGACATGCCGACGTTCAGGAACTTCATCCCCGCACGCCCGCCGACCTTCGCCGGGGCCAGCAGGACGCGGATCAGCTTGCCGTCGAGGAAGGACCCGAGCCGCTTGGGCGCGTCCAGGAAGTCCAGCGCCGAGCGGGACGGCGGGGTGTCCACGACGATGAGGTCCCACTCGTCCTTGGCCCGCAGCTGGCCCAGCTTCTCCATCGCCATGTACTCCTGCGTGCCCGCGAAGCCCGCCGAGAGCGACTGGTAGAAGGGATTGCCCAGGATCGCGGCGGCCCGCTCGGGGTCCGCGTGCGCCTCGACGATCTCGTCGAAGGTGCGCTTCATGTCGAGCATCATCGCGTGCAGCTCGCCGTCACCCTCCACGCCCTTCACCCGGCGCGGAGTGTTGTCCAGCGAGTCGATGCCCATGGACTGGGCGAGTCGGCGGGCCGGGTCGATGGTCAGCACGACCACCTTGCGTCCCCGCTCGGCGGCCCGCAGCCCCAGGGCCGCCGCCGTGGTCGTCTTGCCCACCCCGCCCGAGCCGCAGCACACCACGATCCGTGTCTTCGGGTCGTCCAGCAGCGGGTCGAGGTCGAGCACGCGCGTGGGGGAGAGATGCGGGGCGTGGTGATGGGCCTGACGGGCCGCGTCGTGCGCCTGGGTCGGTTCCGGACGACTCATGACATCCCCTGCTTCCGACGTACCGCGTACGGCTCCCGACTTGTGAACGGACTCATGACAGGCCCTGTTCCCGCAGCTCGCCCGCGAGTTCGTACAGGCCCGCCAGGTCCATGCCCTCGGCCAGCAACGGCAGTTCGTGCACGGACAGCCCCAACTCGCCCAGGACCGCCCGCTGCTCGTGCTCCAGCGCGTGCCGCTCGGCGTACTCGTCGGCCTGCGCCAGCAGCGGGTCCACCAGCCGTTCCGCGTTGCCGCCGCGCCGTGCCCCGCCCAGCCCGGCCGAGGAGAGCGCCTTGGCCACGGCCGCGCGCGGGACACTGCGTACGAGTTCCAGGTCGGCGGCGTCCAACACCTCGGGACGCACCATGTTCACGATGATCCGCCCCACCGGCAGCCGCGCCGACCGCAGCTCGGCGATCCCGTCCACGGTCTCCTGGACGGGCATCTCCTCCAGCAGCGTCACCAGATGCACGGCCGTCTCCGCCGACTTCAGCACCCGCATCACGGCCTGCGCCTGATTGTGTATCGGCCCGATCCTGGCGAGGCCCGCCACCTCGTCGTTGACGTTCAGGAAGCGGGTGATGCGCCCGGTGGGCGGTGCGTCCATGACGACGTAGTCGTAGACGAACCGACCGGCCTTGTCCTTGCGCCGTACCGCCTCACAGGCCTTGCCGGTGAGGAGTACGTCACGCAGGCCCGGCGCGATGGTGGTGGCGAAGTCGATGGCGCCGAGCTTCTTCAGGGCCCGGCCGGCGCCGCCCATCTTGTAGAACATCTGGAGATAGTCCAGAAGGGCCAGTTCGGGGTCTATGGCGAGGGCGTACACCTCCCCGCCCCCTGGAGCGACGGCGATCTTCCGCTCCTCATAAGGCAGCGCCTCTGTTTCGAAGAGCTGCGCGATGCCCTGCCTGCCCTCGACCTCGACGAGAAGCGTCCGCTTCCCCTCGGTGGCGAGGGCGAGCGCGAGCGCGGCGGCGACCGTGGTCTTTCCGGTCCCGCCCTTGCCGCTGACGACCTGGAGCCTGCTCACGTCTTCGAGCCTAACCAGTCGGTGCGCCGACCACGCGGCGGCCTGTGGATAACTTGAGTACGGTCGGCCGCGTGGCGGCTTGTGGCCAACGGATAAAGTCGGCCACATGACCAAGTGGGAATACGCAACCGTGCCTCTGCTCGTCCACGCCACGAAGCAGATTCTGGACACCTGGGGCGAGGACGGCTGGGAGCTCGTCCAGGTCGTGCCCGGGCCGAACAACCCCGAGCAGCTCGTGGCCTACCTGAAGCGGGAGAGGCAGGCATGAGCGCCGTCGAGGCGAGGCTCGCCGAGCTGGGCCTGACGCTCCCGGAGGTCGTGCCTCCGCTGGCCGCGTACCAGCCGGCCGTCCAGTCCGGCGTGTACGTCTACACCGCCGGCCAGCTCCCCATGGTGGAGGGCAAGCTTCCGGTCACCGGCAAGGTGGGCGCGGAGGTCACCGCCGAGGAGGCCAAGGAACTCGCCCGTATCTGCGCCCTGAACGCCCTCGCGGCCGTGAAGTCGGTGGCGGGTGATCTGGACCGTGTCGCGCGCGTGGTGAAGGTCGTGGGGTTCGTGGCGTCGGCGTCCGACTTCACGGGACAGCCGGGTGTCATCAACGGCGCGAGCGAGCTCTTCGCGGAGGTTCTGGGCGACAAGGGCGTGCACGCGCGTAGCGCGGTGGGCGTGGCCGTGCTGCCGTTGGACGCGCCGGTCGAGGTCGAGGTCCAGGTGGAGCTGACGGGGGCGTAGGCCTCCGGCGGTGCCGCGCGGGAGCGGTGCGGTGTGGTGCGGGGGGCGATGGGGTTCTGGTCGGCCGTTGTGTGCCGTGGCCGGATCCCGCGCCCGACGGCTAGATGAGGCCGTGCTCCTCCAGGTAGTCGATCTGTGCCCGTACCGACAGTTCGGCCGCCGGCCACAGGGAGCGGTCCACGTCGGCGTAGACGTGGGCCACGACCTCGGTCGGCAGGCGGTAGCCGTCCTCGACCGCCGTCTCGACCTGGGCCAGACGGTGGGCGCGGTGGGCGAGGTAGAACTCGACGGCGCCCTGGGCGTCCTCCAGGACGGGGCCGTGGCCCGGGAGGACGGTGTGCACGCCGTCGTCGACCGTGAGGGACCTCAGGCGCCGTAGCGAGTCCAGGTAGTCGCCCAGGCGGCCGTCGGGGTGCGCCACCACCGTCGTGCCGCGGCCCAGGATCGTGTCGCCGGTCACGACGGCGCGGTCGGCCGGCAGGTGGAAGCAGAGCGAGTCGGCGGTGTGGCCGGGCGTCGGTACGACGCGCAGCTCCAGGCCGCCGACGGTGATCACGTCCCCGGGACCGAGTCCCTCGTCGCCGAGCCGTAGCGCCGGGTCGAGGGCACGCACGTGTGTGCCGGTGAGTTCGGCGAAGCGTGCGGCGCCCTCGGCGTGGTCCGGGTGGCCGTGGGTGAGCAGGGTCAGGGCGATGCGCCTGCCCGACTTCTCGGCCGTCGCGACGACGTTGCGCAGGTGCCCCTCGTCCAGTGGGCCGGGGTCGATCACGACGGCCAGGTCGGAGTCCGGCTCGGCGACGATCCAGGTGTTGGTGCCGTCCAGGGTCATCGCGGAGGGGTTGGGCGCGAGGACGTTGACGGCGCGGGGGGTGGCGGGGCCGGTGAGGACCCCGCCTCGCGGCTGGCCGGGTAGGGCTGCTGCGTCCGTCATGCGAGGGGGCCTTCCGGGGCTGGGGGCGCTTTGGGGGCGGCGGGGGCGGTGGGGGTGGTCATGCGGGGGTTCCGCCCGTCGGGATGTGCTTGGTGAACTCGTCGTGGCCCGGCCAGGAGAGCACGATCTCGCCGTCCTCCAGGCCGGCCTGTGCCAGGACGGGGGTCAGGTCGCGGTCGGGGGCGGCGGCGAGGGCCTCGGCGGCGCTGTCGTACGGCGTCAGCTGGCGCAGGGTCGCGATGGTGGGCGGCATCATCAGCAGCTCGCCCTTGTCGTACGACGCCGCGGCGTCCGTGGGGCGGATCCACACCGTGCGGTCGGCCTCCGTGGAGGCGTTGCGGGTGCGCTGTCCCTCCGGGAGGGCGGCGACGAAGAACCACGTGTCGTAGCGGCGGGGTTCGAACTCCGGGGTGATCCAGCGGGTCCAGGCGCCCAGGAGGTCGGAGCGCAGGGCCAGTCCTCGGCGGTCCAGGAACTCGGCGAACGACATGTCCCGGGCGACCAGTGCGGCGCGGTCCGTCTCCCAGTCCTCGCCCGTGGTGTCGCCCACGACGGAGTCGTCGGTGGGCCCTGCGAGCAGGACGCCTGCCTCCTCGTATGTCTCCCGGACCGCCGCGCAGACGATCGCCTGTGCCGCAGCCTCGTCGACGTTGAGGCGTTGCGCCCACCACGCGCGCGTGGGGCCCGCCCAGCGGACCGGGTGTTCGTCGCGGGGGTCCACGCCGCCGCCCGGGTAGGCGTACGCGCCGCCGGCGAATGCCATGGAGGCGCGGCGGCGCAGCATGTGCACGGTGGGGCCGGTGCGGGTGTCCCTGAGCAGCATGACGGTGGCCGCCCGCTTCGGGGCGACGGGGGTCAGGCTTCCTTCCGCGAGCGCGCGGATGCGGTCCGGCCACTCCGGTGGGTACCACTGCCCGTTTGCCATGGGCGGAGGCTATCTCCTGGTGCGCGGATGTTCGAGGGGGTGCCCTTTGCCTCCGGCGGGTGGGCGGGGGGATGCCTGCGGCGGCACGTTTCTGTCCGGTGGGGGTGCGCGTAGCGCCTGCAGGTGCGTTGTGGGTCGGGGCCGCGCCGGGGGGTGTCCGTCCTCGGTCGGGCGGTTGCTGTGCCTTAAGAGGGTGCTGTTTGTTGACGCCCGCCGCTGCGGGCGGACACCCCCCGGCACGTCCCCTTCCCGCCGTGGGCGGGTGCGGCGCCGTGCTTGTGCGCCTGGAGCGGACGCGGGGCCCCGTCTCGTGGTGAGACGGGGCCCCGCGTTGTACGGCAGTGGCTAGCGCGATCGCTTTGCCAGGCGCTCCACGTCCAGGAGGATCACCGCTCGGGCCTCCAGGCGGAGCCAGCCGCGCTGGGCGAAGTCGGCCAGGGCCTTGTTGACCGTCTCGCGGGACGCGCCGACCAGCTGGGCCAGCTCCTCCTGCGTGAGGTCGTGGACGACGTGGATGCCCTCCTCGGACTGCACGCCGAAGCGGCGGGAGAGGTCCAGGAGTGCGCGGGCCACGCGGCCGGGGACGTCCGAGAAGACCAGGTCGGACATCGCGTCGTTGGTGCGGCGCAGGCGGCGGGCCACGGCGCGCAGCAGGGCGGTGGCCACCTCGGGGCGGGCGTTCAGCCAGGGCTGGAGGTCGCCGTGGCCCAGGCCCAGCAGCTTGACCTCGGTCAGCGCGGTGGCGGTCGCCGTGCGCGGGCCCGGGTCGAAGAGGGACAGCTCGCCGATGAGCTCTCCGGGGCCGACGACGGCGAGCATGTTCTCGCGGCCGTCGGGGGATGTGCGGTGAAGCTTTACCTTGCCCTCGGTGACGACGTAGAGCCGGTCACCCGGGTCGCCCTCGTGGAACAGGGAGTCGCCACGTGCGAGGGTCACCTCACTCATGGAGGCGCGCAGTTCCGCGGACTGCTCGTCGTCGAGAGCCGCGAAGAGCGGATTGCGCCGCAGAACGTCGTCCACGAGTTCTCTCCTTGTCGACCTGCTCAGGGGATCTTGCTCCCCCACTTACCAGGGGACCGTGCTCCCCATTTTGCCGGACGGTCCAAACAGTGTGATCTGTCACAAGGATGCCGCACACGTGTCCCGAGGTAAGCGGCAGGGGTCCAATTGGGGGCCGATCTTCAGGGTCCGGGGCGGATGTCGGTGTCGGGCTTTAGGCTGGCCGGGTGTCCAAATCGCCGGTGAGAGCACAGGCCAAGGGGGCTGGGCGGGTGGCTGTACGTCGCGATTCCGCTGTGGGCGAACAGGACCCTGGTGGCGGAAGGAAAACGGCAAAAGTGGCGAAAAACGCGCCGGGCGAAGTGGTGACCGGTGGCGGGAAAGCGGCCGTGAAGAAGGCTGCGACCGCCAGGAAGGCCACGCCTGTGAAGAAGGCGGCGGTGAAGAAGGCCGCGAAGGGGACGGCCGCGGCTAAAGCGGCTGTGGAGAATGCGGCCGCCGGGAAGAAGGCCGCGCCCGTCAAGAAGAAGGCCGAGTCCCGTACCGCCCTCGTGCGTCGTGCGCGGCGTATTAACCGTGAGCTCGCCGAGGTCTATCCCTACGCCCATCCCGAGCTGGACTTCGACAACTCCTTTCAGCTCGTGGTGGCCACGGTGCTGTCCGCCCAGACCACCGACCTGCGCGTGAACCAGACGACCCCCGCGCTCTTCGCCAAGTACCCGACACCCGAGGACCTGGCCGCCGCCAACCCTGAGGAGGTCGAGGAGATCCTGCGGCCCTGCGGGTTCTTCCGGGCCAAGACCAAGTCGGTGATGGGGCTGTCCAAGGCGCTCGTGGAGAACCACGGCGGTGAGGTTCCGGGGCGGCTCGAAGAGCTGGTGAAGCTGCCGGGGGTGGGGCGTAAGACGGCCTTCGTCGTGCTCGGCAATGCCTTCGGGCGGCCCGGCATCACCGTGGACACGCACTTCCAGCGGCTGGTGCGGCGCTGGGAGTGGACCGAGCAGACGGATCCGGACAAGATCGAGGCCGAGATCGGGACGCTGTTTCCGAAGAGCGACTGGACGGATCTGTCGCACCATGTGATCTGGCACGGCCGGCGCATCTGCCACGCCCGCAAGCCGGCGTGCGGCGCCTGCCCCATAGCGCCCCTCTGCCCGGCGTACGGCGAGGGCGAGACCGACCCCGAGAAGGCCAAGAAGCTGCTGAAGTACGAGAAGGGCGGCTTCCCGGGGCAGCGGCTCAGGCCGCCGCAGGCCTATCTGGACGCGGGCGGCAAACCGGCTCCGCCGCTGGGGGCCGGATGACGGGGCGCAGTGGGCGGGTCGAGGCGTCGGCGTGCCCTCGCTTCACCGGGGCGGAACGATCTCGGTGCCGTCAGGCGTTGGACTCGGCAGGGCGATAGGGGTGGCGATGACGCGGGCGAGTGAGACGCAGGACGGGCCGGTGGTGGTCAGCAAGGACGGGCTGCCGGGCTGGCTGGCTCCCGTGGTGCGGGTCGTGGAGACCGTGGAGCCGGTGCAGCTGAGCCGTTTTCTGCCGCCGGAGAACGGCGCGGGGCGTCAGTCGGCCGTACTGATTCTCTTCGGTGAGGGTGAGCGGGGGCCTGAGCTGCTGCTCATGGAGCGGGCCAGTTCGCTGCGGTCGCATGCCGGACAGCCGTCCTTCCCCGGCGGTGCCCTCGACCCCGAGGACGGTGACCCGCAGGCCGACGGGCCGTTGCGGGCCGCTCTCCGCGAGGCCGAGGAGGAGACCGGACTCGATCCCGCAGGGGTCCAGCTCTTCGGTGTGCTGCCGAAGTTGTACATCCCGGTGAGCGGCTTCGTCGTCTCGCCCGTGCTGGGCTGGTGGCGCGAGCCGAGCCCGGTCGATGTCGTCGATCCGAACGAAACGGCCCGCGTGTTCACCGTCCCCGTGGCGGATCTCACGAATCCGGACAACCGAGCCACGACCGTCCACCCCAGCGGCCACCGAGGCCCGGCATTTCTGGTCGAATCGGCCCTGGTGTGGGGTTTCACGGCCGGAATCATCGACCGTCTGCTGCACTTCTCCGGCTGGGAGCAGCCCTGGGACCGGGGGAAGCAGGTCCCGCTGGACTGGCGGTCATGACAGGGTGTCTGCCGTGCTGTGTTTTCCCGGCGGCCACTGCGCCCGCATGCCGCTGCGCGGCGGGCCGGCCCCCGGGCTGACCGGGCGTGATCGGAAAGTGAAGAGGCGGAGCCTGAAGCAGTGAACGTGCTGGACATCCTGTTGCTGGTCGCCGCCGTGTGGTTCGCGATCGTGGGTTACCGCCAGGGCTTCGTCGTCGGCATCCTGTCGGTGATCGGCTTCCTCGGCGGCGGCCTCGTGGCCGTATACCTGCTCCCGGTCATCTGGGACGCGCTCACCGACAACGCCGAGGTGAGCACGACCGCCGCCGTCGTCGCGGTCGTCGTCGTCATCGTCTGCGCCTCCGTCGGCCAGGCCCTGACCACCCACCTCGGCAACAAACTGCGCCGGTACATCACCTGGTCCCCGGCCCGCGCCCTGGACGCGACCGGCGGCGCCCTCGTCAACGTCGTGGCGATGCTCCTCGTCGCCTGGCTGATCGGCTCCGCCCTCGCGGGGACGACGCTGCCGACGCTCGGCAAAGAGGTCCGTAACTCCAAGGTGTTGCTCGGCGTCGCGCGGGCGCTGCCCGACCAGGCGGACACCTGGTTCGCGGACTTCTCCTCCGTGCTGGCGCAGAACGGCTTCCCCCAGGTCTTCAGCCCGTTCTCGAACGAGCCGATCAACGATGTCCAGCCGCCCGACCCGGCGCTGGCGAACAGTCCGGTGGCGACCCGCGCCCAGCGCTCCATCGTCAAGGTCATGGGCACGGCGACGAGTTGCGGCAAGGTCCTGGAGGGCACCGGCTTCGTCTTCGCCGGCCGCCGTGTCATGACCAACGCGCATGTCGTCGGAGGCGTCGACGAACCCACCGTCCAGATAGGCGGTGAGGGCAGGAAGTACGACGCGACGGTCGTCCTCTACGACTGGGAGCGCGACATCGCCGTACTCGACGTACCGGACATGCGGGCGCCCGCGCTGCAGTTCACGGCCAACGACGCCGAGAGCGGCGACAGCGCGATCATCGCGGGCTTCCCGGAGAACGGGTCGTACGACGTGCGCGCCGCACGCGTGCGTGGACGCCTGCCGGCCAACGGGCCGGACATCTACCACCGCGGCACCGTGCGCCGTGACGTCTACTCGCTGTACGCGACGGTCCGCCAGGGCAACTCCGGCGGCCCGCTGCTGACGCCCGACGGCAAGGTGTACGGCGTGGTCTTCGCCAAGTCCCTCGACGACGCCAAGACCGGCTACGCGCTCACCGTTGACGAGATCCAGCAGGACATCGCCAAGGGCCGTACCGCCAACCAGCAGGTGGACAGCGACAGCTGCGCGCTGTAGGCCGGCCGCGTCGAGGTCAGCCGCGCGGGTGGCGCAGGCGTACCGAGACCCAGCGGGCCCGGCGGCGCAGAATGCGCGGAATGCCCACCCGAAGGTCGGAACCCGGCATCTGCGGGGCGCTGCCTCGCTGGTGGGAGCTCAGGCCAGTGGCCGAGCGGCGGTTGCGTGCTGCGTCACTGTAGTCGTGCGTCCAGCCCATACCCCGACGTCTGCCCCTGCCCCAAGGTCGATAACCGCCCTCAGGGCGCCCAATTGGCCTATGCGCCGGGCAATTGGCTGTTCGTAGGACAGGTGTTCAGTTCCGGATACCGGGCGCATCGGCGCGGTCACCGATCGGGTTCGGGGTCTTTCAGCCAGTTGATCAGTTCGGTCGAGAAAGCGGCCGGATCCTCCTCGTGCGGGAAGTGGCCGAGACCGTCGAACAGCCGCCAGCGGTACGGCGCTTCGACGTACTCGCCCGAACCGGCGGCGCTGCGAGTGCGCATGACGGGGTCGAGCGAGCCGTGCAGATGCAGCGTCGGGACGCGCACCGGCCGCTTCATCCGGCGGTTGAACTGGATGCCGTCGGGGCGGGCCAGCGAGCGCACCATCCAGCGGTACGGCTCGATCGAACAGTGCGCCGTCGACGGGATGCAGATCGCGCGGCGGTACATCTCCACCGCGTCGTCGTCCGGCAGGCGCGGGCCCGACCAGTCCCGGATCAGCCGGCCCACGAGCGCCCCGTCGTCGGCCGTCAGCTGCCGCTCGGGAATCCAGGGCCGCTGAAACCCCCAGATGTAGGAACTCGCGTTCGTCTGCTTGACGTCCGAGAGCATCGCCGAGCGCCAGCGCCGGGGGTGCGGCATGGAGGAGACCGCGAGCCGGCGGACCAGCTTGGGGCGCATCACGGCCGCCGTCCACGCCAGATATCCGCCGAGGTCGTGGCCGACCAGCGCGGCGTCGGGCTCGCCGAGCGAGCGGACCACGCCGGTGATGTCGAGCGCGAGGTTGGCCGGGTCGTAACCGCGCGGCGTACGGTCGCTGCCGCCGACCCCCCTCAGGTCCATCGCGACGGCCCGGAAGCCCGCGTCGGCGAGGGCGACTAGCTGGTGCCGCCAGGCCCACCAGAACTGCGGGAAGCCGTGCAGCAGCAGGACCAGCGGGCCGTCGCCCATCTCCGCGATATGGAAGCGCGCACCATTGGCGGCCACGTCCCTGTGTGTCCAGGGACCGTCCAGTCGTACGACCGAGGCAGGTTGCGCCGAAGGGGTGGCGGGATCCGTCATGACGACGAGCGTGCCACAGCCTCGATGGCCGCGGGCGCCCGGTCCTGCAGCTCCGGCTGTGCGGCCGGACGCGGGTGCGGCTTGGCATTCTGCAGGACGCCCGCCGTCTCCTTCATCGAGGCGGCGACCTTCTGCGGGCCCTTGCTCTTCTTGGCCTTCTTGGCGAAGGCGACGCCGATCAGGGCGAGGACGACGGCGACGAGGACGTTCGCCGCGAAGGACAGGAGGAAGCAGATCGCGAGGTTCCAGTCGCTCCAGGTCCGAATGCCGTACGCGAGGGCGAAGTTCAGCATCGGCAGCGAGAACACCAGCACGGCGCCCGCCGCGGTGAACGCGCCGCCGCTTGTCGCACCGCGCTTGACGTCCTGCTTGAGCTGCGCCTTCGCCAGTGCGATCTCGTCATGCACCAGCGCCGACATCTCGGTCGTCGCCGAGGCGAACAGCTGGCCGATGCTGCGTTCGGCGCCGACCGGGCTGCCGTCGGGTGCGCTCATCGCGGTCTCCCTCGTCGTGTACGGATCCGTCTTCTGCCTGACTGCGTACGGTTCCGTCTTTTGTACCGTCCCGTCAGATCATGCCCGACGCTGCTCCTCGTCGCCTGCCCCGCCCGCCACTTCGGCAAGCGCGTGGCGTGCGGCGGCCTTCTCCTCGGCGATACGGCGGTGCTCGGCGGCCTTGCGCTCGTAGATCGCGGCCAGCCGCAGGTGGTACTCCGGCATGTCCTGCTCGTAGATGTCCGGAATGCCGTCCGCGTCCTCGTCGCGCTCCTCGTCGTCGACCATCCTGCGGTACTTGGCGTTACGTATCTTCAGCAGCACCGTCGCCAGGGTCGCCGCGGCGAGGGAGCCCATGAGCACGGCCGCCTTGACCTCGTCGGTCAGCGTGGCGTCGCCCGCGAAGGCGAGCTCGCCGATGAGCAGTGAGACGGTGAAGCCGATACCGGCGAGTGTGGCCACCGCGAACACGTCGGCCCACTCCAGGTCATCACTGAGCGAGGCCCTGGTGAAACGTGCCGTCAGCCAGGTGCCGCCGAAGATGCCGAGCGTCTTGCCGACGACCAGTCCGAGGACGACGCCCAGCGTCTCCGGCTGGGTGAACACATCGCCGAGCGCGCCCCCGGAGATGGCCACACCTGCGCTGAACAGCGCGAACAGCGGGACGGCGAGCCCCGCCGACAGGGGGCGTACGAGGTGCTCGATGTGCTCGCCGGGGGAGTGCGGCTCGTCCTCGCGGCGCGTGCAGCGCAGCATGAGCCCCATCGCCACGCCCGCGATGGTGGCGTGGACGCCGCTGTTGTACATCAGCCCCCAGATCACGAGGGCGAGCGGCACGTACACGTACCACCCGTGTACGCCCTTCCTCAGCAGCAGCCAGAACACCATCAGGCCGACGACGGCGCCGCCGAGCGCGGCGAAGTCGATCTGCTCGGTGAAGAAGATCGCGATGATCAGGATCGCGAACAGGTCGTCCACGACGGCGAGCGTGAGCAGGAAGGCGCGCAGGGCGCTGGGCAGCGAGGTACCGATGACGGCGAGCACGGCCAGTGCGAAGGCGATGTCCGTGGCGGTCGGGACCGCCCAGCCGGCCGACGATCCGCCCCCGGTGACATTGGTCAGCGTGTAGACCAGCGCGGGCACCGCCATGCCGCACAACGCGGCGACGACCGGCAGCGCGGCGGCCTTGGGGTCCTTGAGATCGCCGGCGACGAGCTCGCGCTTGAGCTCGATCCCGGCGACGAAGAAGAAGATCGCGAGGAGTCCGTCGGCGGCCCAGTGCTCGACGGACAGGTTCAGCCCGAGGGCCTCGGGGCCGAGGTGGAAGTGGCCGACGGTCTCGTAACTGTCGTGCAGCGCGGGTACGTTCGCCCAGATCAGCGCGGTGATCGCGGCGAGCAGCAGCAGGACACCGCCGACGGTCTCGGTGCGCAGCGCGTCCGCGACGAAGGTCCGCTCGGGAAGGGACAGCCGTCCGAGAACCTTGCGGACGGGGGCGGTGGTGCTGGGCGCGGGCACGGGGGAGACCTCCGGTCGGTGGGCAGGGCGGAACACATGCCGACCAGACTTCCCGGCGCACCTGAGGACAAATTGTTTTCCTTAGCCTACCTAAGGGTGCGCGGGAGTGCATCCGCCGATTTCCACCGTACGTACCCGAAGGGCACCAGGCGCGCTCGTCGCCGGGTGCCCTTGAGGTATGTCCGGTACTCAGTCCTCGCTCGGCGCCGCCGGGAGCTTGGCCTGGATGAGGTCCATGACCGTGGAGTCGGTCAGCGTCGTCACATCACCGAGCTGGCGGTTCTCGGCGACGTCCCGCAGCAGTCGGCGCATGATCTTGCCGGAGCGGGTCTTCGGCAGCTCGGCCACCGGCAGGACTCGCTTCGGCTTGGCGATCGGGCCGAGGGTGGAGCCGACGTGGCCTCGCAGGTCGGCGATGAGGTTCTCGTCCTCGGCGTTGGCCGTGCCGCGCAGGATCACGAAGGCGACGATCGCCTGCCCGGTCGTCTCGTCGGCGGCACCGACGACGGCCGCCTCGGCCACGGACGGGTGGGAGACCAGGGCGGACTCGACCTCGGTGGTGGAGATGTTGTGGCCCGACACCAGCATCACGTCGTCCACGCGCCCGAGGAGCCAGATGTCCCCGTCGTCGTCCTTCTTCGCCCCGTCACCGGCGAAGTACTTGCCCTCGAAGCGCGACCAGTACGTGTCGAGGAACCGCTGGTCGTCGCCCCAGATGGTGCGCAGCATCGAGGGCCACGGCTCGGTGAGGACCAGGTAGCCGCCACCGCCGTCGGGCACCTCGTTCGCCTCGTCGTCGACGACGGTCGCGGCGATGCCGGGCAGCGGGGTCTGCGCGGAACCGGGCTTGGTCTCGGTGACGCCCGGCAGCGGCGAGATCATCATCGCGCCGGTCTCGGTCTGCCACCAGGTGTCCACGATCGGCGTCCGGTCGGCACCGATGTGCTTGCGGTACCAGATCCACGCCTCGGGGTTGATCGGCTCACCGACCGAGCCCAGGACCCGCAGGGAGGACAGGTCGAACTTCGCGGGGATGTCGTCGCCCCACTTCATGAACGTACGGATCGCCGTCGGCGCCGTGTACAGGATCGTCACCCCGTACTTCTGCACGATCTCCCAGAAGCGGCCCTGGTGCGGGGTGTCCGGGGTGCCCTCGTACATCACCTGCGTCGCGCCGTTGGCCAGCGGCCCGTACACGATGTACGAGTGCCCGGTGACCCAGCCGACGTCGGCGGTGCACCAGTACACGTCCGTCTCCGGCTTGAGGTCGAAGACCGCGTGGTGGGTGTAGGACGCCTGGGTGAGGTAGCCGCCGGAGGTGTGCAGGATGCCCTTCGGCTTACCCGTCGTACCGGACGTGTAGAGGATGAAGAGCGGCTGCTCGGCGTTGAACGCCTCGGGCGTGTGGTCGGCGGACTGCCGCTCGACGATCTCGTGCCACCACACGTCACGGCTGTCGTCCCAGGCGACGTCCTGTCCGGTACGGCGGACCACGAGGACGTGCTCGACGTTGTCGACCTTGGCGATCGCCTCGTCCACGGCCGGCTTGAGCGCGGACGGCTTGCCGCGCCGGTAGCCGCCGTCGGAGGTGATGACGACCTTGGCGTCCGCGTCCTGGATACGGGTGGCCAGGGCGTCGGCCGAGAACCCGCCGAAGACGACGGAGTGCGCGGCGCCGATCCGGGCGCAGGCCAGCATCGCGATCGCTGTCTCCGGGATCATCGGCATGTAGACGGCGACCCGGTCGCCCTTCTGCACCCCGAGCTCCAGCAGCGCGTTGGCCGCCTTGGAGACCTCGTCCTTGAGCTCGGCGTAGGTGACCGCGCGGCTGTCGCCGGGCTCGCCCTCGAAGTGGATGGCGACCCGGTCGCCGTGCCCGGCCTCGACATGCCGGTCCACGCAGTTGTACGCGACATTGAGCTCGCCGTCCTTGAACCACTTCGCGAACGGCGGGTTCGACCAGTCCAGCGTCTCCGTCGGCTCCTTGGCCCAGGTCAGCCGACGGGCCTGCTCGGCCCAGAAGCCGAGCCTGTCAGCCTTGGCCTGTTCATACGCCTCCGCCGTGACGTTGGCATCGGCGGCCAGGTCGGCGGGGGGTGCGAACCTGCGCTCTTCCTTCAGCAGGTTGGCCAGGCTTTCGTTGCTCACGACATCTCCCTTTCCCAGGGTGTCCGTTGTGTCCCAGGCCACAGCTCATCAGACCCGGGGGCCCGATGACAAGGGTCGACGGAAAATTGGTTTAGACCTGTCGGCGGGGGCGGATCCGGAGCCGCGTCCGGCGCCGGGGTCATCCGTTCCCACGGACGCCGGACGGACCCGGTTCAGGTCTGTAATCCCTTTCACATTTCATCCGAGCGCAGGTGAAACGCCACGCCGAGGGAAACGCGGCGCTGGGCGAAATGCGGGCGCCGGGGAGGGGCGGCGCCAGGGAGACACCGGCGGAAGGGGAGAGGCGGCGCCAGGGAGGCGCCGCCCCGTCTCAGACCGACAGGTTGGCCACTCCCACGTCGTCGAAGACCTCGTCTCCGTCCCCCTCGGTGAGCAGGTACGACTGTGCCTCGCCCACGTGGAAGTACATCCCGTGCAGTTCCAGCACCCCCGCCCGCAGGGCCCGGGCCACCGATTCATGGGCGCGCAGATGCTCCAACTGCTGGACCACGTTGGTCAGACAGAGCTGCTCGACCGTGTCGGCCGGCGCCCGCCCGGCGAGGCGGGCCCAGGGCCGGTTCTCGTCGGACATCCGCTCCAGGCTGGGCTGCCCGTGCCGCAGCCACCGCCGGAGCGGGGTCCGCGGGCCGCCGGGCTCGGAGGTGAGCAGCGCCTGCATGGCCCCGCACCCGGAGTGCCCGCACACAGTGATCGACCGGACCTCCAGCACGTCCACCGCGTACTCGATGGCCGCCGCCACCGAGTCGTCCCCGCTCTCCTGGCCGGGCTGGGGGCACCTCCCAACGGCAGCTGGGGGAGGAACGAGGTTGCCCACGTTGCGCACCACGAACAGGTCGCCGGGACCACTGGAAGTGATCATGGACGTGACCACCCGTGAGTCCGCGCAGGTGAGAAACAGCTGGGACGGCTGCTGCCCCTCACGCGCCAGCCGTGCCAGCTCGCCCCGCACCAAGGGTGCGGTGTTGCGCTGGAACGCGCTGATGCCACGGGCCAGTTGATGCGCGCTCGGCCGGCTGGCGTCGGCAGCGCCGGACGGGTCGACTCTGCCTTCGCCGGGACGACCGGAGCCGGAGCCGCTGAGCCCTTCGGCGTCGCTGGACCCGCTGACAGCACTGCTGGGTCCGGACCCGTCGTCGTCCGCGTCGAGCTCGATCGTGGTGCCGGATGCGTCGGTGGCGCGAGGCGTGCCGGACCGATCGGTGTCTCCGGTGTCGGGCGTCTGCGCTTCCCCGGGATGCCCCGAGCGCCCGTTGCGCCCGTTGCGTTCGTCGCGTCCGTCGCGGGAGGTGAGGGACTCCGGGATCTCGCACTGGTGGTTGCGCCAGGGCGTCCAGGGGTGGCACCGGCAGTCGGCCGACTCGGCCGTGACCTTTCCGGCGTCGAGATGGAGGCCGATCGGCGTGGTGGGTTCACCGATCCGGACTCCGGCTCTGCGGCCGACCAGCTCCACGGCGCCGCCGCGCGCGGTGTGTGTGTTCTGCCAGTCCTGCAGTGACTCGTACGCCGCGTGGTCCATGAACGACCCGTCCAACTCCACGACGACTCGGGCGCCTTGGGGTACGAGATGCAGGGCCCGGCTGAGCCGTGGCACCGCGAGGAACGTCAGCTGCCCTCGTACATGTACGTGATGGACTCCTTCCTTCTCGTCATGCGTGATCCGGGTGCGGGTGAGGCGGTGCAGTGCGACGGCGACGGCCATGGCGATTCCGAGTGCCACGCCCTCCAGGACGCCGAAGACCACCACGCCGAGGGTGGTGACGGCGTACACCAGCACTTCTCGGTGGCGGGTCACCGTGCGGATGTGGTGCAGGGACACCATCTGGATGCCGACGGCCATCACCAGGGCGGCGAGCGAGGCGAGCGGGATGAGCTCCAGGATCGGGACCATCAGCAGCGCGGCGACTACTACGAGAACGCCGTGCAGCATCGTGGAGTTCCGGCTGACGGCGCCGGATTGCACGTTCGCCGAACTCCGTACGGCCACGCCGGCGACGGGCAGCCCGCCGAGGGTTCCGGAGACGATGTTGGCGGCGCCCTGCCCGAGCAGCTCGCGGTCCAGGTGCGAGCGCCCGACGCGGGCGGGCAGCCCGGGACGCGAGGCCACCATCTTGTCCACGGCGACCGCGCCGAGCAGCGACTGCACGCTGCACACCAGGGTGGTGGTCAGCACGGCGGCGATCAGGCCCAGTACCGGGCCTTCCGGCAGTCCGGCCAGGGCATGGCTGCGCCAGGACGGCAGGTCCACCCTGGGCAGGGTCAGGCCCGCGAGCGAGGCGGCCGAGGTGGCGCCCGTGACGGCGACGAGTGCGGCCGGCACCTTGTGCAGCAGACGTCCGGCCCGGCCGGGGATCCGTGGCCAGAGCAGCAGCAGGGCCAGGGTCAGCGCGCTCACCGAGATGGTGGCGGGCCGCAGCTCGGCCAACTGCGCGGGCAGTGCCCGGAGGTTGTCGAGGACGGAGCTCTGCGGGGTGCCGCCGACGACGATGTGCAGCTGGGCGACGGCGATGGTGACGCCGATGCCGGCGAGCATGCCGTGCACGATGGCGGGGCTCACGGCGAGCGCGCCGCGCGCCACACGCAGGGAGCCCAGGCCGAGTTGGGCGAGTCCGGCGAGGACGGTGACGGCGCAGGTCGTCCGCCAGCCGTACTGATGGATGAGGTCGGCGGTGACCACGGTGAGGCCTGCGGCGGGGCCGCTGACCTGGAGTGGGGAGCCGCCGAGCCAGCCGGCGACGAGGCCTCCGACGGCGGCGGCGACGAGGCCGGCCTGGAGGGGCGCGCCGGTGGCGAGGGCGATACCGAGGGACAGCGGGAGTGCGATCAGGAAGACCGCGATCGAGGCCGACAGATCGGCGCCCGCGATACGAGGGCGGCGGGGCCGGGGCGGCGGTGGGCTGTGGGGTTCGTGGGTGTGCTCCGCTCGACTCGGGTCGTCGGCGCGGGTGGGTACGCAGGCGGACATGTTTCCCGTCTCCTCCGGGGCAGCGCGGTCGCGGATCTGGTGGTCCCCCGCTCTGGCGAGGGGTCGGGTCGCGGCCGTGTGGTCACGGCATGCAGCGGCGGGATGCATCAACAGTCAGTAAACGGATCGTAATGCAGAGTAAAGGGCTGGAATAGATTTTACGAGCAAATGGACTAATGAATCCCTCTAAAGGGTGATGCAACTAATTAGTCGGCTTGTCGTACTAATTCCTTCTCGGTCCCATGCGATCTTGGCGGCGCCGTCGGCTCCCGAGAGAAGGAAGAAGGTGGACGGAACATGGCCGCCACCCGCAGGACCGCCGCCCCCAGCAGGATCGCCGCGACGTGCAGGCTCGTCGGGGCGCACAGGATCGCGGCGGGTACCGCGATCGCCGCGGTCTGCGCCGCATCCCTCGCCGGCTGCACGTCCGGCACCGACACGACCAGGCAGGGGCTGCCCGGACCCGGACCGCAGAAGGCGAAGCCGGCGGCGCCCGGCCCGCCCAAGCGCGTGGTCCGACTGATCGGGGACGGCTCCACCGCGTACACCGGGGCCCAGCCGCATCTGTCCAGACCCGAGCGGCTGAAGCCCGGTCAGAAGCCGCCGCAGTTCGTGGTGTTCTCGTGGGACGGCGCCGGTGAGGACAGCCAGAAGCTGTTCTCCCACTTCCGTGCGGTCGCCAAGGCGAACAACGCGACGATGACGTACTTCCTCAGCGGCGTGTACATGCTGCCGGACGGCAAGCGGGACCTGTACCGCCCGCCACAGCACTCCCCGGGCCGCTCCGACATCGGCTTCAACGACGAGGCGGGCATCGCCGCCACCGCGAAGCAGCTGCGGCTGGCCTGGCTGGATGGCAACGAGATCGGAACCCACTTCAACGGCCACTTCTGCGGCAAGGGCGGCGGCGTCGGCGAATGGTCGGTGGCGGACTGGAAGGACGAGATCGTCCAGGCGAAGCGGTTCGTGAAGTCCTGGAAGACCACCACCGGCCTGAAGGCGGCACCCCTGCCCTTCGACTACGACAAGGAGCTCATCGGCGCCCGCACGCCCTGTCTGGAGGGGCAGAAGAACTTCGTCACGGCCGCCCATGAGATGGGCTTCCGCTATGACTCCAGCGGTGTCAACAACCAGGTCTGGCCTGCGAAGAAGGGAGGCCTGTGGGATCTGTCGATGCAGCTCGTGCCGTTCCCCGGGCACTCCTACGAGCAGCTCACCATGGACTACAACTTCATGGTCAACCAGTCGGGCACCACCAGCCAGGGCGACCCCGCCAAGCACGACTTCTGGGGCGACCAGATGCGGGACGGCCTCCTCATGGGCTTCCACCGCGCCTACCTGGGCAACCGTGCGCCCCTGATCATCGGCAACCACTTCGAGTCCTGGAACGGCGGCACCTATATGCGCGCCGTCGAGGAGGTCGTCGAGGCCGTCTGCAACAAGCCCGACGTGCGCTGCGTCTCTTTCCGGCAGCTCGCCGACTGGCTCGACGCCCAGGACCCGGCAACCCTGAAGAAGCTGCGCACGCTGGGCGTCGGCGAGGCCCCGAAGCAGGGCTGGGCGTCCTTCCTGTCGGGACACCCGGCCCCGGCCCCGAAGGGGGCGCCCGGGGCACCGGCGGTCAAGCGGTAGCAGTCAGGCGGGAATTGTCGTCGGTGCCGGCGATGAGACTCTCGCCCAGTACGAACCCGGGGTCGATCTGTGCGGCCAGGTCGGCCCCGATGCGTTCGTTCGCCCAGGACTGGGCGTTCTTCAGGTGGAAGTGCACCATCTGGCGGGTGTAGCGCTCCCAGTCCCGCAGCTCGTACGTGGCGTCCGCGGCCGTGTGCAGTCGGCGCAGGGCGAGGTGGTTGGCGTCCTCCAGGAGCTCGAACCGGGGCGGGCGGCCCTTCTCCATGGCGCGCACCCAGTTCGAGTGCCCGACGGTCACCAGCAGGTCGTCCCCGACCTCGGCGCGGAGGAAGTCGAGGTCGTCCTGACCCTGCACCTTGTTGCCGACGACCTTCAGGACGACGCCGAAGTCGCGGGCGTACTCCTTGTACTGGCGATAGACGGAGACTCCCTTCAGGGTCGGCTCGGCGACGAGGAACGTGATGTCGAAGCGGGTGAACATGCCGGAGGCGAAGGAGTCCGAGCCCGCCGTCATGTCGACCACGACGTACTCGTCTGGGCCGTCCACCAGGTGGTTCAGGAACAGCTCCACCGCCCCCGTCTTGGAGTGGTAGCAGGCGACCCCCAGATCGGAGTCCGTGAAGGGGCCGGTGACCATCAAACGGACGGCGCCGCCGTCGAGTTCCACCGGCCGGGCACAGGCGTCGTACACCGGATTGGGGTCGCACACCCGCAGCAGCCGCGAACCCTCGCCGGGCGGCGTCGTCTTGATCATCGTCCGGGCCGAGGTGATCCGCGGATTGGAGCCGCGCAGATAGTCCTTGATCAGCGACAGCTGCTCGCCCATCGCGGGCATCGCGGCGGTCTCCGTCTCGTCGAGCCCGAGCGCGGCTCCCAGGTGCTGATTGATGTCGGCGTCGACGGCGACGACCGGCGCGCCTGCCGCGGCGAGCCGGCGGATGAACAGGGAGGACAGGGTCGTCTTGCCGCTGCCGCCCTTGCCCACGAAAGCAATTTTCATGTTCACGAAGGGTAGTGCCGCGATAGCTGTATGTGGCAGCCGTACGTGAAGTAGGCCACTCGATCGAGGGGTGCGAGTCATCGAACAGGGTGAAGTCCGAGGGGACGGTGGCCGGGCGGAGGGCGGCGGCGGCCGTGGGACGGGTGGGCGCGTAATGTCGTACTCATGAGTACGACAGGCGCGACCGCCGATCCGCTCGCAGCCCTCGGGTCGCTGCCGGGTGTGCCCGAGTCCGTGGAGTCCGTGCGCAAGGCCGTGGACCGGGTGTACGGCCACCGGATCATGCGGCGTCGCAGCAACGAGATCACCTCCGAGGCGGCCCTGCGCGGCGCCCGCGGTACCGCGGCGTTGTCGGGCGCCGACTGGGCACTCGAAGAGGTCCGCCGGCGTACCGACTTCAGCGGTGACGACGAGGCGCGCGTCGTGGGTGCGGCCCTGCGGCTGACCGCCGAGGCGGGCCAACTGCTGTCCATCTGGCGGCAGTCGCCGCTTCGGGTGCTGGCCCGGTTGCACCTGGTGGCGGCGGCGAGCAACGACGACACGGTCGGGCGCCCGCGCCAGGAGGGCGAGCCGGTCGACGAGCCGCTGGTCGAGCTGCCGCCGCCGAGCGCGGCGGAGGTGCACGGCCGTCTGGAGGGGCTGTCCGAGCTGATCATCGCCGGAGGTTCGGCGCCCGCCCTGGTGACGGCCGCCGTCGTGCACGGTGAGCTTCTCGCACTGCGCCCCTTCACCTCCCGCAACGGCCTGGTCGCGCGCGCGGCCGAGCGCATCGTCCTCGTCGGCAGCGGCCTGGACCCGAAGTCCGTCTGCCCCGCCGAGGTCGGCCACGCCGAACTGGGCCGCGCGGCCTATCTGGCGGCGCTCGACGGTTATGTCTCCGGCACGCCGGAGGGCATGGCGGCCTGGATCGCCCACTGTGGCAAGGCGATCGAGCTCGGTGCGCGTGAATCGACGGCGGTGTGCGAGGCGCTGCAGCGCGGGGCGGCGTGACGCACGCGTGTGTGTGGGGCGCCGCAAGGCACGCGTGCGTGGGGGCGCCGTGAGGTCGCTTGAAAGTCGTAAGGCGTGAAAAAAGAGCCCCCGGGCGGGGGCTCACATAAGTTGCGGGGGGGGGGGGTGGGGTTGACCCCCCCGGGCTGTGTGGCGGGGTGCCAAACGCAGCGAGAGGTTTTGCAACCAGGAGGGGGTG
>NZ_JBHYJA010000081.1:0-4728 GCF_042740355.1 Streptomyces sp. NPDC059010
GTTATTGGCGTCGGGGGTTGGGGTCTGCCCGCCTTGGGCGCCCGGACCGTTCCCCCACGTTCCCCCCCCCCCTGGTTGGCCCCGCCCTAAGCGGTGCGGGACCGCCCTGGTCTGCCGTCCCCTCCACAAGCAGATGCACCGCCCCGCCTCCCCTCGCCGGTGACCGTCCGCACCCCTGCGACGGGGCTCATGGCCGGTGACCGACACGGTTCGGTCGCCGGACCGGGCGACTCCCGGGCGACCGGTGGGTGACGTTCCGGGTTTCATCCACCCGCCGCGGCCTGCCCAACCGTGGCCGAACACCTGGTCGTTGACGATTCGACATGACTGTCGGGGGTCCGACCGGGAAATGGTTCCCGTGAACGTGTTCGAGCCAGGAGGGGAACCGACCATCGGCACGCAGGCGGGGGTCATGAAGAGGCAGGCATGGGGAGGGGGTCCCATCGCATACGGGGCTTCCTCACTGGAGACGGTGGAGGACAGGGCCGCGAGCGCAGGGGACCACACACAGACGCCTCAGCTCAAGCGGAGACTGGGACGGGCCGACCTACGGGCCGTCCCCGAGGCACGCAGAGCTTTGCGCGAATGGCTGCAGCAATGGGGGAAGCCGGGACGATCGGACATAGCCGAACTGCTCACCAGCGAACTCGTCACCAACGCGATCGTCCACACCGACCGTGAGGCGGTTCTGACGGCCACCGTCGGACCGCGCGGACTGCGGGTGGAAGTGAGAGACTTCGTGGCCCGCCGGCCCAGACTGCGCGTACCGAACGCCGACGACGGTACGAACGGCAGAGGCCTGGTCCTGGTCCAGTCCCTCGCGGACGCCTGGGGCGTGCGGACGCACGGCGTGGGGAAGGCGGTGTGGTTCGAACTCGACGCGGGGGTCGCCTAGACGGAGGGCGGGTGCGCTCTCGTACGACAACGGCAAGGGGCGCGACCCGAGTTCCGGATCGCGCCCCGTCGCGTCGACTCCCGTCGACGAGTGGAGTTCTCAGCCGAACTGCTGCTCAAGATCCTTGAGCTTGCGCTCCAGGGAGTCGAGCCGTGGCAGCGCCATTGTGTCGTCCTCCGCGGTGAGGTCGACGGTCACCGGGTCAGCGCCGGTGCGTACGGGCTGCAGTGAGGGACGTGAGCGTACGGGCAGTTGTTCCGGGGTGGATATGGCAGGCTCCGCGGAGACTTGGCCCGAGGCGCGCTCCAGTGCCGCCTGTGCCTCCACGTGCCGCCCGCCGCCCCGGCCGACGAAGCCGCGGTGGCCCCGGCTGATGGCCTTCAGCTGGGCACGCTCCATACGCTGCTGCTCGCGCCGGCGCAGGCGGGCCGTCTCCTTCTGCCGCATGTCCTCGCGGACCTCGTCGACCGCCTCGTCCAGGCTGCGCACGTTCTCCAGGAGCATCAGCGACCAGGCCTTGTAGGTCTCACGGGGCGCCCGCAGCCAGCGGACGATGCGGATCTGCGGGAGAGGTCTGGGCACCAGGCCCTGCTCGCGCAGGGCGGCCCGGCGGGTCTGCTTCAGCGCCCGGTCGAACAACACCGCCGCCGACAGGGACATGCCGGCGAAGAAGTGCGGGGCGCCGTCGTGGCCGAGGCCCCTGGGGGCGTGCACCCAGTTGAACCAGGCCGCCGCGGCCGCGAACGTCCACACGAGTATCCGGGAGCCGAGGGCCGCGTCACCGTGGCTGGCCTCGCGCACCGCGAGGACGGAACAGAACATCGCGGCGCCGTCCAGACCGAACGGCACGAGGTACTGCCAGCCGTTGTGCAGGCCGAGGTTCTGTTCGCCGAAGCCGACCAGACCGTGGAAGGACAGGGCGGCGGCCACGGCCGCGCAGCAGAACAGCAGCACATAGGAGGCGGTGCCGTATATGGCCTCCTTGCGCCTGCGGCGCTCCTCGCTGCGCTCCCACGAGTCGTCCGCGCCTGCGTCCTTCCCCGCGGTCTTCCCGCGCCGGAGCACCGCTATCGCCGCCAGCAGGCCCAGGAGCAGGACGGCGCCCGGAAGCAGCCAGTTCAGCGATATGTCGGTCAATCTCATCTGGGGTCCCTTGCATTGGGATAGGGCGTAACGCCCGCCATAGTGGCCCAATCCCAACGGCCCTCAGGGGGTTTTCGGGGCAAGAGGCCGCCAAGGAAGTGCAAGGGGATGCTCAGGGCGACGTTCTTCTCGAACTGCTGCTTGAGGGGCGGGAGTTGAGTTCGAACAACACTACCCGTACGGGTGGTTCCACGGAAAGTTCCTGTGCTGAGTGAGGAATTTGTGAAACGTCTGTAACCGTAACGGGTGTCACGCTGATGAGTGATCTTACGGCACGACGGTTTACGGCCATGCCTGAGGGGGCCTCAACTCGCCGCGGCCAGAAGCTTGGTGACCCGGTCCGCGTCGCAGGTGCGCGGGCAGGTGGCGCACGTGTCCTCGGGGCGCAGTGTGTAGAACATGCAGCAGCTCGCCCGGTCCCGGGTGGGCAGCGACTCGCCGTTCGGGCCCGTCAGTTCACGGAACGCGGCCGAGCCGACGTACGGCTGCGTCGCCCCCGGCAGCAGCAGCTCCAGCTCGCGCCGGGCCCGGTCCTGCTCGCCGTCGCCGAACAGGTGGGCGACGTACCACAGGCCCTCCACGACCTCGTCGGTCGCCATGCCCCACAGCGCGCGTCCGCGGCGTCGCATGCGAGGGCCGAAGCCGGTGAGGACGGGTTCGAGGTGCTCGGTGACGGCCGCCCGCACCTCCGCCCGCAGCGCCTCCTCGTCGGGTACGACCCTGGCGCCGGGCAGGGTGGCCGCGGGGTCGCCCGGGAGGCAGGCGAAGGTGGCGGGGTGGGCGGCGAGGCGGCCTATGGAGAGGCCGGGGGCCGTGCGGTCGTACGAGACATGTGTCACGGGGAGGCGGGGGACGCGGCGCAGCAGGAACCAGGGCACGGTGATCAGCAGGCAGACGGGCCAGGCGTAGCGGTGCAGGCCGAAGCTGGCGACGACGTCGGGGCGGGCGGGCTGTCCGTAGTCGCGCCGTACCTGTGCGTCGTCCCAGGCCAGGAAGGTGTCGAGGCCGGTGCCGCCCTCTGCGAGTGCCATGGAGGGGATCCAGCCGTCGTGCCGGGGGAGCTGTTGCGTGGTGGGCGGCTGGGTGATGTCGAGCCCCGGGAAGGCCTCGGTGAGACGGGTGTACGCGTCCGCGAGGGCTATGGGGGGCACGGGCATGTGGACCGCCGATCCGCTCGACTTTGAAGGTAAGGCTTACCTTACCCAAGATCGGTGCGGTTTGAACTGTCGCGTTCTGCGCCTAAGGTGCTTGACGGGTGAGTAACAACCCGCCGTAATGGCCCCAAGTACTGACACGTCCGGAGGAGGACCGGTGAAGCAGGGCGCGCAGGGCTCCGCCGGGACGGGGAATCCGTCGGTTTCTGGTGATTCGGGGATGCCGCGGGTGCCGTCGCAGGGTGGGGCTGCGGGGGCGGAACGCGGGCGAGGGTTGCCTCGGGCGGCCTCGGTGACGCCTGCGTCGGTACCGGTGGCGGTGCCGGTGGCTCGTGGGGAGCACACCCATAGTGAGCAGCCCATTCCGCGACCGCGGCCGGTTGTTCAGCGGGCGTCGGTGCGGGGGCAGATCCTGGACGCGTTGCGTACCGCGCTCGTCACGGGAGAGCTGGTTCCTGGGGTGGTGTACTCGGCTCCCGCGCTCGGTGAGCGCTTCGGTGTGTCCGCTACGCCGGTGCGTGAGGCCATGCAGCAGCTTGCGCTTGAGGGGGCCGTGGAGGTCGTTCCCAACCGGGGGTTCCGGGTGGTGGAACGCGGTGCTCGGGAGCTGGGTCAGCTGGCCGAGGTGCGGGCGTTGATCGAGGTGCCGGTGATGCTTCGGCTCGCGCGTACGGTTCCGGGTGAACGGTGGGCGGAGCTACGGCCGTTGGCCGAGGCGACTGTGCGGGCGGCGGCGACCGGTTGCCGGGCGACCTACGCGGAATCGGACCGGACCTTTCATCGCGCCCTGCTCTCGCTCTGCGGCAACGAACAACTCGTCCAGATCGCCGACGACCTCCATCGTCGCGCCCAGTGGCCGTTGGTGACCCCGACGACCTGTCCGTCGGGTGGGGACCACGCCGACCTCGTCGCGGACGCGGCGGAGCATACGGCTCTGCTGGATGCGTTGATCGCCGGGGAGTTGGACGTTGTGCGGTCGTTGGTGGGGGAGCACTTCGCAGGCGCGTAGGCCTGCGGCGGCCTGTTGCTGTGTGGTGGGGGTGCGCGTAGCGCCTTCGGTTTGTGGGTGGGCCGGGGCCGCGCCGGGGGGTGTCCGTCCTCGGACCGGCGGCTGACGTAGGCCAGGAGGTCCCGTCCCTTGACGCCGGCGACTGCGGGCGGACACCCCCCGGCACGTCCCCTTCCCGCCGTGGGCGACTGCACCGCCACGGGGGTACGCCGCCCCAAACCCCCACTTCCAGCAGCCCGACGTTCCTCAACAGCAGGCCGACGCCTCTCGGTACCGGTCCGCGCTCCTCAGCCCGTCGGGCTTCTCAACGCCGGTCCATGCCTCTCAGCCCGTCCGGCGTTTGAGGACGAGGCCGTTCAGGCCGATGGGGGTCCAGGGGGCGGAGCCCCCTGGCGGGGTCGAAGGGGCGGAGCCCCTGGGGATGGGACGGGTAGGGGCGGCGGGGGCGAGGAACTGGCTGTGGGGAGGCGGGACGGGGACGGGGCCCGCCCTCGGGTGGTCCCGGCCCATAGGTTTGGGGGTCGGCG
>NZ_JBHYJA010000081.1:4738-23381 GCF_042740355.1 Streptomyces sp. NPDC059010
GCGCCCCCCCCCCCCCCCCCCCGGGCGGGGCGGGTGGGCGCCCCCCCCTGGGGATGGGACGGGTAGGGGCGGCGGGGGCGAGAGGGGTTTTCAGGCGGTTGCGGCGCCGGTTGCCGGTGGGATGGGGGCCAGTTGGCGGGAGAGCCAGGTGGGGACTCCGCCGAGGAGGCGGAAGAGGCGGCGGGCCTCCTCGCGCAGGCGGGAGGCTTCCGGTTCCGCTTCCGCGTCGGCCAGGGACGCCAGGGCGGGCGCCGTGCCCACCAAGTAGCCCAGTTCTTCGCGGATACGGAGAGACTCCGCGAATCCGTGGCGGGCCTCGGCCAACTCGCCGTCGCGCAGGGCCAGTCCGGCCAGATGGCGCCAGGTGAAGGAGAGCAGGAGAGGGTCGGCGTGCGCCGTCGCGCCCGCGTGGGCCCGGCGGTAGGCCGCCCGGGCCGCCTGGGGCGAGCGGGCGAGGTTCTCGGCCAGCAGCCCGCGCCGGAAGTCCAGGAGGGCCCGTCCGGCAGCCCCCGGAGGGATCAGCGCCGCCGCCCTCCCCAGCGCGGCCCGCGCTTCGTCGGCCCGGTCGCGCACTGAGTGCAGTGTCGCCGCGTAGGCAAGTTGCCCTCGTTCACAAGCGGCCGCGCCCCGCTCGTCGTCGCTGTGGGCCTGCGCCTCGGCCGTACGCAGCGCGTCCTCGGCCTCCTCCCAGCCCTGCTCGGTGTACAGACACCGCTCCACCAGCAGCGCGGCCCGCTGCAGCGAGGCCTGCGCGGTGACCGGCTGGAGCAGTGCCGCCGCGTCCGCCCAGCAGGCGCGTGAGCGCAGCCGCCATACCGCGGTCTGGAGTGGATCGTCACCGGCGTTCGTTCCGTTACCAGACATGGCGGTATACGCCACCTCGCCCTCCCCAAGATCTGTCCTGCGGATCAGCTCGGGGTCGCGGGGCGGGGTACGCGCGGACGGAGGCGTTGCTTCGCCTCGCAGCCGCACGCACCGCACTCCGCTCGCCGGCGTCGCCGGGCACCGTCCCTTGACACCGACCTGGTCCGCAGGACAGGCCCAGCACGCCATCGAGCTGTTGAGTCGTGGCGGCATCTCAGCACGAATCGTCGGGCCCGGCCAAGAGGGTGGGTGAAGGATTTCACAAAGTCGTGGGACAGCGGCGGCACTTGGTGCCATCCGGGTGGGGGCGGGGTGGAGCTCAACTCATCCGCAATGCCAAGAAGAAATCCAGCTTGTCCTCCAGCCGGGACAGGTCCCGGCTCGTCAACTGCTCGATCCTCCCCACTCGGTAGCGCAGCGTGTTGACGTGCAGGTGGAGACGGGTCGCGCAGCGGGTCCAGGAGCCGTCGCACTCCAGGAAGGCTTCCAGGGTGGGGATGAGCTCGGCGCGGTGGCGGCGGTCGTAGTCGCGCAGGGGGTCCAGGAGGCGGGCGGTGAAGGCCCGGCGGACGTCGTCAGGGACGAAGGGGAGCAGCAGGACGTGCGAGGCCAGTTCCTGGTGGCCGGCCGCGCAGACCCGGCCCGTGCGGGCCGCTGCCACCCGGCGGGCGTGGCGGGCCTCCTCCAGGGCGCCGCGCAGCCCCTCCGCCGAGTGCACCGCCGCGCTCACGCCCAGCGTCACCCGGCCGTCGTCGTCCAGGCCCGCCGACAGCGGGCTCCGGATCGAGTCCAGCAGGGCGTCGGCGTGGATGCCGGCCTCCGAGCCGTCGTGCTCGGCGGAGACGGCGGGCAGCGGGACCAGGGCGATGGCCTCGTCGCCCGTGTGGGCCACGGCGATGCGGTCGGACGGTTCCGGGCCGGTCGCGAGCGGGTCCACCAGGACCTCTTCCAGGAGGGACTGGGCGATGGGGCCCGTCTCCAGGTCCTCGCCCTCCCACTCGACCCGGGCGACCACGACCTGCCAGTGCGGGGCCGCGCCGAGGCCGGGCAGCAGTACCGGTGCCGCGACCCGCAGGCGGGCGGCGATCTCGGCGGGCGCCGCGCCCGTCTGGACCAGTTCGAGGACCTCCTGGGCGAGGCGGCGGCGGACCGTGCGGGCCGCGTCGCGCCGGTCACGTTCCACCGCGATCAGCTGGGTGACGCCCTGGAGGAGGTCCAGGCGCTCCTCGGGCCAGTCGCCCGCGTCCGCCTCCACGGCCAGCAGCCATTCCGACAGGACCGTCTCGCGCATGTCCCGGGCGGCCTGCGGGGCGCGGCCGCTGCTGCGGACCGGGAAGAGGGCGTAGGGGGTGGAGCCGAGGGCCGTCCGGTGCGGGCCGCGGCGGCCCGAGCGGGTGGCCGCCAGGTGTTCGGCCGCCAGGTTCGCGCACACGTCGGCGGGCAGCGCGGGGCCTGCGGCTTTCGAGCCCGCGATCAGCCGGCCCGTCGGTGACAGCACCCAGGCCCGCAGGTCCAGGTCCGAGCCGAGGAGGTCGAGGACCACGTCCGGGCCGCCGCCCGCCGGGCCCGAGGTCATCATCCGGCGATGCCGGTCGACGACGGCCGCGAGGTCACCGGCCCGCTCGCCGCTGACCTGCCGTACGACATGCTCGGTGATCGTCGCGAACGCCACCGACTCGTGCACCGCGAACAGCGGCAGGCGGTGCTGGGCGCAGGCCAGCACCAGGTCGTCGGGGACGTCGCCGAGCTCGGCCTCACCGGCAGCGAGGGCCACCACCCCGGACTGCACCAGGAGGCGCACGAACGGCTCGGAGTCCGCGGCGTCGCGCCGCCACGCCAGCCCCGTGAGCACCAGCTCTCCGCCCGAGAGGTAGCGGCTGGGATCCCTGAGGTCGGTGGTCATCACACCGCGCACGGTGCGGTCCAGCTCATCCTCGCCGCCGAGCAGCTTGAGGCCCAGCGCGTCGGTGTCCAGCAGTGCGCGCAGCCGCATTCTCGTCGCCGCCGTTCTTTGTCTCGATATCTACGATGAATCTTGATGGGTCTGTGGGTGAGGCCCGATCGGCGGGCCGATGAGCGGCGCCGGGGGCGGTGCTCGTCGTCTTTCGGACGGTGCCGCAGGTCACAGGGCCGTGCCGGGTGTTTCCAGAGAAAGACGTGGAGGTTACTGAGGGCTTCTGTTCATACGAATCTACAAGATGTCCGCCCTGGCCAGCCAACTCCTTCATGGTTTCCGTGACTGACCCAGGTCGAGCCGGGCGCTGTGTACTGACGTCAATGTGCGTTAACAACACATGAACGAGCCGGACTCGCCGCACCAGATCTGGCTCAAACCGTACGGCCCACGAGACGAGGAAGAGAGCCGGCCATGGACTTCCTTCGCCCCGCCAGCTGGGAGGAGGCGCTCGCCGCGAAGGCCGAGCACCCCACCGCTGTGCCGATCGCGGGTGGTACCGACGTGATGGTCGAGATCAACTTCGACCACCGCCGACCCGAGTACCTCCTCGATCTCAACCGCATCGGCGACCTCTACGAGTGGGAGGTCGGCGAGGACAGCGTGCGGCTCGGCGCCTCTGTGCCGTACACGCGGATCATGGAAAGCCTGCGTGCCGAGCTGCCGGGCCTCGCCCTGGCCTCGCACACGGTCGCCTCCCCGCAGATCCGCAACCGCGGCGGCGTCGGCGGCAACCTCGGCACCGCCTCCCCGGCCGGCGACGCCCACCCCGCCCTCCTCGCGGCCGGCGCCGAGGTCGAGGTCGAGTCGGTCGAGCGCGGTACCCGCCTCATCCCGATCGACGAGTTCTACACCGGGGTGAAGCGCAACGCCCTCGCCCCCGACGAGCTGATCCGCGCCGTCCACATCGACAAGGCCGACGGGCCGCAGCAGTTCTCCAAGGTCGGCACGCGCAATGCGATGGTCATCGCCGTGTGCGCCTTCGGGCTCGCGCTGCACCCCGAGTCGCGGACCGTTCGGACCGGCATCGGCTCGGCCGCCCCCACGCCCGTGCGGGCCAAGACCGCCGAGGAGTTCCTGAACGCGGCGCTCGAAGAGGGTGGCTTCTGGGACAGCGGCGAGATCATCACCCCGTCGGTCGCCAAGCAGTTCGCGGAGCTGTGCTCCGGGGCCTGCAGCCCGATCGACGACGTCCGGGGCACGGCGAGCTATCGCCGGCACGCGGTCGGCGTCATGGCCCGCCGCACGCTGACCTGGACCTGGGAGTCGTACCGTGGCGCCGGCCGTGCCACGAAGGGAGCTGCGTGATGCGCGTCAACTTCACTGTCAACGGACGCCCGCAGGAAGCCGACGACGTGTGGGAGGGCGAGTCCCTGCTGTACGTGCTGCGTGAGCGGATGGGGCTTCCGGGGTCGAAGAACGCCTGTGAGCAGGGTGAGTGCGGGTCCTGCACCGTTCGGCTGGACGGCGTGCCCGTGTGTTCCTGCCTGGTCGCCGCAGGTCAGGTCGAGGGCCGCGAGGTCGTCACCGTCGAGGGGCTCGCGGACTTCGCCAAGCAGCGCGCCGAGCACGGTGGCTGTGCGAGCGGTGCTTGCGGTACGTCGCTTCAGGATGCCCAGCAGTGGGCCGCCAAGGGGCAGGACTCGCAGACCGGTGAGGGCACCGAGCTCTCCCCGATCCAGCAGGCGTTCATCGACGCCGGCGCCGTCCAGTGCGGCTTCTGCACACCGGGTCTGCTGGTCGCCGCCGACGAGATGCTGGAGCACAACCCGAACCCGACCGACGCGGACATCCGCGAGGCGCTGTCGGGCAACCTGTGCCGCTGCACCGGCTACGAGAAGATCATGGACGCGGTCCGCCTCGCGGCCGCCCGGCAGGGAGAGGCGGTCTGAGCAGCATGCCCACCAACGGCGCTCCAACGAAGATCACCCAGGGGTCCCAGACCAAGGGCGGCATCGGCGAGTCGACGCTCCGCCCGGACGGCACCCTGAAGGTCACCGGCGAGTTCGCGTACTCGTCCGACATGTGGCACGAGGACATGCTCTGGGGGCAGATCCTCCGGTCCACCGTCGCGCACGCCGAGATCGTGTCCATCGACACGAGCGAGGCCCTCGCCATGGCGGGCGTCTACGCCGTCATGACGTACGACGACCTGCCGACCGACGTGAAGAACTACGGTCTGGAGATCCAGGACACCCCGGTCCTCGCGCACGGCAAGGTACGTCACCACGGTGAGCCGGTCGCCATCGTCGCCGCCGACCACCCGGAGACCGCGCGTCGTGCCGCGGCGAAGATCAAGGTCGACTACCGCGAGCTGCCCGTCATCACCGACGAGGCCTCCGCGACCGCCCCGGACGCGATCCTCGTCCACGAGGACCGCGACGACCACCACAGCGGCCACGTTCCGCACCCGAACATCGTCCACCGCCAGCCGATCTTCCGCGGCGACGCGGCCGAGGCCGCCAAGCGGGCGGACGTGATCGTCAGGGGCGAGTACACCTTTGGCATGCAGGACCAGGCCTTCCTCGGCCCGGAGTCCGGCCTCGCCGTGCCGGACGAGGACGGCGGCGTCCACCTGTACATCGCCACCCAGTGGCTGCACTCCGACCTGCGCCAGATCGCGCCCGTCCTCGGTCTGCCCGAGAGTAAGGTCCGGATGACGCTGTCCGGCGTCGGCGGCGCCTTCGGTGGCCGTGAGGACCTGTCGATGCAGATCCACGCCTGCCTGCTGGCGATGCGGACCGGGAAGCCCGTAAAGATCGTCTACAACCGCTTCGAGTCCTTCTTCGGGCACGTCCACCGTCACCCGGCCAAGCTCTCCTACGAGCACGGGGCCACCCGCGACGGCAAGCTGACCCACGTCAAGTGCCGGATCGTGCTCGACGGCGGCGCGTACGCCTCCGCCTCTCCGGCGGTCGTCGGCAACGCCTCCTCGCTCAGCATCGGCCCGTACGCGGTCGACGACGTCGACATCGAGGCCATCGCCCTCTACACCAACAACCCGCCCTGCGGCGCCATGCGCGGCTTCGGCGCGGTCCAGGCGTGCTTCGCCTACGAGGCGCAGATGGACAAGGTGGCCAAGGAACTGGGCCTGGACCCGGTGGAGTTCCGGCAGCTCAACGCCATGGAGCAGGGCACCGTCATGCCGACGGGCCAGCGCGTCGACTCCCCGGCGCCGGTCGCTGAACTGCTGCGCCGCGTCAAGGCGATGCCGCTACCGCCGGAGCGCCAGTGGGAGTCCAGCGAGGGCGCGGACGTACGGCAGCTGCCGGGCGGTCTGTCCAACACCACGCACGGTGAGGGCGTCGTACGCGGTGTCGGCTACGCGGTCGGCATCAAGAACGTCGGCTTCTCCGAGGGTTTCGATGACTATTCCACCGCCAAGGTGCGCATGGAGGTCATCGGCGGTGAGCCCGTCGTCACCGTGCACACGGCCATGGCGGAGGTCGGCCAGGGCGGTGTCACCGTCCACGCGCAGATCGCCCGCAGCGAGCTGGGCGTCACCCAGGTGACCATCCACCCGGCGGACACGAAGGTGGGCAGCGCCGGCTCGACCTCCGCGTCCCGGCAGACATACGTCACCGGCGGCGCCGTCAAGAACTCCTGCGAACTGGTCCGGGAGAAGGTGCTGGAGATCGGGCGTCGCAAGTTCGGCTCCTACCACCCGGCCTGGGCCACTACCGAGCTGCTGCTGGAGGGCGGCAAGGTCGTCACCGACGGCGGCGAAGTGCTCGCCGACCTGATCGACGTACTGGAAGGGGAGTCGGTCGAGATCGAGGCCGAGTGGCGGCACCGTCCGACCGAGGCCTTCGACCTGCGCACCGGCCAGGGCTTCGGCCATGTCCAGTACTCGTTCGCCGCGCACCGGGCCGTCGTCGAGGTCGACACCGAGCTCGGCCTGGTCAAGGTCATCGAGCTGGCCTGCGCCCAGGACGTCGGCAAGGCGCTCAACCCGCTGTCCGTCCTGGGCCAGATCCAGGGCGGCACCCTCCAGGGCATGGGCGTCGCGGTGATGGAGGAGATCATCGTCGATCCCAAGACCGCGAAGGTCAGGAACCCGTCCTTCACGGACTACCTGCTCCCCACGATCCTCGACACGCCGATCATCCCCGTCGACGTGCTCGAACTCGCCGACGACCACGCCCCGTACGGGCTCCGTGGCGTCGGCGAGGCCCCGACCCTGTCGTCGACCCCGGCCGTCCTCGCGGCGATCCGGAGTGCGACCGGGCTGGAGCTCGACCGGACGCCTGTACGGCCGGAACACCTCACCGGCACGGCGTAAGGAATCCCGCAAGACCCTCCGGGCGGTGTGAGGGAACGTCACACACTCCGCTGCGCCGCCCGGAGTACTCGATGTGCCGCACCGCTCGCGGTACTCGGGAACCAGGCAAGTACCAGCACCACAGATCCTGTTCGTTCGTCTCGGGCCGTCCCCCGGGTCGTGCGGCCGTAGCACCTTCCCAAATCCCGTAGCCGCGCACGCGGTTGACCGACCGTCAGGGCGGTTGAGCGGGTGCCCCTTTGAACCTTGGGAGTAGGCCCACATGACCCAGCAGTCACTGGAGCCGGCGACCACAGCCGACGACGCGGGAGAAGGCACCCGCGTCCCGGCCGGCAGGTCCTGGCTCGACCGGTACTTTCACATAACCAAGAGAGAATCCACGGTCGCGCGCGAGGTGCGCGGCGGCGTCACCACCTTCATGGCGATGGCGTACATCCTTCTGCTCAACCCGCTCATCCTGTCCGGCAAGGACGCGGCGGGGGACACCCTCGCCCAGAAGGCGCTGATCACCGCGACCGCGTTCGCGGCGGCCTTCAGCACGCTGCTGATGGGCTTCTTCGGCAAGGTGCCGCTCGCCCTCGCCGCCGGCCTCTCCGTCTCCGGCGTCCTGTCCTCCCAGGTCGCCCCGCAGATGACCTGGCCGCAGGCCATGGGCATGTGTGTGATGTACGGCGTGGTCATCATGCTGCTGGTCGTCACCGGCCTGCGCGAGATGATCATGAACGCGATCCCGCTCGCGCTGAAGCACGCGATCACCATGGGCATCGGCCTGTTCATCGCCCTGATCGGCCTGGTGAAGGCCGGCTTCGTGCACCAGGGCAAGGCGACCCCCGTCACCCTCGGCCCCGAGGGCGAGCTGGCCGGCTGGCCGGTGCTGCTCTTCGCCGTCACCCTGCTCGCGATCTTCATGCTCCAGGCCCGCGGCATCCCCGGCGCGATCCTGATCGGCATCGTCAGCGGCACCGTGATCGCCGTCGCCCTCAACGCACTCGACGTCATCGACCCCAAGCAGTGGGCCAGCGGCGCTCCCGAACTGCACGGCAGCGCGGTGTCCATGCCCGACTTCTCCATCTTCGGCAATGTCGAGTTCGGCGGCTGGGGCGAGGTCGGCGCGATGACGGTCGGCATGATCGTGTTCACCCTGGTGCTCGCCGGGTTCTTCGACGCGATGGCGACGATCATCGGCGTCGGCACCGAGGCCAAGCTGGCCGACGACAAGGGCCGGATGCCGGGCCTGTCCAAGGCGCTGTTCATCGACGGCGCGGGCGGTGCGATCGGCGGTGTGGCCGGGGCCTCGGGCCAGACGGTGTTCGTCGAGTCGGCGACCGGCGTCGGCGAGGGTGCCCGTACGGGTCTGTCCTCCGTCATCACCGGCCTGTTCTTTGCGGCCTGCCTCTTCTTCACCCCGCTGACGGCGATCGTGCCGGGCGAGGTCGCGGCGGCGGCCCTGGTCGTGATCGGTGCCATGATGATGATGAACGCGCGGCACGTGGACTGGGCCGACCGGGCCACCGCGATCCCGGTGTTCCTCACCGTTGTGATCATGCCGTTCACGTACTCGATCACCGCGGGTGTGGCCGCCGGTGTCATCTCGTACGTCGCCATCAAGGTCGCTCAGGGCAAGGCGCGGGAGATCGGGGCGTTCATGTGGGCACTGACAGGCATCTTCCTGGTCTATTTCGCCCTCAATCCCATTGAGAGCTGGATGGGCGTGCACTAGTCAGTGTCTGAACCGCCCTCCACACAACCGCTTTGAGGGGGACCGACAGATGCTGGACATCGCCGAAGAGCTGCACCGGTGGGTCGAGCAGGGACGCGACTTCGCCGTGGCCACCGTGGTGGCGGTCGGCGGCAGCGCACCCCGCCAGCCCGGCGCCGCGCTCGCGGTCGACGCCGACGGCACCGCGATCGGCTCGGTCTCCGGCGGTTGTGTGGAGGGCGCGGTCTACGAGCTGTGCCGGCAGGCGCTGCAGGACGGCGAGACGGTCCTGGAGCGCTTCGGGTACAGCGATGAGGATGCCTTCGCGGTCGGGCTGACGTGCGGCGGCATCATCGACATCCTGGTGACGCCGGTACGGGTGCAGGACCCGGCCCGTCCGGTGGTCACGGCGGCGCTGGCCGCGGCGTCGGCCGGCGAGGCGGCGGCGGTGGCCCGGATCGTGTCGGGCCCCTCCGACCTGATGGGCCGCGCGCTGCTGGTCCGCCCCGACGGCACGTACGACGGCGGCTTCGGCGCCCATCCCGAGCTGGACCGCACGGTCGTCGCGGAGGCGGGCGCGTTCCTGGACGCGGGCCGCACCGGGACCCTGGAGACAGGTGAGCAGGGTTCGCGCTGCGGGGCCCCGCTCACGGTGCTCGTCGAGTCCTCGGTCCCTCCGCCCCGGATGATCGTCTTCGGCGCGATCGACTTCGCGTCGGCGCTGGTGCGGATCGGCAAGTTCCTCAACTACCACGTGACCGTGTGCGACGCCCGCCCGGTCTTCGCCACCGAGGCCCGCTTCCCGGACGCCGACGAGATCGTCGTGGAGTGGCCGCACAAGTACCTGGACCGGACGTCCGTGGACGCCCGGACGGTCCTGTGCGTCCTCACCCACGACGCCAAGTTCGACGTACCGCTGCTGCAGTCGGCGTTGCGGCTGCCGGTGGCGTACGTGGGCGCCATGGGGTCACGCCGGACGCACCTGGACCGCAACGAGCGGCTGCGCGAAGTCGGCGTCACCGAACTGGAGCTGGCCCGCCTGAGGTCCCCGATCGGCCTGGACCTCGGCGCCCGCACACCGGAGGAGACGGCCCTGTCGATCGCCTCGGAGATCGTGGCCAACCGGCGCGGCGGCAGCGGAGCCTCACTGACCGGCGCGCACACGCCGATCCACCACGACGCCACGTCCACGCCCTCGCCGGCGGGGCGGATCGGGTCGGTGGCCTGAGCGGGGGCCGCGGGAGATCACCGGAGCGCTACTCGGGCCTCGCGAAGGCGCTCGAACAGTTCGTTCAGGGCGTTCATCAACTCTGTGTGCTGGACCGCTTCCCCATCGAACTGGACGGCCAACGTGCACACTTTCGTCAGCGCTTCGAGGACGTCCAGCAGTGGGCCTCTCGACGTCCTGGGGATACGGTCGAAGGCCTCGTCCACCGCTTTGTCCAGGGCGGAATAGGCCGCGTTCGCCCGGTTCGCGATGACGTGCACTTCGTCCCACCTGACACTCGCAGAACTCCGGGTACGGAGCCGGTGCGCGTGGAAAGCGAGTGTTTCGCGAACCTCTCCCAGGAAGGCTTCCATCGGCTCCGAGTCCCACACCGGCCCTGGGCGAGGCAACGGCACCACGCCGACGGCCACAGCCTCCCGCCTCGCCTCCACCGACGCACCCACCGGCCGCCCCGCCGTCTCCGACGGCGCCCGCACGGCCACCACCGCCTCCGGTTCGTACGCCCCGAAGCGCCGCACGGACACGGCGGCCGCCTCCGCGGCGAGCCGGAAGAACCAGCGGCGGTCCCTGCTGTCGTGACTCCGCCGGGCGCAGAACATCAACGCGCACGCCTGGAGCGCGAGCGTCCACTGGATCTCCCACCCCGGATGGGTTTCCCGAGCGTCGAGCCAGGGAGCGGGCGCCTCCGACATGTCCTGCACGATCCGCTGGAGCCCCTGGGGGAGCAGCAGACCAGGAGTCTCCCTGCCCAGGAGCAGGGCGAGGGCCTCCTCGCGGGCCGCCTCCGACATGTGTGGGAGGAACTCGGCGACCAGGCACAGCATCAGGTGGACGGGGTCGCGCGCGAGGAACGCGTCCTTGGCGAACCGGGTCAGGTCGACGAGTCGGTACGAGCCGGCCTCCGCGTCCGGGGAGGCCGGCACCATGATGTTTCCGGGGTGCAGATCCCCGTGCGCACGACCGCGGGCGGGGTCGTCCACCGTGCCCCGGGACAGCGGCGAACGCGCTGTCAGATGAAGGGGGTTGGGGAGCGCCACGCCGGGATCGCCGGGCAGTGAGATCCACGCGTCGGAGAAGGAGATGCCGAGTTCGTCGCGGGCCCACACGGCGAGCGGGGCCTCCGGTGCGAGCCGCCGACCGAGCATCGCCGTGACGAACTCCACGACGGAAAGGCTCTCGCTGCCCTTCTCGTCCGGATTCCAGTCGGTCAGCAGGGACCGCGCGACGGCCGCCGCGATGTCGGGCAGCCGAGCCTGCCACTCCCGTACGACGGCGCCCAGCGTGATCATGTCCCTGCGGTCGCCGGCGATCTGCTGGAACATCATCCAGGTGTCGTCGCCCACCGGCATCGGGTCATAGAGCTGCTCCACAAGATGCTGCTCGGGGAACGACTCGTTGCCGGACGGCCGGGACAGCCAGGCGGCCTTGAGCCCACCCGGCTCCACCGAGGCCTCCTGGTCGGGCGCGCAGAGCTTGATGATCATCCGGCGCCGGGGCTTGTCGGGATCGCCGTCCCGCACGGTCACGGAGGCCAGCAGGGCACCGCTGCCGCCGGTCTCCAGAAAGGTGGGATTGCCCAGCTTCCGGTGGTTCTGCTGCTGCCACTTGTCCAACAGGGCGGCCGCGCGCTCGCCGAAGGGGGCGAAGGAAGATCCGTCCATCGACTCAGTATCCATCCCGGGCGAGGGTTGGCGTCGCCTCCCGCGTGATATCCGTCTGGTGGGAAAGGGGAGGTCACCATGGCGCGACGCAGGGGGAGTTGGCGGCCGGGACGGATTCCGGGCCGGGGCGCGACGATGGATGCGGCCCGGCTGCGGGAGGTGATCGTCGGGGCCGCGCCGGGACGCGAGGAGCCCCTCCGACTTGAAGGGCTGCGGGTGCGCGGCTCCCTTGATCTGAGCCGGTGCCGGCTCGATACCGCACTCGCCCTGGTCGACTGCGAGTTCGACGCGCCCTTGGAGCTGACCGAGCTGACCGTACACGGCCTCGACCTCTCCGGTGTGCGGGCACCCGCCCTGTACGCGGACCGGATCGGCGTGGACGGTGAACTGCTGCTGCAGGGTGCCCGGTTGGGCCGTGGCGGCACGCAGTCCCGGCCTCTGCGAGATCCGTCCACGCAGGAACCCCGCGCCCCCCGCAGGGTACGAGAGGGCAGTGCCACGGGAGTGCTGCAGCTCGCCGACGCGCGGATATCCGGCAACCTCGTCGTCGAGGGCCTGGAGGTGTCCGACGCCGACCCCTGGTCGCTGCTCGCCCCGCGCCTCTTCGTCGAGGGCTCGCTGCGCGCCCGGGACCTGCGGGCTTCGGGCGCCCTGTATCTGCGCGACGCCCGTGTGTCCTACGCCGTCCACCTCAACGGCGCCGAGGTCGGCGGGATCGACGCGACCGGGCTCGTGTGCGGCGGGGGCTTCTACGCCGACTGGGGCTTCCGCAGTACGGGGCAGGTGCTGCTGCGCGCCGCCGAGGTCGGCGGCGTGGTGACGTTCCACGACAGTGTGCTCGCCGAACCGGCGGGGTCACTGCTGCTGAGCCGCCTGCGTGTGCCGCGGCTCAGACTGGACCTGCGTGAACGGCCCGCCGGGCCGGTGCTGTTGCAGGACGCGACGGTCGACGTCCTCGTCGACTCCCCGGACACCTGGCCGACGCCCGGGGCGCTCACCCTTGAAGGATTCAACTACAAGCGGCTCGAATCGGACCTGCCCGTGGACGTCCGCGCGCGCATCGACTGGCTGGCGCGTGACGCACACGTGGGGGCCGGTTCGTTCGAGCGGCTGGCCATGTCGTACGAGGCCGCCGGAGAGGAACGCGCGGCGAGGAGCGTGCGGCACGCCCGAGAACGCCATCTGCGGCGCAACGACCGTCTGACGGGCCGGGTGTGGGGCATGGTTCAGGACGCACTCTTCGGCTACGGATACGCACCCCGCCGGGCGCTGATGTGGCTGCTGTCCCTGGCCGCCGCGGGATCCGTGTGGTTCTCGCAGCACCCGCCCAACCCCGTCGGCGGGGACTCCAGGCGGACCTGGGACCCGGTCCTGTACAGCCTCGACCTGCTCGTGCCCGTGGCGAGCCTCGGCTACCGCGGTGCCTGGGATCCGGTGGGCGTGGACAAGGCGGTCGCGGTCTTCCTAGTGGTGTCCGGCTGGACCCTGGCGACCGCGGTGATCGCCGGCGCCCGACGGGTCATCGGACGCTGAACGACCCTGCCCCTACCCCCAGTTGACATACAACCGGGGACGTCGACGAGCCCCCGGCGGTACGCTCGAACCAGGCGTGACCGAGGCCACTGCCGGTCTCCGGGGGCGTCGGCGTGCTTGACACGGCCCGGCGATGAGCGAGCAGGACCTGAGGTACTCCATGGTTCACGAGGAATACTGGGTGGCCATAACCCGCGAGGGAGCCCCGCCCGGCGGCGGTTTCCTCATGACCAGGTACTTCGCCCTGACCGCGACGGCCTGCCTGCCCGGACTGGAGGCGGGGGATGCCGTACAGCTCCACACCGCGCTGGGGCTTCCGCTGAAGGCCCAGGTGATCGAGGTCGCCGAGGACGTGGGGCTGGCCCTGCTGAGTCTGCAGCCTTCCCCGCAGACGGACTATCCGACACCCCAGGCCGACCACGCGGTCAGGGGAGAGGCCTGGTACGCCCCCTACCGGCCGGGGCCCACCGTCGCCCTGCTCACCGGCACCGTGGACGACGTCGCCGCCCGGCAACGGCGGGACGGCAACGGATGCGCCGTGTCGGTCATCGAGCTCTCCAGCGACCGGCATCCGCATGGTTACGAGTACGGCGTGTACGCGGGCGGCCCCGTCGAGCGGCTGACGGAGGATCGCGAGACGGGGCCTGTCCTGGGCATTCTCCTGGAACCCGAGATAGCCGGAAGACTCCGCGACAGCGCCGAGCACCGGCTGGCGGCGGGTGCCATCGACAGCGTCATGGAGGTGTTCCCGGAGCTCACGGCGAGGAATCTGCTGGAGCGGCTGGGGGCACGCGGTCGGACGCGGCGGGTGGCGCCGGTTCCGGGGACCGCCGATGCCTGTCGAGCCGAGCAGTCCTCGGGAATCGACGTCCTGCGGGCGGAGCCGTCGCCGGGAGCAGAACTCCCCCGTGCCGAGCAGTCCTCGGGAGTCGATGTCCTCCAAGCGGAGTCACCGCCGTGGTCCGGCACGCTCCCGGAGCAGGACGCCCGGGTGCCCGAAGAGGTAAAGCGGCGGATCGACACGACGTGGTACGTGCTGAGGCACGTGAAGGCCATGGCGGACGAGGGGATCGTCGACCCGCGGGACCTGCCTCCCCTGACGGTGCGCATGCTGAACGACATCGTGGACGCCGCGTCGGAGGAGGAAGGGTTGTGATCGACTCCTTCGCGACCGCCGCCCAGTGCGCCGAGGACGCTCTCGCCGACCCGGGCGGGCTGCGCTACACCCACCTGCCCACCCTGGTGGCCTTCATCGACGGCCTGCGACCCGGTGAGACCCCCGAGGACTGGAGCCCGCCGGCCTTGCTCGTCGGTGTACGCCTGGGCAGGTTGCTGCTGGACCTGGGGTTGCGCGACGACGCGGAGCGGGTACTGCGAGTGCTGGCCGACCGGCTGGAGTCGCCGGACGACGAAGGCGCCGTAGATCTGGGCAACGCCCTTGGCGCGCTGGGGGCTTCGCTCGGCCTGCTCGGCGATGCGAGCGATGCGCTCCACGTGGCTCTGGCAGCCGAGGGGGCGAGCAGGAGCGATCAGGTCCGTACGCTGGTCAATCTCGCCGCGGTCAATCTGTCGCAGGGAGACGTGCCTCTTGCGGCGGCTCGTGTGTGGGTGGCCCACGGATTATTGGCCCGTGAGGACGTTTCGGTGAGCAGCCGAGTCCGGGGGCTGCTGGCCGCTGTGGAGCTGCGCATCGGCAAGGCTGGTGGGACCACTCCCAAGAAGCCGGCCGCTGCGGTGGCCGAACTCGTCGATCAGGCCGCCGAGTTGGTGGACGAACTGGGCGACGGAGACCCACGATCCTTGCTCGCGGTCGCCGATGTCGCCGTGGCACGTTTCGAGTTGGCGCTCGGAGCGAGCAACGCCGCCAACCTGGAGGAGGCGCTGAAGGTCCTGGAGGTCGCGGCCCAGCGGTTGGCCGCGCTGCTGGGTGCCGACCATCCGCAAGCTCTCGGCGTCCAGGCCGATCTGGTCGCCGCCCAAGTGGAGGCGGCACGGGTGGCGCGGTCGACCGCCCGGCTGGAGCGCTCCGTCCAATTACTGGAGTCCGTGGCCAGACGGCTGGAGGTCAGACTGGGCCCCACCCATCCCCGCTCGGCCGCGGCCCTCACCAACCTGGTCAGCGCCCAGGTGGAGTCCGTAAGGGTGGCCGACGAGCCCGGCAAGGCCGAGCGGACGGTGACCCTCCTCGCCGAGCGGGCCAGGCGCGCCGGCGAACTCTTCGGTGAGGGGCACCCGGTGACGCGCCTGGTCCGGGCCTCGCTGGCCGAGTGCCGAAGGATCGCGTCGGGTGAGGGGGATGCGCGCGGCGAGGGCACGACCCTGCTGCTCACGCGGAGGGACTCGCTGGGGGACTGGGCGGGGGAGGAGGACAGCGCCTACCAGTCGTATGACCAAAGGCTGCGGGAGCTGTTGGAGGTGATCAGAAGGCTGGGGCAGCTGCCTTCGTCGGAACCGGACGAGTACGACCGGCGGGCGGCGGCCCGGGCGTTGGCCCGGGGACGGGCCAGGCCGGCCTACTCGTTGCCGGAGCGGGACGAACCTTTGTATCCGCCGCGCGAGCAGTCGTCGCGCTACCCGATGTCCCCAAGGCGCCCGTTCGACGCGCTCTCGCTCGACGAGGATGACCCCGTTTTCACCGTTCAGGTCCGCGCTGTAGGGGTGGATGGCGTCCATTTCGGAGAAACGGCCAAGGGGTTCGTACCGGCCGACGAGATCTCGGTATGGCCCGACACCGAACCGGAGCGGGTAGTGGCCGTCGGTGAGTACATCGACGTCGTGTTCATGGGGGGCCGGAACCGAGAGGGGCTCATGCTCTTCTCGATGAAGCGCCTCTTCGCCCGGCGCGCGCGCGAGTTCCTGGAGAGTGTCCGCGACGCGAACGGTGCAGTATGGGGAGTCGTCAAGAAGGCCTACGAGTCCGGATTGGTCATCGATGTCGGTCTTCCCGGACTGCTGTCCCGTGCGCGGATCCAAGCGGACCCGGACCCGGATCTCCGGTCGTACCTGGGCCGGGAGCTGGCGGTGAAGATCCTGGTTGTGCCGACGCAGGGGGACACTGTGATGGTCTCCCGCCTGGCCTGGTTGGAGGAGACACACGGAGGTTCGCCGCGCAGCCGGGCCTACCCGCCGCGCCCTCATCTCCTCATCGACTCCTACGACATTCCCGAGCCGATCCATAGGGGTCAGCTGCTGCGGAGCTCAAGTGACCCACGGACCGCGGACGCGGACTGGACGCGGTTCGCGCGCACCCACAGGCGGGGGCAGATCGTCCCCGGGGAGGTCACGCGGGTCGCCTATTCCGGCGGGGACGTGTACGTCAGGGTCGCCGAAGGCGTAGAAGGCCTGGTGCCCGTCCTGGGCCTTGCCGAAGATGCTCGGAACGCCGAGGACGTGGTTCGAGTCGGTGACGAGGTGTTCGTCGCGATCACGGGCATCGACCCGGATCAGCGCTTCATCTTCCTCTCGTTGCGGAGAGCCGACAGGGCACTCGGCGACGACCCCACCACCGCCGAGTTCGACCCGACGCTGTACGGAGACATTCCGCACGACGAAGCACGGGCGCGCTTCGAACGGCACCGGCAGCAGGTCATCGACCGGCGCCGCCGGACAAGGGGTGCCTAAGAGGTCGTTTTCTCCTGTTGTTTCATCCCGGGATGCGGATTTGATCCGGTGAGGTCGGGTCGCGCCAGGAGATGGTGGTCTCGCCGGTGAGGCGGCGACCATCAGGTCGGTCATGGCGAGGTGGATCATGGCTTCGGAGCGGTGCGGGTGGGTTTCGTAGTCGCGCGCCAGGCGCCGGTGCAGCATGAGCCAGCCGTTGGTTCGCTCGACCGTCCAGCGTTTCGGGATCGGGGTGAATCCTCTGGTCCCGGGGGTGCGTTGGGTGATTTCGAGGTCGTTGCCGAGGGTGGCGGCGTGCTCGATGAAGTGTGTGCGGTAGCCGCCGTCGACCCAGACCTTACGCAGGGTGGGGTGGTCAGTGGCGGCCTGCTCCAGGAGGGTGCGGCCGGCGGTGGAGTCCTGGACGCCTGCCGCGGTGACCAGCACCGCGAGCAGCAGGCCGCGGGTGTCGGTGATGATGCTGCGCTTGCGGCCGACGATCTTCTTGCCCGCGTCGATGCCCTGCATCTTGGCGGGGACGGAGGTGGAGGTCTTGATGCTCTGTGCGTCGATCACGCAGGCCGAGGGGTGGCGCTGCTTGCCTTCCTGCTGGCGCACCAGCTCCCGTAGTAGCCCGTTGAGCTGGGCGAAGATACCGTCCGTCTGCCATTTCGCGAAGTAGCCGTAGACCGTCTGGTGGGGCGGGAAGTCGTGTGGAAGGTAGGCCCACTGGCAGCCGGTGCGGTCCACGTAGAGAATCGCGTTCATGATCTCGCGCAGGTCATGCCTTGGTGGCCGACCGAAGTCCAGGGCCCGTCCGCGGCGCTCGAAGCGCCAGGCGGACAACACCGGCTCGATCAACTCCCGGCGGGCATCGGACAGATCACTCGGATACGCACGACGGTCGGTCATGACCTGGGCATACCGCCGATTGAGGGCGTGCGCCCAGGCGCGTGTTCCGCTCGCGGGAGCACAGGACAGATCCGGGCGTCCTGGAATGAGACAGACGCAGGTCGGCTCTCGCCCCAGATGCCACACCATTCGCCTCGCCAGCCGCGGCCCACACTGCAGACTCACCAGCACCAGACCATCAGAGGGCGCAAAACTAGAGATAACACCGCGCTGCAGAGGAAAACGACCTCTACTGAGCTTGTAGGCGTGGTGTCGCGTGAGGCTGACGCCTGGTGATCGTCGCGGTATGTCCGAGGTATGAGGTATCCGCAAGGCGGTGGGCTGACGGATGAGCGGCGGGCGTTTCGCGAGCGCATCCGCATGGAAGCTGCTGACTTGTTCGACGTCGGCCTGCCCAATGCCGAGATCGCGAAGCAGTTGCGAGTGACCGTTCGGTCGGTGCAGCGGTGGCGCCGGGCTTGGCAAGACCTCGGCCCGAGAGGCCTGCGCTCGCAGGGACCGGCGTCGCGACCGGAACTCAGCGAGTCCCTCTTCGCCGTATTGGAGGACGAATTGGCCAAGGGACCGGTGGCGCACGGCTGGCCGGACCAGATGTGGACGCTGTCGCGGATCAAGACGCTCATAGGGCGCCGGTTCCACAAGAGTTTCACCCTCTCCGGCATCGCTCAGATGCTGCACCGGCACGGCTTCAGCCACCAGGTGCCCGCCCGGCGGGCCGTGGAGCGCGACGAGCAGAGGGTGGCCGGCTGGGTGAAGGAGACCTGGCCCCAGGTGGAAGCACCGCGGCGGCACTCGGGGCCTTCGTCGTCTTCGAGGACGAAGCGGGATTCTCGCTGACGCCGCCGACTTCCCGCACCTGGTCCAAGCGCGGCCGCACGCCCGTTATCCGGGTCCGCGGACGTTCCCAACG